>UQUS01000025.1 GCA_900544335.1 uncultured Sutterella sp.
AAAGAAAAAAGGCTCTTCAGTAGAAGAACCTCGAAACCACATTCTATATGGGGGTTGAGCACACCGTTTTCAATTGGGATTTCTCACACTGTTCTTGAAAATCTTCCGGCCCGATATAGGGTTTTAAGAGGGAAGGAAAAGAAAAGTTCCTTCCGGGATGTTTTAAGGAGAATTTCCATGACAAACAGAATGCCTCAACTTTTTACCGATTCGTTCTTCCCTGCTTTTGTGACCGATCCCTTTGCGGAGGTCGAATCTTTCCACACACCGTCTGTTTTCGGTCGTCATGCCGATCGCGTGATGAAGACGGATATTCGCGAAACGGACAAGAGCTATGAACTTGCGATTGATTTGCCCGGCTTTAAGAAAGACGAAGTCGAAGCGGAACTTAAGGACGGTTATCTGACGATTTCTGCGCACAAGGCTGTCTCGCACGATGAAAAGAACGCCAAAGGGCGTGTGATCCATTGCGAACGCACATCGGGCGCTTGCTCTCGGAGTTTCTTCGTCGGCAAGGATGTCCATGAGGGCGATTGCACGGCAACCTTCGAGGACGGTGTTTTGCACGTGTCCGTTCCTAAGGTCAGCCAGAACACACAACCGGCACGCCGTCTGATTAACATCGCATAATCGGTTCGGCATCAGGTGCCCGACGGCGCCTGACGCGCCGCAGACCCGAGGTCAAAGAGATTTGCCTCGGGTTTTTTGTTGTTTGGAGCCCGGGGAAAGGGCTCGGTCCTTATGTCGGACAGTGAAACCGAAAGAGAGGTTTTCGGTTTCAGGCTTAGAAGGTGTACTTCAACCCGATTCCGGCTTCGATTTCCTTCGTGTATCCGTGACCTTGCTCACGCTCCACGTACCCATAGCACCGCAGGTTGTCCGTCAGATTCACGTTGTAGTTCGCTCCGTAGTAAAACCGGTGCTTCATCAGGCGATCGGAAAACTCCGTTTCGTTGATGCGAAGTTTGTTTTTGCCGGTCAGTTCCCCCTTCCAACCGAAATCAAGGGCAGCTTGCCCGCGCATCCTGCCGTTCATGTCCAGGAAGGTTTTCCCGACGACGGCACCGACGCGTCCCGTCAGGCTCTCAAAATCGCCCTGAGAAACCTTTATGTTGTTTGTGAGCGTAAAGTCTTTACCCCGAGCCTTGTAGTAGGCAAGTTGCGCCTGCGGTTCGACAAAGAGGTTATGCATCTCGCTTACCGTCCACTGCGTGCCGACTTCAAGCGAAGCGCCGTACCCGATGTTGTCGTATTTGCCGGAAACGGGTGTGCCGTCACTCATCGCTGTCGAAAGCTTCTGGCAATTTCGGTCGACACTTAAAACGAAGTCCGCATAGGCGCCGTTCTCAGCCAGATACGTCGCATAAAGGTTCATTCCCTCGGAGTGCGAGTCGCCCTTGGTGCGGATGTCGGTTTTAACCTTCTGGCTGCTGTCGGCGTATTTAAAGTTGGCACCGATGAGCCACTTATCGACCATAAAGTCTGCGCCGAGACTGACGCGCCAAGACTTTTGTGTAAAGCCGAATCCTTCAAAGCCGGTAAAGCGGTCTTTTTGACCGGCCACTTTGACCCAAAGGCCGGCATCGGTGTCGTGACGCACTTCGCCCAAGCGTTTACGCAAATCAGAAAGGCTATTTAAGTGTTGTGTCGTCTGAGCGCCGAGGCTTGCGAGGGCAAGAACCGTTTTCCCGGACTGCGAATAATCGTCGGTTACCTGACTTAGGTACCACCAAGATTCGGTTTCGGACTCCCATGGATACATTCCGTTTCTTTGAGCAAGTTCATATGTGTGTGCGCCCAATTCAACTTTCCCACCACCCTCGAGCGTGAAATTGGAATTACCTTGATTTTGGTAAATTAACCAGTTTAGCGATTGCTCTGTCGGTCCCGTCCCGGTTGGAGGAATCTTTATAAAATGGTTTCCGGAGCCCTTACCGATAATGATTTGATCTGTAACTCTCTGGTCCTCGTTAACACGCATGGAGATTGTTCCGTTCTGGCCGCTAAGAGAGCCCACCATAAACCGTATGGATGGGGACTGGTTGGAAGAAATACCGGCTCCTAAATTTACGATGCCTTTCTCAAGCGTTAACGTTCCTGGTAAGCCGTTAGAGCTACGCACATTCCAAGTAGCGCCGTTGGCAAACTGAAGCGTTATTTTCCCGGGAGGTTCAGAGACTTCATTGCCCCCATCGGCGTCTATTTCGCTTAAATTGTTCAGAGTCCATAACGTCAGCCCGTTAAAGACAGAATCGTTTGTCATGAAGTTGGCCTCGATGGCAGAGTTCCGTCCCATCGAGAGCAAGTCCTGGTCAATAGAGACTTTCCTCGGGCTTTGCGATTGGTTAATAAATACTTTTCCTCCAGAGACAGAGGCAACTGCATAGGACAGTGAGTCTGCGGAAATATTTGAAATGCTCACGGAATGATCAAGTTCAATGATGCCTCCATAGCCTGCAAAAACTCCGACGGCTACAGGTGAGTTAGCGGATGCGGAAATGTTGTTGATTGTTGTCCCTTGTTTTACCGTTACGTGACTGCCGTAACCTGCGTAAATGCCATAAGTCTCTACGTTAGTTGAGGCGGAAGCCGAAATATCGGATATTTTTGCTTGCCCTTCGACTTCCACGGTGGCTTTTACAGCAAGATGCCCAGGAGGAACATCTTCCGTGTCAGCCCAGATTCCGGCGAGATTAAATCCGGACCCCTGGCCTAATGCAACGTGAAGTTTCTTGATGTCTAAGTTCTGCTTAATATGTACGGTACCGTTGTGCGTTCTCAAGGCTGCCGAGTTAGCACTGAATCTATCTTGACTGTTCACGTCGACAGAAACAGAGAGGTCATCCTCAAAACCGAGTGTGTGATTGCCTTTACTTAATTCAATGGCGTTGATTCGGCCGGCGGACGAGCTGTTGATTTGAAGGTCGAGTTTTCCCTTTATGATTGTTTTTCCTTCGGCTTCCGGCTGACCCTCTTGGCCGGGCGGACTTTGCTCGACAACCTTTATTATCGGCTCGAGCGAACTGCGGTTAATGGTAAGCGTTTCTCCTGTTGTTCCGTTGAGGGCTATTTCGGTGTTAGAAGCGGTTTCGTACGGGAGATTAAGGGTAACAAGTTGCCCTGCAAAAGAGGCTCCTTCAAAGTTGTACGTTCCCGGGACTGTAACAGTCGCTACGGTATCGGCACATACAACCGTGTTACCGGTTAAAAGCGCCACGCAAAGCGAAACGGTAGCAGCAATCGGAGAGAGTTTTCGCGTAAGAGGCGTCATGGTTATTTCCTGTAAGAGGGGATGAGAAGAAAAAGCTCCCGAAGATTCGGAAATAAGAGGAAAGGAAATCTTCGGCTACGTTTTGCCAGAGAGTAAACCCCTCAGGACAGTGACACAATAACAGAATACTGATTTCCCGTCCACGCGATAGCGGACGGAAAACCCGTTCGGGATTGTATCGATGCTTGCCATGTGGTCTCCTTTTGGGCAGGACACATTTTAGGACACAAAAAAGACACACATCAAATCGAAAATTGCTACTTTGGGCGCATACACATAAACAAAAAGCCCTGAAAAATCAGGGCTTTGCTACGTTGTGCTAATTACTTTGGTGCCGGTGAGAGGAATCGAACCACCGACCTTCGCATTACGAATGCGCTGCTCTACCAGCTGAGCTACACCGGCAACCCACTTCATCAATCATAGTACGACCGATGAGGGTGCGCATTTTATCGGAAAGAGTCAGAAAAATGCAAGAGTCGAGGCATCGAATCTTTTTCGAAAGAATCGATTTCTTCGGCGCATTCACGAAGCCCGAATCTTGGCTTTTCCCTTGAAAAAAGCTTGAATTTCCGTAAAAACGCGGATAGAATCGCCTTCTTTCAAATCCTTGCCACACCGATGTCGACGCTCGGGTGGTTTTTTCCGTAAGGAGGAGTAATGCGTCATTATGAATTGTGTGTCATCGTGCACCCGGATCAGTCCGAGCAGGTGCCTTCGATGATTGAACGCTACAAGAACCTCGTTCTCGAGCAGGGCGGCAAAGTGCACCGCATTGAGAATTGGGGACGTCGTCAACTTGCTTATCCGATTGACAAGCTTGTCAAGGCCCACTATGTGCTCATGAACATTGAGTGCACGAGCGAGACATTGGCTGAAATCGAAAACGGATTCCGCTTCAACGATGCGATTCTTCGCCATCTGACAGTCAAGATGAAGAAGGCCGAAACCGGTCCTTCCGTCATGATGAAGACTGTGGAGAAGGAAGAAGCCCGCAAGGCTCAGGCTGCGACGGAAGCTGCTGCTCCCGCCCCGGCTGCGCAGGAAGCTACGGCTGCGGAAGTTGCCGAGCAGTAAAGAATAAAAGGACAATCTTCTGAGTACGGGAGAGCAACTCAATTCGATTCGGTTGATCGCGACTTTGCTTGAGAAAGAACCGTTACGGTTCACCCCGGCAGGAATCGCGGTTTTCGAGGGAAAATTTCGACACGACGGTCAGGTCTATGAGGCCGGTGCCATGCGTCGATTGGAGTTTGGTTTTCCTGCCGTGGCATTTGCCGATGCGGCAGTTCGATTAAATCAGGTCAATCCCCCGCAACAACTCGCAATCGTCGGTTTTCTCGCCCCGAAGTCCATGAAGACGCAGAAGTTAGTTGTCCATATCACGGAATTTACTATTAGGAGTTGACAAAATGGCTTTTGGTGCAAAAGGAAAGGGCAAGCCCCGTCGTGCCAACCAACAGAATGCGCTTTTCAAGCGCAAGAAGTTCTGCCGTTTCACGGTCGAACATGTCGAACAGATTGACTACAAAGACATCGATACGCTGCGTGATTTCATTCAGGAAAACGGTAAGATTATGCCGGCCCGTTTGACCGGGACGAAGTCGCACTATCAGCGCCAGCTCGACACGGCGATTAAGCGTGCTCGCTTCCTCGCTCTGTTGCCTTACACGGATAACCAGGGGACTCGATAATCATGCAAGTCATTCTTCTCGAAAAGATTCATCACCTCGGTGAACTCGGCGCCGTCGTCAAAGTCAAGGACGGCTATGCCCGTAACTTCCTGATTCCTCAGGGTCATGCCAAGCGTGCCACGAAGGCGGCGATTGCCGAATTCGAAACACGCCGTGCGGAACTTGAGAAGGCTCAGGCCGAACGTATTGCGGCGGCTCAGGCTGTTGCCGACAAACTCAACGGTCAGACCATTGAGATTGCCAGCAAGGTCGGTGTCGACGGACGTCTGTTCGGTTCCGTGACCAACGCGGATATCGCGGAAGCCGTCGATAAGCTCGGCTTTGAAATCAAGAAGAGCCAGGTTCGTACACCGCTCGGTGCCATCAAGGCCATCGGCGAGTACACGATTACCGTGGGTTTGATGTCCGATATCACTGCCGATATTACGGTTAAGGTTGTCCCTGAGGCGTAAGTTCGCACAGAGTACGACTGAACGGATCTAAGACCGGTTTCGGAAACCTCCGAGGCCGGTTTTTTCGTCTCGGGAGGTCACGAGCTACACCGCGCAGTCGACTCGCTTTCGTCTGTAGGTTCGTCACGGAAATACGCTATAGTCTTTCCCTCGCAGTTAAGATAAATACGCTCTGTTTTTTTCATTGTTATGTCCGATTCGATTCCGGGATTTCCTCCCGAAGATGCCATGGCAACCGATAGCGTTGTTGCCTCTGTCCGCCGTCCGCCGCATTCGCTTGAGAGCGAACAAAGTATTTTGGGCGGACTCATGCTCGATTCCAATGCCTTTGAGTTGGTCTCCGATGTTTTAAGTGCCGATGACTTTTACCGGCGAGAACACCAGATTATTTACGAGACCATTGCACGTTTAGCGCTTTCGGGAAAACCCATCGATGCCGTGACGGTCTTTAGCGAACTGCAGGCGACCGGCAAAGTCCAGGATGTCGGCGGCATGCAGTATTTGGACGTTCTTGTTCATTCGACACCGTCGGCGGCAAACATCCGTCGCTATGCGGAAATTGTTCGCGAACGTTCGATTTTGCGTCAACTGATTACGGCAGGGGATGAAATCGTGACGTTGGCCTTATCGCCGGAAGCTGCGGATGTGCCGCAACTTCTTGATAAGGTGCAGTCCAAGATTTATGCCATTGATGAACACAGCAATCGCGGCAAGAAAGGCTTTGTTCGGCTGCCGGAAGTGGCGACCGAAGTCACAAAGGAAATTCAGGCGCTTTACGAGCAACACAGCACCGATGACGTGACGGGACTGCCGACAAGTTATGTCAAGCTCGACAAGATGCTTACGGGCCTACACAAGGGCGATTTGGTCATCGTAGCAGGGCGTCCTTCGATGGGTAAGACGGCCTTTGCGCTTAATATTGCCGAATATGCCGGGATGGTTTTGCAACTGCCTGTTGCCATCTTTTCAATGGAAATGAGTGCCGAGCAGCTGACAAAACGTTTCATTAGTTCGGTCGGTCGCATCGACGCGCAGAAAATTCGCCGTGCTCGGCTCGATGAGTCCGATTGGGCGCACTTTACGGATGCGGTCGGCATCTTATCCAAGGCGCCCGTTTACATTGACGACACACCGGGTCTTTCAGTTAACGAACTTCGTGCTCGGGCGCGACGCCTCGCACGGAAGAGCGGCCCCCTTTCTCTTATTGTCGTCGACTATCTGCAGTTAATGACAGGAACCTCGAAGGGCAATTCTTCGACCGAGAATCGCGCCACGGAAATCGGCGAAATCTCCCGGGGCCTGAAAAATCTTGCCAAAGAAATGGATGTGCCCGTGATTGCGCTTTCGCAGTTAAATCGTTCGGTCGAGCAACGAACCGACAAGCGTCCTATGATGAGCGATTTGCGTGAATCGGGCGCTATCGAACAGGATGCGGACGTCATCATGTTTATTTACCGCGATGTTGTTTACAACAAGCAGACGTCCGATCCGAATCTGGCGGAAATCATTATCGGCAAACAGCGTAACGGTCCGATCGGCGTCGTGCCGCTTCGGTTTGACGGTCAGTTCACGCGCTTTGACAATTTGGCCGAAGAGGCAGAGTTGCCTCCGGAATTGCGATAGGGGAAGAAAGCAATGGAATTCTTTTCGACAGTGGACTGGGGTGCTTTCGGTCTTTGGTGGGTTGTTTTCGGCTTGTCTGTCGTCGGGTTAGCAGGAACGATTATTCCGGCCGTCCCGGGGTTGCCTCTTATCTTCGCCGCCTGTCTTCTTGCCGCCTGGCTCGGTCATTTTGAGGCCATCGGGTTTGTGAAGTTAACGATTCTCGGCATCTTGACGCTCATCGGCATGGCGGTCGATTGGTTTGCTCAAGTGCTCGGTGCGAAGAAAACGGGAGCATCGCCCTACGGCATTGCGGGAGCCCTCGTCGGAACCGTGATTGGGCTATTTTTCGGGCTCTTCGGCATTCTTTTCCTGCCGCTCATCGGTGCGGTTATCGGCGAGCTTTTAGCAAAAAAATCGCTGCTTGCGGCCGGCGGAGTCGGTCTCGGTACGTGGCTCGGTATGCTCGTCGGAGCTGTTGTCAAGGTTGTCCTCGGGCTGATGATGATCGGAATTCTCGTCTCGAGCCTGGTGACGGATTTTTCCGCCGAGTCGGAAACGATTGTTCCGCAGCAGGATACCCCGGCGGAGGTGTCTTTTTAAGACAGTCAACGGCACTGTGGGTTAACAGCTCTCGATGAGCTGTACGGAGCCGATCGGCTGATTAAGCAGCGCAAGGCTCCTTAATCTTCAGGTAAACAAAAGGCGAAAGGACGGACAAAGCGTCTTTTCGCCTTTGTGTTTTAAGTCAGGAAGGGACTTTAGAGCGCCTGACTTGCCCAATGCGCTAAGCGGCTTCGCTCGCCGCGTTCGAGCATGATGTGACCGGCATGCGCCCAACCTTTGAGTCGCTCGACAAGGTACGTCAATCCCGAGGAGCCTTCCGTCAGGTACGGGGTATCAATCTGCGCAATGTTCCCGAGGCAGACCACTTTAGTTCCCGGACCGGCACGTGTGATGAGCGTTTTCATTTGCTTGGGCGAAAGGTTTTGCGCTTCATCGATGATGAGGAATTTATTAAGGAACGTTCTGCCGCGCATAAAGCTCATCGACTTAATGGAAATGCGACTCTTGACGATGTCGCTTGTTGCAGAACTGCGCCAGCCGGCATTGCCTTTGTCGGTCTTTAACAGTACTTCCAAGTTGTCTTCCAGGGCACCCATCCAGGGCGTCATTTTTTCTTCTTCGGTTCCCGGCAAATACCCGATATCGTCACCGACACTGACAGTGGCGCGTGTGAAGATAATTCCCGAGTAACGTCGCTCGTCGAGCGTTTGCGAGAGGGCAGCGGCAAGTGTCATGAGCGTCTTGCCGGTCCCGGCTTGTCCGAGCAGTGTTACAAGGTCAATCTGCGGGTCGGTTAAAAGATTGAGAGCAAAAGACTGCTCGATATTGCGCGCGTGGATACCCCACAGAGCGTTCTTGGCGAGCGTGTAATCGCGAATGGTGCGTAAGGTCACCTTTTTGGCGTCCGTTGCCACCACTTGGGCGACAAAACTGCCGTCGGCCGTATGCACGAATTCATTGACGTGTAAGTCGGCTGCGACAGGACCGGAGACCTTGTAGTAGGTTCGTCCGTCCTCCTGCCAACTTTCAAGCGACTTGGCGTGTTCATCCCAGAACGTATCGGGCAAAACGGTTTTTCCCGAGTAAAGCAACTGGGAGTCGTCCATCGCCTTGTCGTTAAAGTAGTCTTCGGCTTTTAGGCCAAGGGCCGCCGCCTTAATGCGCATATTGATGTCTTTACTGACAAGCACGACATCTTTATCGGGGTTTTCGCGGCTTAATTCCCGCACGACAAGCAAAATGGCATTGTCGGGCTTGGCTTGTAAAAAACTCGAGGACATGCCCTCAGGCACGCTTTTAGTTTGGAAAAAGAGTCGCCCGGTGGCTTCCGTGTTGCCGATACCGTCTAAGCGCCTTCCGTCTTCGATCTTTCCGGAGTCCACTTCGATAAGTTGATCGATCCAGCGACTGGCCTGACGGGCGTTGCGTGCCGCATCGGTCGTTCCGTTTTTGTGGTTATCGAGCTCTTCGAGGGTAGTCATCGGCAGGAAAACATCGTGCTCCTCAAAGCGGAAAAGGCATGTCGGGTCGTGCAAAAGCACGTTTGTATCCAAAACGAACAGGCGCACTTTTTCATCGGCGCGGCGCAAAGCAGCACGTGCGGTCTTGACGGGTTTTCCCTTGGTCTCAGGGGACATAGGCACCTCGGCTGTGCGAGGAGCGGGCGCAGGATTGACTCGGGCGGGTTCCGCCTCTTTTCGAGCCGGCGTTTTCAGCAGGGCCGCTGTTTGTTTGACCGATTTTTTCACGCGGACTTTTGCGGTGGTTTTTGCCACTTTCACCGTATCGGCCATTTTCTTAGGTGCAATCGGAAGAGGCATAGTCGGTTTCCTTGTCTGTTAACTTTGTTTGAGTAAAGAAGGATCACGTTCGACGGCTGTGAGAATTCCCTTATAGATGGCCGTCGCAAAGTGTGCTTGCTCGCGTTTGTTCGTCAGCCGCGTTTCATCTTTCGGGTTGCTGATAAACGCCGTTTCCACCAAAATGGACGGAACTCCTTGGGCCTTAAGGACGGCAAATTCAGCGTATTCAACGGTGGATTTATGCAAGGGCCCGAGTCGAGCCAGTTCCTCTAAAACCGCATCGCCGAGTTGAATGCCGTATCGCAATTTAGTTTCTGCGAGCATATCGACGACGGTACTGCGGGCCTGACTGGCCACGTCTCGAAAGTCCATTCCGCCGATTTCATCGGATTTGTTCTGAGTTTGCGCAAGCCAACGCGCCTGCAGGGACGAAGCGCCGTGGGTGCTTAAGGTAAAGACGGACGAACCGTTGGCGCGCGGATTGGTCCAAGCATCGGCGTGCACACTGACAAATAGATGCGCCTTGTGGTTGATGGCAAAAGCGGCTCTCTTGTGCAGCGGTAAGAAGACGTCGGTACTTCGCGTTAAGTAGGCCTTCATTCCGCGTGTGGCATTAATTCGCGCTGCAAGTTGCTTGGCAATGGCAAGAACCACGGTTTTTTCTTTGGTTTTGCGTTTGCCGACGGCACCGGGGTCGGCGCCGCCGTGTCCCGGATCGATGACGACAACGAGCGTTTCCTGGTGTTTCTTTTTTGCAGGAACCGTTTTCAGGCGCGGCGTTTCTTTTTTGGGTGCTTCAGGCATCCTCGAGACCGATGCCGCTCCTGAGGTGCTGACAATCTGCGCGAGCGGATCGTCCGGGGATTTTTCGCTCAAATTCACGCGAATGATTTGCGTCAGTCCGACGTTCGGACTCGAAGCGACGGCATCGATGCCGTCTGCCAAATCGATGACAAGGCGGACCGTATTTTCTTTAAATTGCCCGACGCGTACGGAGCGCGCAAAGGAAGGCTGTAACTTTACGGCCGCAACCGCTCGCGTGATTTCCGGCGTAAGCGTCATCGGTTCCACGTCAACGACAAATCGCCGGTTGTCGGAAAAACCCAGATAGTAGGTGCGATAAAGAACCTTGCTTCGCGTGGCTATGGTTAGATTAAGTCCATCTGCGTTTTGCTTGGAGGACAAAGTAACGGTGCTCGGCGTCGCGGCAAGAAGAGGCCTTCCCGTCAGGCCAAGACCGACCCCCATCGTGCTTAAGACAAAAAGTCGCCGAGATGTTGTCATTTTTTAAGTTCCTCGAGCACACGCTGTCCTGTTGTTGAGTAGGCCTTGACGGTTATGTCACGCTGAGTTCCATAAATGGTAATCACGAGTTCCAAATCGGCAGAAGGAAGAAAGTTGCCGGCTTTGTCACTCCATTCGCTTGCTGTGATACTGCCCGGACCGAACAGATCGCGAAAGCCGGCCTCATCAAATTCAATCGGAGATTCGAAGCGGTAAAAATCAAAATGATGAAACGCGATTCCGTCTAAAACATCGTAATCGGAAACGAGTTCGAAGGTCGGACTTTTCACACGACCCGTCACACCGAGACGGCGTAGGAGGGCCCGGGTCAATGTGGTTTTTCCGGCGCCCAAATCTCCCGTAAGGCGCAGATTAAAGCCGCTTTGATAAATCGCCTCGCGCACGTACGTTAACGCATCGGCCAGACGCTCGGCGAAACGAACGGTTTGCGCCTCCTCCGAGAGCCGAACACAGGTGCTGTGTTGAGAATTGTTTTCAGGTAAATCCATGGGGCTAAGTCTAGTGGATTTATCTAGCGTTGTTCGTCCTCGTGAGTCAATCGGGGGAGGTTTGCCGGGTTCGGGCGCATGGCTTTTAAAAAGCGCGCGGCTTCAAAGGCATCGAAATCAGGATCTTGCGGCGAGAAACTTGCAAGTCGCACATGTCCTCGTGCGTGGATAAACTTGTCCCCGCCGAGAGAAAGAGCCACGTGACGGATGCTTTCGAGGCTCCCGTCTTTGGCTTTTGCGCCGAAGAAAAGAAGGTCTCCGGGGGAAAAAGGCTTTTTAACCTCGACTCCGACCGTAGCTTGCATGTCGGCATCGCGCGGTAAAAGCACGCCGGTTTGCCGGTAGACCGTTTGCGTGAACCCGGAGCAATCGACGGCAAATGTGCTCGTGCCGCCCCAAAGGTAACTTTATCCGAGAAGACTTTTCGCCAGGTGCGTCAGGGCTTTTGCGTAACGGGCCGAGTCTTTTCTCAAGTCGTCCCAGCGCTTTAAAAGCCCCGTCAGGCTTTGAATGTCTCGGGAGGAGACAAAGCCGCGTATTCCGTCAGCCAGTTCCACGCCCGTCCAGACATCGGCTGACTCCTTAGTAGGATAAAGACGTGCTCCGGCAGGCAAAAGACCGAGTCGCTGCGAGGACATGTCGGGCTTTTCAAACAAAGCCGTTTGAGTTGCCGTTACAAGCCAAGGTTCTCGTGCAGTAATGCGTTTGTAGGACGCCTCATCGCACGAGATGATTTGCTCGGGAACGGCCCAGGCAACGTATCCGTCGGGAAGTTTGACCTGTAACCATCCGTCTTTTTGAAGGATGCGTACGGGTGTCCCGAGCACCGATTGTGTTTGAACCGAGGAGGTGTAGGAGGGCGCCTTGTAAAGGGAGGCAATCGGAACCCGTACAAAGCCGAAGGTGTTGACGTCAAGTCCCCCGGTATCAGGAAGAAGACAAACGCCGTAAGCGGCTTGCCCGAAGGCTTTAAGGAGTTCCTCCTTGGCCTTTAGGCTCGTTGTTTTTCCGACAAGGCGACCGTTTTCAAACGTCACGTCAAAGACGCCGAGACGGCTGTCGGGAACGTAACGCTTTCGGATAGTATCAAGAAGAGCTTTTTGAGCAATGACCGTCTCGTGGGCGCAACCTGCGAGAAGACTACTTGCGAAAACCACGCACAGTAGGGTCCGACAAAAGGCTGCGGTAGGCGTTTTATCAATCATTTGGCTAGCCCGATTAAAACCACACCGAGAACCATCAAAGCCACGCCGCTGATGCGTTTCGGTGTCAGCGATTCTTTCAGGAGAAGGGCTCCGATTACCACGCCGACCATCATGCCGATTTCGCGAGCCGGTGCGACATACGAAAGCGGCGCTAACGTCAGGGCAAAAAGCACGAGAATGTAAGCGCCGGGTGATCCGATGACGGTGCAAAAAAGCGCTTTGCGTTGTGTGCGATTGCCGAGCAACTCGCGGATTTCGCCTCGCCAATTTTTGGTCATCAGGATAATCGGCCACAACAGGACACACCGTACGGCAAGAGCCGGAAAGTAAAACGAAAGCGGCGTTAATCCGGTGTGTTGCTGAACGGCCCAGGCATCGCAAAACGAATACCCCGCGATGCAAATACCTGTCAGAGCTCCCCAAAAGAGACCTTTGCCGATTCTTTTGTCAACGGCTTGCGACGTATGAGTTTTGGTCGCAAGAAGAACAATACCGATCAAAATCGAGGCAATCGCGCACATTCCGACCGGGCTCGGACGTTCGCCCAAAACGGTGACGGCAGCCAGTACGGTAATCAAGGGACCCGTGCCGCGCGCCGTCGGATAGACGATGCTGTAATCGGCTTGTTTGTAACCGTACTGGAGCACATACGCATAGACGATGTGAATCGGGGCGGAAATGCAGATCACAAGCCAACCGGTTTTCGTGATGGCCGAAAAAATCGTCGGATCATAAATAAGAAGTGCCGGCACGGAAAGTGTTAAAGTCAAGAGGTAACTGACGGGCCAGAAAACCTTCGAGGGGCATGCTTTTTTGAGTTGATAGTTCCATGTCGCGTGCAAAAACGCTGCAGCAAGGACAAGAATAAGGGCAGTAGCTGACATGGTTCGAACTCAAAGCGCAGAGATAAAACTATAATCGAAAACATGCGAAAACTTCGAGTCTTGAGGATACGATGCAGCGATTGACCTTTTCCGTGGATGATGATTTAGCCGAGGATTTTGAGCGACTCCTTAAGGCCCGACACTACAAAAACCGTTCGGAAGCCTTCCGAGATCTCGTGCGTCGAGAAATTGCTTCCGATGTCGCCGAGTCCGGTAACGGAGAGTGTGTCGCCGTTGTTGCGTATGCTTTCGATCACAAGACACGTGCCCTTTCCAATCGCATGGTCGAGCATCAGCATGAACACACGTCATTGGTTATCTCGAGTATGCATGTGCACTTAAATCACGACAAGTGTGTCGAAGCTGTTGTGATGCGAGGAAAGATGCGTCAAGTGCGCCATTTAGCGGAAACCCTGATTGCCGAAACCGGCGTTGAGAACGGATCGATCAGTATCATTCCGATTGCCGAGAAGAGCGGGGTCAAGCGTAGGTCCTAAAAACAAAAATCTCCGGAAAGCGTATTCCGAAGATTGTCTTGGCGTCCCCACGGGGACTCGAACCCCGGTTCTAACCGTGAGAGGGTCATGTCCTAGGCCACTAGACGATGGGGACCTCTTTTCGAAGAGCCTGAATCTTACACGTAAGTGCGCTTTTTGGCAAAGCCCCGAGCCTTTCGATGTCGAGCAATGTGCGGCGCCATCGAATACGAAAAAGCCCGAATCCAAGCAGACTCGGGCTTTCGGTTAAGACACAAAGTCGATTACAGTTTCGTCGGTTCGGTCGGAGCGTCTTCTCCGTCCACGAAAGGTTCCGTTCCGAGTTCGCCTTCCATACGGCTGACCATCAAAGCGGTTGTGGAGTCGCCCACAACGTTAATCGACGTACGGATCATATCGAGAATACGGTCGACGCCGGCAATCAGGCCGATCACTTCAAGCGGCAGGCCGATTTGCGTAAAGACCAGGGTCGACATAATCAGACCGGCACCGGGAACACCTGCCGTACCGACGGCGGCTAAAACGCCCGTTAAAACGACGATGACCTGGTCGCTAAACGACAAGTCGATGCCGTAAATCTGCGCCGCAAAGACAGCGGTCACGCCCATGTAAACGGCCGTACCGTTCATGTTAATCGTATTGCCGAGAGGCACGGCAAACGAGGCAATTGCTTTGGAGGCACCGAGCCGGCGGGAAGCCACGAGGTTGGCGGCCATAGCGGCAGCCGACGAACACGTTGTAAAGGCAATGAGCCAGGGCTCGAAGATGCCCTTAAAGTAGGTGATAATCGGCAGCTTAATCAAGAATTTCACCCATGGGATGTAAATCACGAGGATAAGTAACGTGGTCGCGACAAAGGACGCGAGGATGAGTTTGCCGAGCGGCAGCAAAACAGAGAGCCCGTGCTGGCTGACGACAACCGCAATCAAGGCGAACACGCCGATCGGAGCGTAGTACATCACGACATTGGTCATGCGAATCATGACGTTGCCGACCGTATCAAAGAAGTTCGTGACGGCATGTCCCTTCTCGCCGAGCCAGTTCAGGCAGAAGCCGAACATGATGGCAAAGAAGATGATCTGAAGAATCGAGCCTTTGGCAAACGACTCCATCGGATTAATCGGGACGATGTTGAGTAAGGTCGAGATAAAGCTCGGAGCCTTCACTTGTGCGGCCTTCAAGCCTTCGGTCGAAAGTGTCAGACCGACGCCCGGATCGATCATGTTGGCGATGACTAAGCCGAAAATCACGGATACGGCTGATGTCACCATAAACAGAATCAAGGTTTTAATCGCCACTCGTCCGAGTTTGGAAATGTCCGAGATACCGGCGGCACCGGCCACGAGCGTCGCAAAAACCAGAGGCACCACCACCATACGAATGAGTCGGATGAATAAATCGCCCAAGGGCTTTAAATACGTTGTCGCGAAGTCGGAACTAATAAACATTCCAACGACGACGCCGAGCACAAGGCCGATCATCATTTGCACGGGCAAGCTTGTCCATGCGGATTTTTTTACTGCCTTTTTTTTCTCCCTTTTCTGTGAACATCCGTTTCCGGTACGGTGACCGAAAATAGACGGTGCAAATGAAACAAAAGGTTTCAGTTGCTACGAAAACTATAGGGAGAATGCGAAGAAAAGAAGGCGAAATATTGCGAATTTTTGCGACAACGCAAAGGGACTCACCTTGCTGCCTAGTCCGTGTGGCTACTGCAATAAGGGGATGTATATATCAAAATAACGCCCGACTGATTTTAAAAAACAAAGTTGCAATTTTCTGCTATTTTCTCACATTGCCTTCGCTTCTTGTGTTGAGCGAAACGACTACAATGCGCGGCTTTGAAAATTTTTTCAGGGGACGACAATGACAAAACTTTTAGATCCTCAGCAATTAGCTTTTTTACGTGCGAAAGACGGATATTTGTGTGATATGGACGGCGTGATTTATCACGGCAACGTTCTTTTGCCCGGAGTTAAGGAATTTGTCGCCTGGTTACGCCGAGAAAATAAGCGCTTCCTTTTCCTGACAAACTCCAGTGAAAAAAGCCCCAAAGAACTGCAGCAAAAGCTTGCCCGCATGGGCCTGGAAATCGGGGAAGAGCACTTTTACACGAGTGCTCTTGCCATGGCTAAGTTTTTAAAGGAACAAAGCCCGGGATGCAGTGCTTACGTGCTCGGAGCGCCCGGCTTGGTTAAAGCGCTCTATGACGTCGGCATTACGATGAACGACGTCGATCCCCAATACGTTGTCGTCGGCGAGACCGACATGTATAACTACACGATGATTACCAAGGCCATCGATTTCGTGCGTCACGGAGCGCGCTTGGTCGGAACCAACCCCGACAACACCTGTCCGACGGAAAACGGCATTGCACCGGCGTGCCGTGCGCTGATGGCTCCTATTGAGATTGCCACGGGTAAGACCGCCTACTACGTCGGGAAACCCAATGCACTGATGCTGCGCACGGGCCTGCACCTACTGGAAGTGCACTCTGCACAGGCCGCGTTAATCGGCGACAGAATGGATACGGACATCATCGCAGGCCTGGAGGGCGGCATGATGACGGCTTTGGTCTTAAGCGGCATCAGTACGATTGACCTTGTCCGTCAGTTCTCGTATCGCCCGTCGGTCATCCTAAACGGCGTCGGAGACATCCCCGGAAAGGTTGCCGCTTCTTAACTGAGGGGTGTCTTTGCGAAAACTGCCGCTTACCAAATCGAAGCGGAAGAACCGGCACTCGAGCGGTCCGTTAAAAAGCGGGATTTTGCGCGCTTCCGACAGGCGCATCTGCCGCGGCAGTTGCCGGTCGCTCGTTAAAAGCCACGCGGTGTGACCGGCCCAGTGGCGTTTTAAGTTGTCGGAAACATCCTTCATCATCGAGGTCACGGAGGCGGACTTCGGATTGGACTGTTCGCCGTACGGAGGGTTGCTCACCACAAGCCCTTCGGGGTTTTTCGGGGAGGCAACTCGCGCATCGGCCACTTCAAAGGTCAGTTTCCCCGATTCAAGCAGAGCACTAAGACCTGCGCGAGCGGCATTGTCCCGCGCTTTGGAAACGACGATGGAACTGATGTCGGACGCTTGAATCGAGACGTCGACGTAGGGATTGACTTGCGCCCGTGCATCGTCTTTGACTTCTTCGAGCATATCCCGGTCAAAGCCTTTGAACTTTTCAAAAAGAAAGTGACGATTCAGCCCCGGGGCCGTATGCGTGGCAATTTGTCCTGCTTCGATGGCAATCGTGCCCGAGCCGCAAAAGATATCGGCTAGCGGCATCTCGGGTGTCCAGCCGCTTAAGGCCAAAAGGCCGGCAGCAAGGTTTTCCTTTAAGGGAGCCTCTCCCTTGTCGCGTCGCCAGCCGCGTTTGAAAAGCGACTCGCCGCACAAATCCAAATAAAACGTACAGCGATCCGAATCGACATGGGCAAAGATGCGCACATCGGGGTGAACGCGGTCGATGCTCGGACGCGTTTGCATAAAGTGGTTGAATCGGTCGCAGATTCCGTCCTTAATGCGTAGCAGCGTAAAGTCGAGCGAATTTAAGGGCGAGCGGTGTGCCGTCACATCGATGCGAAACGTCGCATCGGGGTCAAAGTAATGCTCCCACTTGGTTCGGCAGGCAAAGTTATAAATATCTTCTTCGTCGTAGTAATCCGTATCGCCGAGGCCAAGAAGGATGCGGCTGGCAATGCGGCTTGTCACGCACGCACGCATTGCCGTGATTTCGTCGGCGCGAAAGCACACGCCCGAGCGGGAGGTTTTGGTGCTTTGCGCACCGGCCTCACGCAACTCGTTTTCCAAAATCGATTCGAGCCCGAACGGGCACAGTGCATAGTAAGAACGAATGAGCGCCATCAGTGTCTGCCTTCTCCGTGACCGTAAACGACGAATTTTAACGACGTGAGTCCCTCAAGACCGACCGGTCCGCGCGCATGAAGTTTTCCGTTGCTGATGCCGATTTCCGCCCCTAGGCCGTAGACAAAGCCGTCGGCCAGGCGTGTCGAGCAATTGTGCATGACGCTACCGGAGTCGACCTCTCGCAAAAAGCGTGCCGCGCTTTCGGGATTGTCCGTAATGATGGCATCGGTGTGCTTGGAGCCGTGGCGATTGATAAAGTCGATTGCCTCAGTCAGGGACTTGACCGTTGCAATCGAAATAATCGGCGCGTTGTACTCGGTATCCCAGTCTTGGTCCGTAGCAGGAATACTCGGAAGATCGGCTTTTGCCAAAATATTCCGAATGGCCTCCGTGCCCCGCATCTGAACGCCCTTGTCGGCAAAAATCTTTCCGATTTGCGGCAGGAACGCCTCGGCGACGGCCTCGTGCACCAAAAGCGTTTCGGTGGTATTGCAGGGGGCATAACGCTGCGTTTTGGCGTTATCCGTAACGCTCACGGCCATCGCCAGGTTCGCATCCTTGTCTACATACGTGTGGCAGATGCCGTCTAAGTGTTTGATCATCGGTATGCGCGATTCTTTTTCCAGGCGCGAAATGAGTTTTTTCCCGCCTCGAGGAATGAGAACGTCGATATATTCGGGGGAGGTAATCAATTCCCCGACAAAATCGCGGTCGGGAGTTCCGACAACTTGCACGGCGTTTTGCGGGAGCCCTGCCTCGTCAAGCGCTTCTTGCACAAGAGCTCCGAGCATGCGGTTACTTTCAAGTGCTTCTTTGCCGCCGCGCAAAATTGCTGCATTGCCCGACTTAATCGTCAGTGCCGAGGCATCGATTGTCACGTTGGGACGCGATTCGAAAATAATCGCAATCACACCGAGGGGCACACGCATGCGGGCTACATCAATGCCGCTCGGCCGGTGATGCTTTTCGGTCACTTGTCCGATCGGATCGGGAAGGTCGGCAATTTGTTCACACCCGAGGGCCATGGTTTCGACAATTGCCGGTGTCAGGCGGAGACGGTCGATAAAGGCGGCCGGATAGTCATGCTCGGCAGCCTTATTTAAATCGAGTTCGTTGGCCTTGAAAATGGCTTCTTTGCGGGTACGAATTTTGTCGGCCAGAAGTCGTAAGGCTTTGTTGCGCACCTCGGTGCTGCTCGCTCCGATTTGCAACGACGCTTGTTTGGCCGCTTGGCCCATGGTGCGCACGAGGTCGCGCATGGCAGAGTTTTGTGACATAGGGGTCTCCTGATTGTTAGCGACGCAGGAAGGCCGCAAGGCCGGCAAGTTCCAGCCACGGGTCGGCATCACGCTTGGCAACGGTCAGCCCTTTACCGATTTTATCGATGTCGGACAAAAGCATGACGGCGGCCTGAAGTTTCTTTTCCGAGCAGCGTAAGGCCAAAGTGCGAACGCGCCGCGTTTTAGCCGGACCGAAAATGCCGGCAGAGCGCATGGCCGCATCGGGCGCCAGGCCCTTTTTCACCATGGCATTGACGCGTGCTGCTCCGCGAATTTCATCGGCCAGCATCCATAAAACATTCGGGATACTTTCGCCTTCGGCTTTTAAGGAGTCGATGATTTTGACGGCCTTGGCGGCATTGCCCGTTAAGAGCGCCTCGGCCAGTGCTTCGCTGTCAAAGCGTGAAACATCGCTTACCGATTCTCGAATCATCTCCGCACTGATGCGGGTTCCGACCGGGTACTGATACGAAAGTTTTAAGAGTTCTTGTTTGGCAGCGAGAAGATTTCCTTCACAGCGCTCGCAAAGGAGGGTTACGGCCTGATTGTCGACGGATTGCCCTTGGCGTGAAAAGCGCTCCTTGATCCAACTCGGGAGTTCGCGTGCAGTAATCGGAGCACACTCGACAAATTGCGCGGCGACAGCGAGTTTTTTAAACCAAGCGAGTTTTTTGACCGACCAGTCGTAGGGCATCGACACGATGACTACGACGTTATCTAAGGGCATCTCGGATAGGTCCGAAAGGGCTTTGGCACCCTTGATGCCCGGACGGAAACTGGCCAGGCGCAAATCGATGACTTTCTTCGGGGAAAATAGACCGACCTCTCGGCACGACGCTTCTAAAAGCGACCAGTCCCACAGGGCCGAGGCATTCATGACCTCGCGCTCCTCAAAGCCCAACTCTTTGGCTTTGGCGCGAACGGCTTCGGCCGCCTCAATCAAGACAAGCGGCTCTTCGCCCGTAATGAACCACAGGGGCGCAATGCTGTTTCCTTGTAACCGAGAAGAAATGTCGCCTGCACGCATAACGCAACCGCTTTCAGTTATCGCGCCGGTGCCGACCGCTCGATGCGGCGAATCATCTGTTCGATGATGTCGTTTTGCATCTCGTTTTTAATCATCGCTTCTTCCGAGTCACGGCTCAGATATTCGTTGTCATCGTAGGTGATGTCGCGCGAGACACTGATGGTCGTCGGCGCGAGAAAGACGTGACCGTCAGGTGCCGTCACGGTAAACGTGAGGACTATCTTAAGTTCAAATTCACGGGCTCGGCCCGAGGTGCTGTAGGAAAGGACGTCGCGACTTGACGTGTTTTGCGTAATGCGTAGGACAGCTTCGGCCTTTTCGGCACTATCGACGAGCGTCACGTTACTGCCGGCGCGAAGCATACGGGCGAGCGTTGCCGTGAACTTGGAATTGCTGTCCATGTCCAAATACAGCGTCTTAAACGGGAGCGTAAAACTCCCGCGCAAATGAAATCCGCAACCGGAAAGAAAAAGAAGCGAAAGCGTGCCGAGCAATGCTCGTCTGGAACAGGCCATAACCATCCCTCGATTAAACAAAACCGATACCGCTCATTATAGGGGGGATGCGTGCCGGATTAAACCGCACCGGCGTTTGCGCTTGTACAATGCAACGCGTTTGAAGTCGCTTTTTTTAAGGACAGTCGACATGCGTCAGTTTTTCTGGATTGTTTTTTCGTGTTTGGCTCTGGTGAGCACCCAGGCGTTTGCTCTCGATGAGGTCGGCGAGTGCTACAAAAACATGACGAAAAAGGAACAAAAACGCGAGTGTTTGACTCTGGAAGCCAAGCAAGTTCAGTCTCAGTACAACAGCGTCTTGGAGCTCGTGCTCGCGAAGGCGCGTATGTTCGACAGGGCTAATAAGAAGCGCCAGACGGCCAAGGACATTCAGGAAGCCAATCGCCTCTTTAATCTGTATCTGAAAAACGAATGTGCTTTTCGCTCGCAACTTAAAGGGGCGGAAGAGGGCGAAGCGGAAGTGCTTTTAGCGTGCCGCATCAATCTCATGCGACTGCGTAAAAACGTGCTTGAAACCGAGTACTTAAATCCCGAGTAAGCCTACTGAGCGTTAAAAGAACAGAAAGCGCCCGGTTACGGCAATCAAAATCACGGTAATGACCGTCATGACGGCCCCGGACAAAAATAGGTACATCGGATTTAAGCCGTACGCAATCGGAATGGCTCGAATCGATGTCGGGAACATAAAGCCGGTATTGAAAGCGGCGGCCGTGATGTAAACGTAAGAGATCGGGTCTTCGCCGAGTTCGTGCGCCAAGCTGATGACCATGGGAACGGCAATCGCGGCGGCGGCCGTGTTACTGGCGACCTCAACGAAAATCATCGTCACGGCAATGATGACAAGAAGTAGGGCAATGCCGCTTCCTAAGTGAAGAGCTGCGATAGCTCCGGCAACGGCTTTTGTTGCGCCCGTTTCAGTCAAAAGGAGCCCGAGTGCCAGGCCGCCGGCAAAAAGGAGCAGCAATTGCCACTCAATCTTCGGGCAGACCTGCTCCCAAGTGGCAAAGGGTTTGCCGTTTTTCCCGGTCAGCACAAAACAAATCAGTCCGCAAATGAGAAAAAGTTGTGCCGGCTTTAATCCCGGACACAGGTCGGCATAAAGTTCCCGAGCAAATGAGAGCACAAGCGGCGTGATAAACAAGATAAGTCCGTAAATCTCATCGCGCGATAAGGGCGGCAGTTTCTTTGCCTCATCGCGAACGAATTCACGGGTTTTGGCTAAAGAGAGGTTTTTCGGCTCGAGAACAAGGAGGAAAACCAACGTGGCGGCGACCAAAACGAGCATCATCGGCATCATTTTGACCACCCAATCCATGTAAAAGTATTCGTGCCCGGTAATCTGTTCGATGTAGCTGACGGCCACAAGGTTCATCGCACCCCCGAGCGGCGTACCGAGTCCCCCGAGTCCGCATCCCCAAGCAATGCCGACGAACAGTAACGACAGGAGCGGCTTGAAGTCGGCTCTGTGTCCCTGCGAGAGAAATCGAATCATGGCGGCGCAAATCGGCACGAGCAGGGCGCAGACGACGGCATTGGGAAGGACACTCGAAAGAACGACCGAAACCAGGAACCAAACGGCGATGTGGGTTTTCACGGACGGACCGAGGAGCATCAAAGAACGCACGGCAAGACGTTTATCTAAGCCCGTGATTTCCCAGGTAGCCGAAATCATGCTCGCCCCTAAAAGCAAGACGACGATATCCGAGAAATACAGACTCGTGATCGAGCTCATCGGCACAAGAGTAAAAAGCGCATTGACGACAATCGGCAAGAGTGCTGTCACAGCCGGGTTAACCGGCATACTGACCCACCACCATCCCATCCAAAGCATTGTTCCGACGGCCGTGCGTGTGGGAAGAGCAAGAGTCGAATCAGGAATAAGCCCGAGGCAAAGAGCAAAGAGTACGGGACCGCAGAAAAGATGGAAAAGGCGCTTGTTGTCGGACATGATGAAGGGGCCGGTAGACGAGGACAACCTAAAAGTTTAAGACGGTTGAGCGCAAAAAAAGGGAGGACTCTGAAATCCTCCCGCCTGTTCGACCTAACGGAGCATATCGGCGCGTTTGCGACCTTTGTTGAGTTCGATAACGCGTCGCATGTCTTTTTCTAAATCAAAAAGCTTGAGTTCGTGATAGCACTGCGCCATTAACTCCATGGCATCGTCGCTCACACTCGTTAATTGGAAATCGCGTAAAACGACTTTGGCTCGGTTTAAGGCTGCGATGTAGGCCTTTCGTTCAAAGTAAAAACGAGCCGTATTGAGTTGGTGACGGGCTTGGGCCAAAACCAGTTCATGCATTTTGCGCGTGGCCTGCGGGGCGTAGCGCGAATCGGGATACCGGCCGACGAGTTCTTTAAAGACATCGAAGGCATCGCGCGCAGCCTGAGCATCACGCTCGGAAATGTCCTGGCGAATCATGGAACTAATAAGGCCCTCGCGCTCATTGAGTGTCGCAAGACCTTTCAGGTACAGGGCATAGTCGCTGTTGGGGTGATTCGGGTAAGCGCGCAGGAATCGATCGAGTTGCTGAATGGCTGAGGGAGCATCATCGTCCTTGAAATACACGTACGCGAGCTCGATTTGGGCTTGTTGCGCGTAGGTGCCGAACGGATACCGGGCTTCTAACTTGGTATAGTAATCTTTTGCGAGCGACCAATTGGATTCGTTCATCGCATCGCGCGCCTCGGAGTAAAGTTTCTGTGCGGTCCAGTCACGCGTCGGATCGATTTCAAGGGACTGAAACCAGCTGCATCCGGACAATCCGGCTAAAAGAGCCAACGAGAGAATGCATCCGGCGGCGCGCATGGAAAACTTGAGTTTTGAATTCATGGCAAACACGATAGAAAAAGATTGCGACGATTATATAGAGGAAATGCCGCAAGGTCGGGACTTCTGTGCGGCAAATGCGTCCGAAACGGTTCGGCATTTCCGCTTGGATTGGTCGCAGGCGGCCGATCGGCTCGATAAGGTTTTGGCCTCTTTAATGAACGATGTGAGCCGCGCTCGCATCCAAGAGTGGATTCGGCTCGGCGCCGTTTCGGTGAACGGGGAGATTTTGACAGATGTACGTGCCAAGGTTGCCGGGGGCGATGCGATTGACGTTACGCCGCAGACGGCGCCCGAAGATTTAGCGTACCGACCCGAAAGCGATGTTGCGTTTCGCGTGGTGTATGAAGATGCGACCCTTATCGTGGTCGATAAGCCAGCCGGTCTTGTTGTGCATCCGGCAGCCGGTCACTGGTCCGGGACGCTTTTAAACGGACTTTTGTATCGGTATCCGGAACTGACGCGTGTGCCACGGGCCGGTATTGTCCACCGGCTTGATCGGGAAACATCCGGTCTTATGGTCGTCGCGCGCACGCAGGCGGCTCAAACCGATTTGGTTCGCCAACTGCAAGATAGGAGTGTTTGTCGCGAATACTGGGCATTGGTGCTCGGGATGGCCCCTCCCATGGGATTTATCGATTCTCCCATCGGTCGCGACCCGCGCAACCCGATTAAGTTTGCTTGTAACGGAATTGCTGCCAAACCGGCTAAAACCCATGTTCGGTTGGTGCAAACGACCTACATAGCCTCTCGTGCCGTCAGTTGGGTGGCTTGTCGCTTGGATACGGGACGCACGCACCAGATTCGCGTTCACCTCACCAGCGTCGGTCTGCCGCTTTTGGGCGACCCCTTGTACCGTACGAATGCCTCGAAGCTTCCCGATGAGGCCGGTCTTGCCGCGCAGTTTCACCGCCAAGCGTTGCACGCATCGCGTTTGCGCTTAGTGCATCCGCAAACGGGGCGTCTTGTGGAGTGGTTTACCGAGCCCCCCGAAGATATGCGTGCTCTGATGGATTCGCTCGGCTTCGGCCCGACCGATGAGCCGGTACACGTCTACGATTAAAATCGTGCCTTCCGAAGGAACTACTTATGGCTTTTTATAAAAATGAGATTGAAGTGATTCGACCGACACTCGCTCAGGGTGTCGGAGCCCTTTTTACGGAACGTACCGGGGGCGTGTCTTCCGGCCCTTGGGGAGGACCCGACGGGATTATGGGAATGAACGTCGGTGCGTACGTCGGGGACAACCCCTCGTGTGTGCGCATGAATCGCTCTGTCCTGGCGCAAATGGTTCCGACGCCGCCCCGTTGGATGAAGCAGGTTCACGGCATTCGCACGGTCGATGCCGAAACCGTGACGGACGATACGCTTGAGGCCGATGCCCAGACGAGTTTGACGCCGGGCGTTGTGTGTGTGGCCCAGGTGGCCGACTGCTTGCCGGTTCTTGTGGCCGAAAAGCACGCTCGCGGCGTGGCGGCGATTCATGCCGGTTGGAAGGGCTTAAGTCTCGGCGTGATTGAGGCGGGGGTTTTGCGCTTAAAGGAACGCCTCGGCAACGAAAACGCCGAGCTTGTCGCATGGCTTGGACCGCGTATCGGGTTTGATGATTTTGAATGCGGAGAAGATGTTTTAGCCGCCTATCGCTTACGGTATCCCGATGTCACGGACGGAATTCGTTTTATCGGCGAGGGAAAATACTGCCTGAGCCTTGCGACCTATGCGCGTCACGCCTTAAAGAGCGTGGGCGTGACCGATGTGCAGGATTGCGGTCTTTCGACCGTTGCCGATCCGAAACGCTTTTTCAGTTTCCGTCGGGACGGGGCCAAGAGCGGTCGGCATGCGGCATTAATCTGGATTGAGGACAAGAAAGCGTGAGAGTCAGTAGCAAGAAAGTTCCGAGTGTCGGATTTGTCAGTCTCGGTTGCCCCAAAGCGCTTGTGGATACGGAAAAGTTAGTGACGCGCCTGCGCGTGGAAGGCTATGAGGTGGCCTCGGACTATGCCTCGGCCGACCTGGTTGTGGTCAATACCTGTGCTTTTATCGATGCGGCTGTTGCCGAGAGTTTAGATGCCATCGCCGAGGCGATGAAAGAAAACGGTCGAGTCCTTGTGATCGGGTGTTTGGGCGGGAAGAAAGCCGTCGACGGGGGCAATTGGCTTGCCGAGCGTTTTCCGGACTTGATCGGTGTCGTCGGCCCCGATCAGGTCGATCGGGCGATGGATTTGATTCGCAAGGCCCTGCCGGCGAAGTTACAGCGCAACGAGAGCTTGGACACACCGGCGGGAATTAAGCTTACGCCCTCGCACTATGCGTATTTGAAAATCAGCGAAGGCTGTTCGCACAAGTGCACGTTCTGCATCATTCCGGATTTGCGCGGTCCCCTGGTGAGCCGTCCGATCGGAGACGTGATGCGGGAAGCCGAAAACTTAGTGGACTCGGGCGTGCGCGAGCTTCTTGTCATCAGCCAAGATACAGCCGCCTACGGCTTGGACGTGCATTACAAAACGGGGTTTGTTGGAACGCGCCCTGTGAAAACGCGCTTTTTGGAATTGGCCGAGGAGTTGTCGCGCTTAGATTGCTGGGTCCGCTTTCACTACGTGTACCCGTACCCGAGTGTCGATGCGGTCTTGCCTTTGATGGCAGAAGGAAAAATCCTTCCGTACCTCGATGTGCCGTTTCAGCATGCGCATCCCCGAATTCTTAAAGCCATGAAGCGGCCGGCAAGTGCCGAGCGTAATCTCGATAGGATTCGCGCTTGGCGAGCCGTCTGCCCGGATGTGGCTATCCGTTCGACCTTTATTGTGGGATTTCCCGGGGAAACGGAAGAAGAGTTCGAGTACCTCTTGGATTTTTTACGCGAAGCACGTTTGGACCGCGTCGGATGCTTTTCTTATAGCCCCGTGCAGGGAGCCAAGGCCAATGCACTGCCTGACCCGGTTCCAGAGGACGTCAAAGAGGAGCGGCGTCGGCGCTTTATGCAGGTGCAGTCGGAAATTTCCGCCGACAACCTCAAAAGACGCGTCGGACACGTTGAGACCGTTTTAATCGATTCGGGCAACAACGGAAAGGGTCGCGCCGTCGGGCGAAGCCGCTACGAGGCGCCCGATATCGACGGCCTGATTTATATCGATTCGGACAAGCCCCTTTATCCGGGCGACCTTGTCCGGGTGCGCCTGACAGGGAGCACCGAGCACGACCTTACCGGGGTGCTTAACTTAACGGGAGGCGCCTAACGGCCTCGCGCCGCCCGATTCAAGAGTCTGGCGGTCGGACGCTGTTCGCCTTTTGGTCGCCGGTGCGAGGCTTACCGCGTGGTCCAAATGGCATTGAGACTTTCTAGGAAACGAAAGCCGCTACTCGTTGAGTGCAGTTTGCCGTTTTTGTACGTGATGTTGCTCACGCTGACTTTGTCGAGCTTTTGCACGGACTTGATGCGTTTGGCGGTCTTAGCGTGACCGAAAGCCGCAACGATGTCACCGACAAGATTCGTGACATTTTCGTCAATACCCGTTGCCTTTTGGATGCCTAAATCGGCTTTGATGCTGCGGATGGAAAAGCTCAAAGGCTCGAGAGCAATCAGTTTGACGGTGTCGGCACGAATGGTGGCAGCCGAAAGGACGGGGATTCCGTTTTTCTCGGCAGCCAGGGAGGCGACAGAGGCATCGGCCTGAGCCAAGATGCGTCCCTTATCGGTTTGGGCAGTTCCGTTAATCGAGAAAAGACCTTTTTTCAGACGTGTTTGTGTCGCATCTTCCGTCCACGGCGAAAGCGTCGCCAGGTTCACGTCGGCGGCGTTCAGCGTCAGAGTAACTTTTTGATCTTTGCCGGTAAAGCTACCGGTAGCCTTTAAAGTTCCTCCCAAAGGACGGGCGTTGACGGTAAACGGCGTTTTCCCCATGGCGCTTGTGAGAGTTCCGACGTTGACTTGAACGGCGTCAACGAGCACGGAGGCAGGCTTTTTAAGTCCCGTATCGGTAAAGCGCACGGAGCCGTTTTGAACCCGAACGCCGGCAACCGACCAAGTCCATTCCTGCGAAGGCTTTTCTGCAGGACTCTTAGCGACTTCTTTTTGAATCTTCCCGGCAGCGGTTCCCGAACGTTTTAAATTTTTCTGAGCGCTTAATGCCGGGGCATCGATGACGATTTGAGAAACGAACACATGGCGCTTAAATACATCAAGAGAGGAAACCCCGGTCGTCAGGCGTTCGATGGTTAGGTCGGTTTCGGTCCCCTGAACCATGGCATTGCGAATCTTGACGCCGTGAATGTCGGTGGCAAACGTAAAGGGATTAAAAGAAAAGGATTGCACCGAAACCGTTGCCTTCGGGTTGGTTTCTTTGACGGCATTTTCCAGTGCGCGTTGGGCCAAATAGGGGACTCCCCAGAAACCGACAACCGCATACGTGCCGAGAGCAATGACGGGGACGCCGATGAGAATTTTGCCGAGTGCCTTCATGATAATTCTCCGAAAAACGTCTTGCCGAAATTAAAACTTATTTAAAATCAGTAAGAAAGAGAGCGCCGAGGGCGTTGTGTGGAACCATTATAATGGCGCCGCTTAAGACGAGCGAGATTTCAAGGATTACGGGATTTTTTCATTTCGGAAGGTATGGACAAAACCGAAGAACTGACTCGAAAAATTCGCTGGAACGCCGTTCGCAGTTCCGGAGCGGGCGGTCAAAATGTCAACAAGGTCAGTACCGCTGTTTTCGCACAAATTGATTTGTCGGATTTGAATCTTTCGGAACAGGCACGGTTACGGATTTGAGCGCTTTTTGCGCGAAACGTGACCGATGCCGGGATTTTGTTTGTCAAAGCTCAGGAATTTCGTACGCAGGAAGCCAATCGCAAGGCGGCCTTTGAGAGGCTGGAAAAAATGATTGCACATGCGATGCGTCCCGTGGTTCGTCGCATTGCGACGCGTCCGACCCGAGCCTCCGTGGCGCGCCGCCTAAAAGACAAGGCCGTACGCTCGGAAATCAAACGCTTACGTCGGACAAAGGATTTTGAGTAATGCTCGATTCTCGAGATCGAAATTTAGCCGTCGGTTTTTCGTGCGGTGTGTTTGCTTGCGTACTTTGGGGACTGGTGTATCTGGTGCCACTTGCGCTTCCCGATTACGACCCGATTTACATCACGGCCGGGCGCTTCGTAAGTTTCGGCCTTGTAGCCGTTCCGCTCATTTGGCTTGAAAGGCATGAACTCGCGTGTTACAGCGCCTCGGATTGGTGGTATGTCACGAAACTCGGCGTTATCGGAAATATCGTTTATTACTGGACGCTTGCCAGCTGCATTCAGTACGCCGGGGCACCGCTTGCCGGTATGTGCATGGCCGTGATTCCGGTTTCAGTGGCGGTTATCGCCAATTGGCGTGACAGAAAACGGCACCGGGCGCTACCGTGGAAAAAACTGGCGCCCGGGCTCATTCTCGTGGTCGTCGGATTTACCCTGGCCAACAGCGGGGAACTTGATGTCGTGACGCGCGCCAACAGCGGCGACAGTGTGCGGTTTTGGATCGGATGCGCCTTCGGCTTAGCGGCCTTGTCCCTTTGGACCTGGTATCCGATTTGTAACGCCGATTGGCTTACGAATCACCCGAAACGCTCCCCGAGAACGTGGTCGACGGCTCAAGGCTTGGTGACGATGCCGTTTGCTCTGTTGCTCTACCTTGTTTACTGGGCCCTCGACCCGACGCAGACAGACTTTCTCGGAGCGAGACCGCTGTGGTTTATTTTTGTGGCTGCGGGGTCTGGGTTGGTCTGCTCTTGGATGGGTATTGCCTTTTGGAATGCGATGAGCCAACGTCTTCCGACGGCACTTGCCGGACAAATGATTGTTTTTGAAACGATTTTTGCCGTCATCTTTGCGCATATCTGGCGCGGCGAGTGGCCGACGTTGACGATGGTCGCGGGCTTAAGTCTTCTTTTAGCGGGCGTGCTTGTTTCCATGGCGGCGTTCCGAGCGGCTCGACTGTAACGACTTTGTCGGTCCGAATCTTGATTTCTTTTGGTTTTTCTCTAGAATACGCCCCTTAATTCACGACACGGGCGGGAAGACACCTGTGTCGCTTGTTTCAACCTCTTTTTTCTAAGGGTACAGTATGTCAACAGTTGAGAAGAGTCAGATTGTCGCCAAGTTCCAGCGCACACCGGCCGATACGGGTTCTCCCGAAGTCCAGGTTGCGTTGCTCACGGCCCGCATTAACGGTCTTACCGACCACTTCAAGGAACACGTCAAGGATCATCATTCCCGTCGCGGCCTTTTAAAGATGGTCAGCCGCCGTCGTAAGCTTTTGGATTACCTCAAGCGTACGGATTTGCCGGCTTATCGCAAGCTCATCGATGAGCTGAAGCTTCGTAAGTAATTTCACCTTTCGCGGCCGCTCTTTTTAAAGCGGCCGCGATAGTATTTGTTTGCTGTTTTACCCGTGTTCGCCGGAGTTAAAGAGCAGGGTTTTCCGGATGGTTTCGCGCGTTGCGACTTCGGTGTTTTCTTGGTTGAGAATTTCGATGCCGCAGCGTGCCGTCAATGAAGGAAAGTCGCTTCGGAACACGTCGGACGCGGGTTATAGATCAATCTAAAGGAATAGATCTCTATGACCATGTTTAACAAAGTCTCCAAATCGTTCCGATTCGGCGATCACGACGTGACGCTCACAACGGGCGAAATTGCTCGCCAGGCTACGGGCGCCGTCATCTGCCAGATGGACGATACGGTTGTCCTGGCAACGGTCGTTGCGAAGAAAGAAACCAAACCCGGACAGGACTTTTTCCCGCTTACGGTCGATTACATCGAAAAGACCTATGCAGCCGGCAAGTTCCCCGGCGGATTCTTCAAGCGTGAGGGTCGCCCGAGCGAAAAAGAAACCCTCACAAGTCGCCTCATCGATCGTCCGATTCGTCCGCTTTTCCCGAAAGGAATTTTCAACGACGTTGTGGTGGTTGCCACGGCGCTTTCGGTTGACCCC
>UQUS01000026.1 GCA_900544335.1 uncultured Sutterella sp.
ATCCACCGAAGTGATCAGCGGCGCAAGCTGCTGACACAGTAGAGAATCTCCGTCGTTCACGGCGGAGAGAACGTCAATACAGCACCAGAACAGTAGCTCCCAGGAATGATGCCTCAAGAGGGGTGTTGCCCCTGTCTTTTTCAGGCTGCGAGAAAGTTTGAGCAATTGAACAGAATGCTAAAATGCGAAGCGATGATGCGCTAGTCGTTGAGCACGAGGATGGCGCATTCATCACCCCATGTAAAAGACTCAGCCCGGTTGCAGCCGGGCTTTGTCGTTTCTACACCTCTTGCGAGGTGCTTTCTTAGAGCCAAAAAGAGCTACTTTTCTAAGGAATATCGCAACTTCATCCCATTCAGATTTCGAAACGGAATGAGTTTTTCGCTTTGCAGACGACCGACCACAATACCCGGATGAACACCAATTTCTTTGGCAAATTCTGCAACTGCCATCTTTGAGAATTTCCTTTCAGAAAGAAATCTCTCGTATTCATCTGAAGGAATGAGGGCATTTTTCGCCCAGTTGTCAGCCTCAAGCTCCATTTCGTTGGTTCTTTCTTTTTTTGCTAAGTGGTTCAGGCAAATGTGCCCGATCTCATGGAATAGAGAAAACCAGAAAATATCAGCATCCTTTCCTCTAACTGTTAGACCTAGCACAACTTTTTCTCCCATTCTTTCACTTGTTCCATGAAGAAACGATCCGGAAAGATGAGGAAGGACAACAAGGGCAACACCATATTGCCCTAAAAAAGTCTCAAGCTTCGAAATCACTTCGTTTTGAGGCAATCCGGTTAATGACCTAAGTTTCGCGCATTCTCTTGCCAAACCCTTACTATCAATTGACCGGACTGTTTTACCTAATGCCTCGTTTCGAACTTTTTGGATCCAAGCGAAAGTGGCATATCTTGCTTTCTCTGTTACTTTCTTTTGCCTAAAACAAACCGATGAATTCACCATAATCGACGGCAAAACAGTCAGATCTGCTACACCAAAAAATTGCCTGCAAGCAAAAATCTTTTTCTCAAGAGTAGACACCGGTGCAATCCAATTTCGTTTTGCAAGCTCTTGATAAGGCAACAAACGAAAGACTTTTTCTTCCTCTTCACTTGCCAACTCCTTTTTGGCCTGACTTTTGTCAGCACGAAAAGACGCATCAAAGGAAAGCCAAGACTTTGCCGGAATTGAAAAAACAGCTTCCAACCTTAAGGCAGCATCATCCGACAATTCAACTTCGCCATCCATAAGTTTCGAAATATGCTTTTCAGAAAAGCCCATCCGTTTGGCCAATTCTTTTTGTGTCCAACCTCTGGCTTCAAGCAGGTCTTTTATGATCTCCCCGACGGAGACCGCAGTTGTGTGTGTCCCTCGGACAAACATACTTACCCCTCCTCAATGATGGTAGTCGATAATGTCTTCAACACTGACCGATTCCAACTTTTCATCAATGATTACTGTAATCAGACGGTTTTTCTTTGAAACCTTCATTGCATACTGCCCTTGTCTGTCTCCGATAAGGGCATGGAAGTCACAAAGTCGATTATTTAAGATTACTCGAAAAGGAAAATTTTCTAGCGTCTTAATACACTTTGCCACACCGTCTGCTGACTCGTCTCCAAAAATGCGAACAGCAGTTTTTCTGTCAGTGCATATCTTTTGGATTTTTTTGCTTTTGTAGGAGACGTTCATACCAGAAGAAAATTAACCTCATAGGTTAATTATACGCAGAAGAGTTCCAAGTGGATATAGGAGAACACGTCAACAGGTACTTATCATGATTTCCGCAAAATCGCCCAAGAGACCATTGTCGGCTTTGCTCAGAGAGTTGCAAAAGTCGTTGGCTAAGTTAGGGTTTTTCTGCTTGAAATATAACAAAAAAACCGAGAAAATCTTCCTCGGTCTTCATATGGTTTCGTATTGTTTACTGCTTGTTTAAGCAGGTTTCATTGGCGGAAGCGGTGGGATTCGAACCCACGGACGGCGAAAACCGTCGCCGGTTTTCAAGACCGGTGCATTCAACCACTCTGCCACACTTCCGAATTAATAGGCCGCTCCGCTTCCTTACGATAAGAACGCGTGCTCGGCAAGAATCACGTCGTAAAGAATCTTCATGAGCATGCAAAAGAAAACAAGGCGGACAACCCAATTGAAAATGACTTTGAGTTTTTCAGAATCCATGGCGTCAATCCCCTGTTTTCTATGCGGGCGTAACTTTACCGAGAAACGACGAAGTTATCAATGAGCCGCGTCTTGCCGATATAAACGGCAATGGCAAAGAGCACGTTGCCCTCTACCGTGGCAACCGGTTTCATCGAGTCGGCATCGACTGCCTCGGCGTAGTCAAGTGTAGCCAAGGGTTCCGTGGCAATGCTCTCTTTGATTACCGCAAGGAGCCTGCCCGTATCGGTTTCTCCGGCCTCAATAAGAGCCTCCCCTTTTTTTAGGGACCGGTTCAAAATCAATGCCGCTTGCCGCTCTTTCGGGTTTAAGTACGTGTTGCGGCTGGATTTCGCCAAGCCGTCGGCTTCCCGCACAATGGGGCATCCGACAATTTCAAGATCAAAATTTAAATCGCGCACCATGCGACGGATGACAGCAAGTTGCTGCGCATCTTTCTGTCCGAAAAACGCCTTATCCGGTGCTGCAATATGAAAGAGTTTACTCACAACTGTGCACACGCCTCGAAAATGCGTCGGACGTGTTTTTGCGCACAGGTTTTGCGCCAAAGACGGAACCTCAACCCAGGTCGAGGCGTCGGGAAAATAAAGTTCCGTCGGCTCCGGATGAAACACCAAGTCCGTTCCGAGATCCTCAAGGAGTGCGCAATCGTGCTCAAAGTCTCTCGGGTAACTTTCTAAATCCTCATTGGGTCCGAACTGTGTGGGATTGACAAATACGGAAACGACAACACGGTCGCAGGAGGCTTTCGCGGCTTTCACTAAACTCGCATGACCTTCATGCAAATACCCCATGGTCGGCACAAGACCGATGGTTAAGCCTTCTTTACGCCACGCCTTAACGGCACGACGCACGTCGCTGATCGTACGCGCAATCATCATGATGGTAACTCCGTAATCGATTTAGGATAAGGCGCGAGCATACGCCAAAAGAAGCGCCTCGAGGGTCATTCGCGAATTAAGCGGGTGAGAGCTGACACGTTTAACGTCCCGCACACTGTTAATCCAGAGGTAAAGCTTTGCGGGATCTGTCTTAACCGTAAGCTTTTTAATGTCTTCTTCTTTTTCCGGGAAATACCGTGCCGGTCCCCCCTGCCGCACCGAGGCCAGATCCCAAGCCCAACGCGCCAATAATGCGGCATAGGCCGGAAGCGCCGGATCTCGCCCAAGTAGCGAACAGACCGTATCGGCATCGGCGTTTTTCCCTCGGAGCAAAAGGCCGATGAGTCGCTCCTCTTCCTCAGAGGAAAGAATCAGCCGCGCGTCGACTTCAAAAACCGAAAGCGGCATGCCGCCGGCAGCCTCAAGGGCGCGCTCGGGGTCTTTGACGTTCTGTGAGCGAAGCCAATCAAGCGCCTCACTTCGCGTCGGAGGCGTTGCCCGAATCAAGCGACACCGCGAACGAATGGTCGGTAAGACACGATCGATTTCATCGGCCACAAGAATAAAGACCAAGCCCTCGGGCGGCTCTTCGATGCTCTTTAAAAGCGATGCCGCTGCCTCGGCGCGAATCTTGTCTGCCGGGTACACCAAAACAACACGCCGTCCGCCTTCATGGCTTTTAAGGGTCAGAAAATCCGTCAGGGCCCGCGTTTGGTGAATCAGAATTTCCCGATATAGGTTCTTGCGCGCGGCAGCACTGTTTTCCGGGGGAACAAAAGGAATATCCCGTGGAAGCGCTTCCGCTTCGCTGACTAAATAGCGCATATCGGGGTGCGTAAAGGCTTTAAAAAGGCGACACGCACGACACATCCCGCAAGCCGAGGCGTCTTGCTTCGGGGTCTCACACAATAGGCTTTGAGAAAACGCATGTGCCAAATCAAAGGTCCCGATTCCCCGCGGCCCGTACAGTAAAAGGGCGTTTGGGAGAGCCTCTTTTAACTCAAGAAGGCATTTTGCTTGGGCCTCTTGCCATGGGTATTGAGCTAAAGCCATGTGCGTGCCTCCGCCAATAGGCGCTCAGTCATCGTCTCGGGATTCTGCGTGGCATCGAGTATAAAAAAACGCTTTCCCGAGACTTCGGCTCGACGCAAATACGCCGCTCGCACCGCAGAGAAAAAAGCTAAATCTTCGCTCTCGAAGCGATCGGCCGCACGGGCTTTTGCACGTCGTGTTGCCGCAATCTCGGGCGTAATATCAAACAAAACCGTGTGATCGGGTTGTAAATCGCCTTGCACGAGCTTTTCCAAGGTTTCGACAAAGTGCGCACTTTGCCCCTTGGCTCCGACCTGATAAGCAAACGTTGCATCCGTAAAGCGATCGGAAAGAACCCAGGCACCGCGCTTTAATGCCGGTTCAATCACATCGGCAATGTGTTCGGCCCGTGAGGCAAAAAAAAGAAGGGTCTCGGTTGAAACCTGCATGGGCTCGGAAAGTAAAAGTGCGCGAATTTTTTCCGCCAGAGGCGTCCCACCCGGTTCGCGCGTTCGAACGACCTCGTGCCCATGTTCTTTTAAGTAGGTCGCCAAGGCCGCAATCTGCGTGCTCTTACCGGCTCCGTCGATTCCTTCAAATGTAATAAAAACGCCGCGACTCATGATCCGGTTTTCGCCCTTTTTTTAGTCTTTTGGTATTTAGCGACTGCTTGATTGTGCACGTCCAGGGTATTGGAAAAGACCGTTGTTCCGTCCCCGCGCGCTACAAAGTATAGATATTTTGTGCGACTCGGATGCAGGGCGGCGCGAATGGACTCAAGCCCGGGCATGGCAATAGGCGTAGGCGGAAGCCCGTAATTAAGGTAACTATTGTAGGGACCGGGACGCTGCAAATCGCGTTTACGCAGACGTCCTTTAAAGTCATCTCCCATCGCGTAGATAATCGTCGGATCGGTCTGTAGCGGCATCCAGATTTTCAAGCGGTTGTGAAAAACGGAACTCACTAAGTGCCGGTCGGTTCGCACGCCCGTCTCTTTTTCGATAATCGAAGCCAAAATGAGTGCCTCGTACGGGCTTTTGAGTTTAAGGCCCGGGGCCCTCCCCTTCCACTCACGCGCAAGATCTGCCTTTTGCTTGTTGTACGCCAAAGCATAAACCGAAAGGTCCGTTACGCCTGCCCGAAACTGATAGGTGTCGGGAGCAAAAAGCCCTTCGGGGTTTTCTTCCGTTGCACCGAGTTTTTTTAAGAGTTCGGCATCGGTTAAATGCGCTGTCGTGTGCTGCAAATCAGCATCGGCATCCACGAGGGCCCGCAATTCTTTGAAGGTCATTCCGTCGGAAACGCGAAGTTTGCCGACGGCAACAAGACCCTCGGAGATGTTGCGCACAACGGTCGATAAGGAATTCCCGCGCTCAAAGCGATAGCGCCCGGTGTGTATGGCCGAATGGTCGCCGAAAAGTCGCAGTAACCCCGTTAAAACCGTTTCATTGACACCGAGCCCGCTTCGGGAAACCTTGCCGGCAATCGAGCGCGCCGTATCACCGGGAACGACAATGACATCGACCTTTTGGGCGTACGTATGAAAGGAAAGGGGGGAATAGTATAGGTAGGAAAAAAAGGAAACGATGAGGAAAAGCGCGCCTAAACCCGCACCGATGACTCCGGCAACCCAGCGCTCGCGCGACGTGAGCGACAGGTACCAAGAAAGAAGGTGATGAATCTGATGCTCACAAAAAAGACGGACACTGAGAAAAACCGATGTCTTTTCGTTCGATTCGTTCGAATTGTCAGGTCGTTCAGTCACGGCAGAAAAAACTCAAAAAGATTTCTCGGATTTGATCCGAGCGCAACTACTTATAATACAGGATTTCGACATTGAGCTTTCATTATGAACGCACCCGAAACTCATTCGGTTTTTCCCCTTTCTCGCCTCGGCCTCTTGCGGCTGACGGGACCGGACGTCCTTGACTTTTTACAAGGGCAAGTGACGCTCGATGTCACAAAGCTCGATGCGTCGCTTACGCCAGCCGGGTACTGCGACCCCAAGGGGCGGCTTTTGTCGGTCTTTTACCTGACAAAAAGCGATTCGGACATTCTCATCGTGACCCCGCGCGATACGATCGATAGCCTTTGCCGGCGATTGACGCTTTATACTTTGCGTCGCCACGTGCGCATTGCGGTTGACGAAAGTTTCGGCGTTTTCGGAGTAATCGGTACCGCTCACTTTAATGCAGCTTACCCTTGCTACACACAAGGGGCCGTGACGCTCGCCCTCACGCCAACGCCGAAAAGTAGCGATGCCGATGAGGATCTCTGGTGGGAGGCCGCCGCTTACGAAGGTCTTCCCTTTGTGTTTATAAAGACGCAGGGGATCTTTCTCCCGCAATCGATCAATTTAGATTTAATCGGGGGCGTCACCTTCGGCAAAGGCTGCTACGTCGGCCAAGAAATCGTCTCGCGCATCCATAGCCTCGGGACGCCCTCGCGTCGAGCGGCCGTCTATGAGGGGCCGAGCATGCCGTTCAAAGCCGGGGGCGATTTTTTTGACGAGAACCGTAATCCTCGTGCCGTCCTCATTTATCAGGCTGGACGCTACAGCTTTGTCGAATGTGCCGTACGCGACACGCCGCAAACTCTTTACTTAGAAAACGGGCAACCCATAACTTTGCTTTCCCGTACACATTGACTATGACTGGTTCAATCATTATTTATAAAAAAGATGAAATTCAGGCCATCCGCCACGTCGGGTACTTAGCCTCCAAACTCCTCGATTACATCACGCCCTTTGTCAAAGCCGGCGTGAGCACCAAGCACTTAGATGACTTGATGCTCGAATACACCGTCAAGGTGCTCGGCGCCCGGTCGGCGTGCCTACACTACAAGCCCGCGGGCATGACACCCTACCCTGCTGCGACGTGTATTTCCGTCAATCACGTGATTTGCCACGGGATTCCGAGTGAAAAAAAACTCCTTAAAAACGGCGACATCGTCAATATCGATGTGACGCTGGAAAAAGACGGCTTTTACGGGGATAACTCCCGTATGTTTCAAGTCGGAAAACCCACGATTGCCGGCAACCGCTTAGTCGAAGCCACCTTCGGCTGCATGTGGGCAGGAATCGAAGCCGTGCGTCCGGGGGGCAATTTCAATGACATCGGGCAGGCTTGCTACGATTTCGTCACTCCCATGGGCCTTACCATCGTGCGCGAATACGGCGGACACGGCATCGGCCGCGAATTTCACGGCGAACCCCACGTCAGTCACTTCCCGCTTTCGGCTCCGACGGCCGACTTCGAGCCGGGGATGATTTTTACGGTCGAACCGATGGTCAATGCCGGCAAACGCTTCATTTCCACCCTCGGAAACGGCTGGACGGTTGTCACAAAAGATCAGAGTCTTTCGGCACAATGGGAGTTACAGGTTCTTGTGACCGACACGGGCTACGACATCCTGACCGTAAGCGAAGGCTCGCGCACACCGCCTTCGTGGGTCAAGGGTTGGAAAAAACCGACATCGTTTTCCTAATTTGAGGACTATGTGACTGACCAAGCGCTCCGATATCAAAAAGAAAAAGAAGCCCTGAAGCAGGCGTTCGAAGAAAAAGGCGATGTGGCACGGTATTTAACCTGCCACACGCGGCTTCTTGAAAGCCTCATCGGCAAGCGCGCCAAGTCGCTTCACTTACCTGAGGATGCGGCCCTCTTGGCTGCAGGGGGCTTCGGGCGTGCCGAAGTTTTCCCCTTCTCCGATATCGACCTACTTGTTCTCATACCCGAGCACTATCCGGAGCAGTCCGCCGAATGCGTGAGCACTTTTTTAACCTCCCTCTGGGACTTAGGGCTTTCAGTCGGCGCCTCGGTGCGAACCGCCCGCGAAACCCTAGTCGACTGCACGCAAGACATCGCCCTTTCGACCAACTTTCTCGAAGCGCGCTTTTTATACGGCAACAAGGAGCTCTTTGAAGCCACACGCGCCGAGTACCTCAAAGCCTTGAACCCCGTGACTTTCTTTCGGGAAAAAGAGCTTGAGATGCACCAAAGGCGTCGCAAACACGACGATACACCCTACGAGCTTGAGCCCGATATTAAAGATAGTCCGGGGGCCCTGCGCGACATTCAAGTCCTTTTGTGGTGCGCCAAAGCCGCCGGCCTTGCTCAAGATGCCGATGACCTTGTAACGTGCGGAATCCTCAATCGCGAAGAATGGGGGGAATTAACTGCTGCCCGCGCGTTTTTATCCGAATTAAGACTTAGACTCCACCTATTAAGTGATCGCGCCGAAAATCGCCTGCTTTTCGAAAAGCAAATTCCGCTTGCGCTCTCCCTCGGGATTAAGGCTACGTCGGGCCTGGATGCGGCCGAGCTTTTAATGCAGCGCTACTACAGAAACGCTCATAACGTCGAGCTTTTAAACGCCATTGCAATGCGCTCGCTCGAAGAGCGTCTTTTAAAGACCGATACGAGCGCGGCAAGCCCTGTGCCCGTGGCGCCCGGCCTTGTTGCGCGCGGCCAAACGCTTGACATCGAAGATGCGAACCGAATCGGCAAAGACCCGGCATTCCTCCTTACGCTATTTTTTGAGTTTTCCCGGCGTCAGGAACTTAAAGACTTTTCCACGCGCCTGATGCGCGCTCTTTATCGTGAGGCTCGCAAACGAAGCACCCATTCTTTTGAAACGCCCGAGTGCAAAGAAGTCTTTCGCCGCATCTTGCAATCGCGCTACGGCTGCACACGGTGTTTACAGCTCATGAACCAGTGGGGCGTGCTCGGTCGCCTGATTCCCGCGTTCGGACGCGTGGTCGGCCAGATGCAGCATGACCTTTTTCATGCCTACACGGTCGATCAGCACACGATGCGGGTGATTAAATACCTGCGTCGCTTTACGCATTCTTCCTACGCCCATGAATTTCCGCATTGCTCAGAGGTGATGGCGCAAGTGGAAAGCACCGAAGAACTGATCCTGGCTGCGATTTTTCATGATGTCGGTAAGGGCCTCGGAGGTCACCACGCCGCTCTCGGCGAGAAGATGGCCGGGGACTTTTGTGTCTCCTTAGGCTTGTCCCCCGCTTCGATTGCCTTTGTCCGCTTTCTCGTGCGTGAGCACCTGACAATGAGTGCCACGGCCCAGAAAAAAGATACGAGTGACCCTGCGATCATTGCCGAGTTCGCTTCCCTTGTCGGCGACAAAGCGCACCTTGATGCCTTGTATCTTTTGACCGTTGCGGACATTCGGGCGACCAACCCCAAAGTGTGGAACACCTGGAAAGCCGAGCTTCTCGAGGACCTATATAACAAAACACGCGCCGTCCTTTCCGGTCAACCCCTTCGAACCGACCGCGAGTCGCTCCTTGCAGAAAAAGAAAAAGCCGTAACAATCGCTTTGAAGAAAAGACATCTTACGGACAGCGAGATTCAGGACTACCTCTCTAAGCTCGATTTGACGTACTTTATGCGCCATACAGCGGAAGATATCCTCTGGCACGCCGCGATTCTGACGCAAAAAAATAAAGCCCCGGAGCCGATTATCGAAATGAAAGAAGGAGCGACCGGGCTATTTAAAGTCTTTTTGAGTCTTAAGGATAAGCCCGGGCTCTTAGCACGCGTCTTTCGCACCTTCGAGCGCAACGGACTTTCAGTTCTTGAGGCGCGCATTCACACCACACGTTCGGGAAACGTCATCGATACTTTCTCGGTACAAGATAAACGCAGTCGCCCGGATTTCACGGAATTTAAGAGCCTTCTGACCGAACACCTGCGAGAAAGTCTCGAAAACAATCAGGAACTTAAGCCCCTTAAAGCCGCCCGCCTTTCGCGTCGCTCCCGGAGCTTTCCGATTAAACCTGTGATTGACATCGAACCCGATGATGCCGGCAAGGGCGCCCTGTTACAGATGACCTGCACCGATCGCATCGGACTTTTATATACGCTCGCTCGTGTGCTCGCCTCGTACGGCGTAAACCTTGTAAGCGCCAAAATCACCACGCTCGATGAGCGCGTAGAAGATGTCTTTTTAATCGAAGGCGAAGCACTCAAAAACCCCGAAACCGTCCTATTTATCGAAACCGAGCTCTTGCGGGCCATTGAAAACGATTCGTAAAATGCGCCCTCACGGTTAAATGCGCCTTGCAAACGACTATGGGAAATATCGCCCTCTTTTTCGTCTTTATGGTAGTGACGGTGTTAATTCCGGGACCGGCGGCCTTGTTTACCGTCACCTGTGCTGAACAACTCGGAAGGTCGCACTTTTTTCTAGCCCCGACAGCCGTGAGTATCGGCTCGTTTTTCTTGGCCCTTGCCACATCCTGCGGCCTTGCGCTTGTCATTGCCGCCTCCCCGACGCTTTATGTTCTTGTGCAGGCGCTCGGTGCCGTCATCCTCGCTTTCCTCGGATACCGCAATTGGGTAAGTCCCGCCGTCTCTTTCGCCGCCGATTCGGCTGACAATCCCGCCTCGAAAGCAAACCTTAGGCAAACGTTTGTAAGCGGCGTTCTCTTGAGCCTAACGAATCCCGTGCTCCTTGCCGGGCTCGTTGCGACCTTCCCGCAATGCATCGACCCGAGCGCGCCTTACTTAACGCAAGGGGCCGTTCTCGTGACGCTTTGCACAATGGTGTACTTTGCGGGGCAAGTGTTTTACGGGTTTTTAGCATTAGTCGCTCGAGGGTATCTCTTGGGGCACGATCTTTGGGGGCTTTTAAAGAAGGCAAGTGCCGTCCTATTTTGGCTCTTTGTGCTCGGCATCTTCGTGCGCCTTTTCTCGTAAAAACCGGAAAACCTTTTTGTTTCAAACGGTGTTACGATACCGTGCCCTTCATTTTCGTTTTCCCCTATGAACGAACTTTTTCTTTTCTTTTTGCTCATTGTCGTCACGGTTCTCACGCCGGGACCGGGGGTTTTGTACACGATTTCCTGCGGCTTTCGGTACGGTAAGCGCCACCTTCTTCTTTCGCCTGCGGCAATTTCGCTCGGCGTTTTCATTACCAATGTGTTAACGGCCGCCGGACTCGGGGTTATCGTGGCAGCCTCGCCGCGCCTTTATCTGGCGATTCAAATTGCCGGGGCTCTCGTGCTGATTTATTTGGGGTATCGGAACTGGACAGCCAAGGTTGTTGATTTATCCGATGCGCACACTTCGGAGAATGCGGCCAAAGAAGAAAACGTGGCCGGCGCCTTTACGTTCGGTGTTTTATTAAGCGTCACCAATCCGGTGCTCATCGTGAGTTTGGTCGCTCTTTTCCCGCAATTTATTCACCCCGATGAAAACTACGTTCACAAGGCGGCTCTTTTAATTGCCATCTACACGGGGGTGTGTTTTGCAGGGCATACCATCTATAGTTCGCTCACGGTTCTTGCAAGCCACTACCTTAAAGGAGAGCGCGTCTCACGCTTTTTAAATCGCGGAAGCGCCCTTCTTTTCTGGCTCATTAGTCTCGGGATTCTCGGGCGGATTATCGATACCCTGTAAGTCGGGGGCAATCGGATTCCCGCCCCCGACTCGGGCTTAAAAAAACTACTTCTTGTTGTGGAACGTAACCTTGCCGGCTTTCTTTAAGGCGGCAAATTCAGCCTTCACTTCATTTAAATCCTTCATAAACACGGGATTAGCGTGAAGGAGTGCGACATTGGCCGCACCGATCAGGCGCGCATTTTCCACGTCCGAAGCCCAGTGGTATCCGCAGATCACGCGCGAGCGTCCCATATCAAGACCGCGTTCCAAAATCGCGTCCTTATTGTCCGGATTGATTTCCGCCAAAATCAGCGCCACAGCCCAGCCGCGTGCTGAGTGTCCCGAGGGATACCCGCCGTCTTTAGAGAGCCTTGCCTCATCGTCCTTGTAGCAGGTCGGCTGCCCGTAGTAAACAAACGGACGAATGCGGTTGTACTTTTTCTTAGCGCCGCGCGGAGCCAAGGAACCGGTTTCACTGCGTAGGTGCTTAATGAATTTATAAAGTTTCGGCGTGTCTTTTTCCGTAATTTTCACGCCGAAGGCATCTTGGAAGGCGATATGCACTTTCGAGCCTGCGGCATCGATGATGGCCTGACGTCCGCGCTCGGCCGTACGCATCTTAAGACCCTCCTCGTAGGCAATGCGGTCGGCATCGTTAACCGGATCTCCGGCTTTCACGGGCATCGGAGGCGGCGGAATGAGCGCCACGCTGTCAACTGTTTCATCTAAGGTCGAATAGTATTTTTTCGGGTCCGAGAGGGCGTCACTTCCGGTAATCGGAGCGGCAAGGACTGTTCCGGCAAAGCAAAGAGCGGCGGCCAATAGCGTGAGTTTTTTCATCGTTTCCTCCTTTTTAAATGGGTACGACCGATATATACGGCCAGTCGATTCTACGCCTGAAAGAAGGAAGCGAAGCCCTGAGCGAGGGTAATCCCTAGGAGGCTTTTACGAGGCACTGTTTTTTTGACGAATCAGGTCAGAAAGCGCTGAAAATGGCTTATTTTTCCCCGAACTGCCGCCTGTCTCTTCGTGTGATGTGTTTTTGGTCGGCGCCCGGCAGACTTCGTGCCGCGGAAACGCCGGCAAACTTAAAAGTAGCTCTTCTTCCACAAGATGCGCCAGATCAAAATGCGTCGATCCGACAATGACATCAAACTCGCCGTCCTCTTCAATGGGAAGGCTGTCAGCCTCGTCTTCCGTTTGTGTCAAAAGAAACGGAACGGTTTTTTCAATCCGTAAGCGGCAGGGTTCGGCGCAATACACACATGAGGTCGTCAGGGTCGCATCGACGGTCAACTCCACGGCAGGAAGCCCTCTTTTTCCTTCTCGAGGTGTGAGGACAAATCCCACGTCCGCCGATTTGGCTTCGCCCGTGAGCGTCTCATTAAGGCGCGGCATCTCCGTTAAGGAAAGCGAACCGGAAAGAGTCTTTTTCGAGCGCGCGAAGTCAAAAATATTAAGAATCATGGAACCCCCTTAAAACCTTTACAATGCGCCTATTATGTCAAATCCACCGCTTATTTTGGCAAGTTCCTCCGTGTATCGAAAGGAGCTCCTGACTCGCCTCGGACTTCCCTTTGAAGCGCTTTCGCCCGAAATTGACGAAACGCCGCTTTCCGGGGAGTCGCCCTACGACCTTTCGGTGCGCCTTGCGCGAAAAAAAGCCCGTGCGGTTCGCGCTCTGCGCCCCGATGCCGTCATCATTGCCTCCGACCAAGTTTGTGAACTCAATGGGAAACCCCTCGGCAAACCAGGCACCTTTGATCGGGCCCGTGAGCAACTTCGCGCCATGGCCGGACGCGAGGCTGTCTTTCACACAGCGCTTTGCGTCATCGATGCTCAAGGAACCGTCCGCGAATGCGTAAGCGATACCGTCGTTACGATGCGAGAGCTTACCGATGAAGCCATTGACGATTACCTTATGCGAGAAAAGCCCTTTTCCTGTGCCGGAAGTGCCAAAATCGAGCGCCTCGGGATTGCGCTCATGAAATCCGTGAAAAGCGATGATCCGACGTCGCTGATCGGGCTGCCGCTCATGCGTCTTACGAGTTTTCTCATCGCATCGGGCTTGCCGCCCGTTCGGGGTCTTGTATGACGGGGACCCTTTATTTACTCCCCAATCGCATTGCCGAAACAGCAATTAGCGATGTTCTCCCCGAGAAAACCGTCCGCATCGCCCGTCAAACCGACTACTTTTTGGCAGAAAACGCCAAATCGGCACGTGCCTTCCTAAAGGCGTTGGGGCACCCGAAGCCCATAGCCGACCTTACCATTTGTGAAATCGGTCATAAGCCCGATTCAGCCTGTTTTCACGAATGGCTTGAACCGGTCCAACAAGGGAAAGATGCCTGTATCGTCAGTGAATCGGGGTGCCCGGGGGTCGCTGACCCGGGGGCGGCCTTAGTTTCCCTAGCGCACACGCTTAAAATACCCGTCGTCCCGCTAGTCGGTCCCTGCTCGATTCTCTTAACGCTGATGGGAAGCGGCCTTACGGGTCAGCGATTTCGCTTCTGGGGGTATCTGCCGATTGAAAGCGATTTGCGCGACAAAGCGATTCGCCACCTTGAAAACGAAAGCCGCGCCGGGGAAACCGAACTTTTTATCGAAACCCCTTACCGCAACAACACAATGCTCGAGGCCCTGGTAAGGACTCTTAATCCGGGAACGCTTTTGACCGTCGGAACCGACATCACGGGACAAACCGAATCGCTTCGCACGATGAAGGCGGCTAATTGGAAGGAACACCTCGGGACACTTGCGAAAGTGCCGACCGTCTTTGCCCTGATGGCTCCGTCTCGCGGAAAAGTCAAGCTCACGTAACCCGCTCTACTTCCACAACAGCGCTTTTAATTGAGGCACTGTGTCGGCAAGACCTGCGTTCGGAAGTGCTGTGAGTTCCTCGTGTGTACAGGCGCCGTACGTCACTCCGATTCCCGAAACCCCGGCATTGGCCGCCATCCTTAAATCCAAAGTCGAGTCCCCGATCATCGCCGTGCCCTCCAAGGGGATACTCAGTTCCCGACATATTTCGAGAATCATGCCCGGTTGCGGTTTGGGATTGACAACATTGCCGGCGCGCGTTGCGTCAAAAAGGGGCGCAAGGTTTGTCCTCGTTAAAACGCGTCCGATTCCCCGCTCGCTTTTCCCGGTAGCCAGGGCAATTTTGGCCCCGCCGGCGTGAAGTTCACTTAAAAGCTCCCGAATTCCCGGAAAAAGTGTAATAGTCTTTTCCCGCTCAAGGTAAAAATTCCGGTACGTTTCTTCAAACGTGCCCCAGCAAGGCTCAGGGCACTCGGGCATCAAAAAGCGCATCGCATCGGTCCTGCCCATCCCGATCGCCCGTCGCGTTTTGTCTGCATCGGGGACCGGATACCCGAGGGCTTTTGCGGCAAAAGCAAAGCCTTCGATAATCGCATCGGTCGTCGGCATCAGGGTTCCGTCCCAGTCGAAAATCACCAAATCATAGCGCGGCGTCATCGATTATTCCTTTAATTTCAATGCTGTGAGTAACCGCTCACATTCTTCAGGCTCGGGACAAACAATCTTAACAGGCGTCCCTAAAACCGGGTGCGTAAACGCAAGGCGGTAAGAATGCAAGTAAAGGCGCTTAAAAGGAACGCCGAGGGACCCCTTGGCAACGGCGCCGTTCACTGCATAGTCGCCGTACTTACTGTCACCGACAAGGGGAAACCCCACGGATGACGCATGCACGCGAATTTGGTGCGTGCGCCCCGTTTTAAGCTCAGCCTCAAGGTATGAAACCGGTCCGAAGCGATGTAAAAGCGTAAAAATCGTGTGTGAGAAAAGCCCGTTTTCTTGGTCGACCCGTACGCGCCGCTCGCCCGAAGGGAGAGTGTATTTGGTAAGAGGTGCCTTGACGTGTTCCCGCTCGTTGACCCAATCGCCGACCACAAGGAGCCGATAAAACTTATGAACAGTCCCTTCGCGAATCGCTTCCTGAAAGCGCACGAGGGCTTTGCGGGTTTTGCACAAAACGAGGATCCCCGAGGTGTCGCGATCGAGCCTGTGAGCAAGTTCAAGCATCGGAGCTTCGGGTCGTGTGGCACGCAGCCGCTCGATAAGGCCGAAGGAGACCCCTGATCCTCCGTGACAGGCAAGACCGGCGGGTTTATTGACAATCAGCAAATCCCGGTCTTCGAAAAGAATCGTGAGTTCCCCTTCCCCAAAGGGTCGGGCTGACGTTTGAGCTTCCTTTTGCGCGATGCGCATCGGGGGGATACGTACGCAATCGCCTAAATTGAGGCGTTGCGACACAGTCGCCCGTTTTTTATTGATCCGAACTTCGCCCCCGCGAACAATGCGGTAAATGTGGCTTTTGGGAACGCCTTTAGAGACTGAAAGCAAAAAATTATCGAGTCTCTGACCTTCGTGCGCGGCATCGATGTCGATGAAACGCACGACGGAATTGTCCGATCGATTGAGCACAACACTCGGATTTTTAATGGATTTTGAAGGACTCTCACGCATAGGATTCGCTATAATGTTGCCCGCACGCGTCGGGAGTTCCGATGAACCCCCGATGCTATGTGTTGGCGTCGGAATTTTAACCGATGCCGTTGCCGTTTTTCGGCAACACGGCGCACGCGTCCGATGAAACTATTTTACGTCGTTAAAACAAGTCCCGAACCGGCGCAAAGAAACTGTTTATTAACGCAAAAAAGTGCTTTTGATTCCATGCACGTCCCGATGCCGCGTCGCGTCATTAAACGCCCGGAGCATGATAGGACCGAACAAATCAAGTTCTTTTTTGCGCGCTGTGCCCTCGCAAGGCACAGCTCATGCCGAGACGAAAAGGATCTCGGGTTGAAGAGATACGTTTTGTGTTGACAGGATTCGGGCTTATTTTCTGGTTGTTGGGCTTTCCGCTTTCCAAACAGGCGGAAGGCGTAGCGTTTATGCCTGTCGGTACAAAATTGACGGACACGGGTCGGAGGCATCTCTCCGACAATCGCCTATTTAGGATTTCCCATACGGTCGACCGACCAAGCCGGCAGCGGTTGCTCTTGCGACTGCGCCCGGTGCTTTACCGTCCGTAAAATCCACCTCTTCTTCCCGAAATCACTTATCGCCCTGCACGTATCAGTTAAGTGTCTACGTTAATGGCGCTTAAAAGGGAAACGAAAGTGAAACGCATGCTGTTTAACGCGACACACGCCGAAGAGACGCGCGTGTGCATCGTCGACGGTCAGCAGTTAATTGATGTCGATATCGAGACATACGGCCGAGAACAGAAAAAATCCAATATTTACAAGGGCATCATCACACGCATCGAACCGAGCCTGGAGGCCTGCTTTGTCGATTACGGCGAAGAGCGGCACGGTTTTCTGCCCTTTAAGGAAATCTCTCGCAGTTACTTTAAAGAAGGCGTGGACGTACGGACCGTCGGCATTCGTGATGCCGTCACCGAAGGTCAGGAAATCATCGTCCAGGTCGAAAAAGAAGAACGCGGCAATAAAGGCGCAGCGTTAACGACCTTTATTAGTCTGGCGGGGCGCTACCTTGTACTCATGCCCAACAATCCGCGCGGCGGCGGCGTCAGTCGCCGCATCGAAGGCGAAGAGCGTCAGGAATTGCGCCAGACCATGGAGCAACTCGATTTACCCCGCGGAATGAGTACCATTGCCCGCACGGCCGGCATCGGGCGTTCCTTAGAGGAGCTCCAGTGGGACTTAAATTACCTCCTCAAACTTTGGGAAGCGATTGAAGAAGCTGCCACACCGCAATACGTCTTTGAGACCACCGAAGGCGGCAAGAAGGTGACACACTACGTGACAGATGCCGAGAAAAACGGCAAGAAGTTAAAGTGCGCCAATCCCGCTCCGTTCCTTATTGTCGAAGAAAGCAATCTTGTGATTCGCGCGATTCGCGATTACTTTCAGCCCGATATCGGAGAAATTCTCGTCGACACGGAAAGTATCTATGAGCAAGCGCGTCAGTTTATGAGCCATGTGATGCCCGACATGGTCGATCGCGTGAAACTATACAAGGAAGACACGCCGCTTTTCTCGCGCTTTCAAGTCGAGCATCAGATCGAAACGGCCTATGCAAGAACGGTTCCCCTTCCTTCCGGGGGAGCCATTGTCATCGACCACACCGAAGCGCTCGTGGCCGTGGACGTGAACTCGGCCCGGGCCACACGCGGGTCGGATATCGAAGAAACGGCGTTTCGCACCAACTGCGAAGCGGCCGATGAGGTGGCGCGTCAGATGCGCCTACGCGACCTCGGGGGTCTTATCGTCATCGACTTTATCGATATGGACGACCCGAAGAATCAGCGCGCCATCGAGCAGCGCATGAAAGAAGCGATTCGTCCCGATCGCGCCCGTGTGCAAATTAGCAAAATCAGCCGCTTCGGCCTCTTGGAACTTTCGCGTCAGCGGCTCCGTCCGTCGCTTTCCGAAGGCAACCACGTCACCTGCCCGCGTTGTAACGGCGTCGGCGTCATTCGCGATACCGAATCGAGCGCCCTGCAAGTCCTGCGCATCTTGCAGGAAGAAGCAACAAAAGAAGGCACCGGTGCTCTGCACGCTCAGGTTCCTGTGGATGTGGCAACCTACCTATTAAACGAAAAGCGCGCGGAAGTGACAAAACTCGAACACCGCTACCGCGTTCCGATTGTCCTTATTCCAAATACGTTCCTTGAAACCCCGCACTACCATATCGAGCGTTTGCGCGCCGATGACGAGCGCCTCGATGACGATGTGGCCAGCTACAAGCGCGCCGAGGAATTAACAGCCGTGGCCGATGACCCGTATGCCGTGAAAAAGGCCGAAGATAAGACTGATCGCCCCAAGCAGATTCCAGTCATTAAGAACATTCTTCCGAAGGATGTGGCGCCTAAGCACGAGGAACCCGTGAAAGAAGAACCGGCTCCTGTGAGTCTCATGGACAAAATTTTGGGCTTTTTCGGATTCGGTAAGGAAAAGAAAGAAGAAGCTACTCCCGCCTCCCGTAGTAAGCGCGAGGCAGGACGCCGTAAGAGCACCCGCCCGACTCGCGAGGAACGAGCCCAACGAGCCGAACGCCGTCGCGAGCGTAACAAGGATCGTCGCGAGAAGCTTCGCAAGGCCCAGGAAACCACTGATGAAACGCCCGCCGAAGTTACAACCCCTCAAGAAGCGCCCGTTTCTCCTGTGAAAGAAGAGCGTAAAGCCAATCGCAGACCTCGCACGCGCCGTCGCACGGACGAGGCGGAAAAGTCGCCGCGCAGCAACGCCAAACCCGAGCAAGAGCGTCAAGAGACGACTCCCGAAAGCCCCAAAGCCCTAGTTGAGGAAAACCAAGAGGCGCCGGAACAAAACACGATGCCTCTTTCCGAAGAAAAGCCCGTCGATATCGACGCGGTCAATCAGGAGCTTGAGCTTGCGCGCCTTCAGGAGCGTTCAGCTCGTCGCTCGAAAAAAGAGGTCGTCAAGAGTGTTGAAGAAAAAACGGACACTCCTTCGGACCTACCCGAACTGGATGCAGAACCCGTGATTGAAAGCGACAGCCGTCGCCGCCGTCCGAGACGCCGTCGCCCGGCAAAAGCGACCGAAGCCGTTCGCGTGATTGCCGATACGGAGACCTCGGAAGAATCTCCGACTTCCCAAGAAGCCGAGAGTTCGTCCGCTGCGCCTCAGGAAAGCCCTGCGCCCGAGGCGAAGGAATCCGTTGTATCCGAGCCTGAAAAGACAACGGAACCTCCCGTTGAGGTCAAACCGGAAGAAAAGAGCGCGCCCGAACCTCAAGGTGAGGTAACGCCTGTTGCTCCTAAGGAAAAAGACATTTCCGAAGGGCTTGAAGAGAACCTTAAAAAGGCCGGATTAACGCAAGTTGCGACTAAGGCGGACCTCGTTAAAGCGCCGACCTATGAGCCAGTCAAGCACTTAGGGCGCCCGAGACCCGTGCTCCCACCCGTAAGCGTCGAGCCGCTCATTCAGGTTCAAACGAAAAAAGACGAATAAGTCTAAACGTTTGACGCCTTGTTTCCCGATTTCGTTTGCCGCTTCGGCACACCAAGCGAAGTCGGGAAATTTTTTATAGCCCTTTAACGCGTCGGGTTATCGTAGATTAACCCGAAGTTATCGCACTGCGCCCGCTGTAAAAGCGCCGCATCAATCAGAACCAGGGCCACAAGAGCCTCGAGAATCGGAGCCGCACGCAAGGCCACACAGGGATCGTGCCGCCCAATGGTAACGATTTGAACATCGTCACCCGCTTCATTCAGACTCCGAAGCGGCGTTGTGACCGACGGCGTCGGTTTAATTGCGACGTGCAAAACAATCGGAGCGCTCGAGGAGATGCCTCCGAGGATGCCGCCCGCGTGATTGGAGGCAAACCCGTCATCGAGCATTTCATCGGCGTTTTCGGTGCCTTTTTTGCCCGAGACGGCAAATCCGTCGCCGATTGAGACCCCTTTGACGGCATTTAACCCCATCAGGGCAAAGGCAAGTTTCGCGTCAAGCCGGTTGTAGACAGGGTTCCCGAGCCCGGCCGGCACACCGCGTGCCTCAACAAGAAGCTCCCCGCCGATGCTGTCCCCTTCTTTACGAACGGAGTCGACATAGTCTTGAAGTTCTTCGATTTGGTCGTCATTGGCGGCAAAAAACAGATTTTGGTTGACATACGCCCAATCCTTAAAGCGCACGCGCCGTGTGCCGATTTTGGTCACACAGGCCCGGATCTCAACCCCGAGGTTCTCAAGTAGCCACTTTTTCGCAACAGCACCGGCCGCGACAGTCGGAGCCGTAAGACGCGCCGACGCGCGTCCCCCGCCTCTCGGATCTCGAATTCCGAACTTAGCAAAGTACCCCCAGTCGGCATGGGCCGGACGGAACCGCTCGGCAATGTCGGTGTAGTCGCGACTTTTCTGATCGATATTGGGAATTAAAAGCGCAATGGGGGTGCCTGTCGTGCGCCCCTCATAGACGCCGGAAAGAATCTGAACATCATCGGTTTCTTTGCGCTGCGTCACAAAGCGCGAGGTGCCCGGACGACGACGCCGTAATTCGCGCGCGATATCCTCCACCGTAAGTTCCATCCCCGGAGGGCAACCGTCGATGACGCATCCGACGGCCGGTCCGTGGCTTTCTCCGAAATTCGTGACGACGAAAAGTTCTCCGATACTCGACGAAGGCACAGCGTGCTCCTAGTGTGGTTCAATGAAAGGCAAATTGTAGCGGTTGCCCTATCATTGCGGAATACAAACTGAAAAAGAGACCTTATGCCCGACCATCCCATCGACACCCAATGGCTGACCGACACCTTAACGGACGCGCAAGAGACCTTAGAAGAGGCCTTGAATTTACTTCACAGCAACCCCCGCCACGCCCAAGGGGTCCTCGAGCACGAAATTCCGGCTCTTTATGCCAAGCTTAACTACGCGGTCAACACGGCTCGCATCGGACCGGATGCCGTTAACACCCTGGACCACAAGTGCTTAACGGCTTGGCCGAGCGGTGAGGATTTTGATGTCTTTTGCCTTCGCAAGCCCCGAAAGTCTCCCGGCAAGACCTCTACAAAATCACGACCTCATACTGCAAAATAATCGAGTAGCGTTTTTTGATACCGTCTCGAACCGCTTCGGCAACGGCCATGACGTCCCTGGCTGTTGCATGGCCGCTATTGACAATCACAAGCGGCGCCTTATGAAACACGTGCGCTTGCCCGCACTTTTTACCGTGGACGCGCCCGTGCGCAATAAGCCAGGCTGCCGAGACTTTAATGCGCCCCGAAGACATCGTGTGATAGGGAATTGCGGGGTGCTCCCTTAAAACGCGCCTTCCGTGCATGCGAGAGAGAATCGGATTTTTGAAAAAGCTTCCGGCACTTCCGAGGCGCTTAAGACCGGGTAGTTTCGATTTACGGATTTCCCGCACTTGACCGGCGACAACGGCCGGCGTAATCATCTTCCCTGTGAGCGAACGCAGGCGTTCGGCAAGCGCTTGGTACTTTAGGTTCGGGACAAAGCGCTTCGATAAGTGAAACGTCACGCTAAGGACAATGAGTTTAGATCCCTCGGGAGATTTAAAGAAACTCGTGCGGTACCCGTACGCTAAATCCTTGCGTTCAATTCTCACGACGGACTGGCTTTGCGGGTCAAAGCATGTCACAGAAGCAATCGCGTCTTTGACTTCCATACCGTAGGCGCCGATGTTTTGAACAGCCGCGCCGCCCACAGACCCGGGAATTCCCGACAGGTTCTCAATGCGACTCCATTTGTTTTTGACGGCATCAAGGACAAATTCGGACCAATCTTTTCCGGCGCCGACCGTCACGTCAACCCACGCATCATCTTCCCGATCGATTCGAACGGAGCAATCGACCGAGTGGAGCATGAGGCCCTCGTAGTCTTTTGTAAGCACAAGGTTAGAGCCGCCGCCGAGAACAAAGACCGGGAGACCCATGACTTCCGGACGTCCTAATAAATCTTTAAGGTCTTCGGGTGTAGCAAACTCGGCATAGTAGCGAGCCTTAGCCGGTAGCCGAAAGGTGTTTTTATCCGCAAGTTCGACGTTTTCAAGCAATTCTGTCATCGGAATCTTTCCCCAAATGCTGCAAACGGGCGGAAATCTTCGCCTGAACCGTTGTGTTATCAATGCCGGCATCGACAAATAGTTCGGAATTGGTGCCCTGGGCAATAAAGCGGTCCGGGAGCCCCACTTGAAGCGTCGGCACGAGAATGCCTTCTTCGGCCAGGACTTCGAGGACGCCGCTTCCCGCACCCCCAGCAATAACGCCCTCCTCGGCCGTCACGACCAAATCATGTTCCCGCGCTGAGCTGCAAATCGTTTGAACATCCAAGGGTTTGACAAAGCGCATGTCAACGACCGTGGCATCGAACTTTAAGGCTGTCTCCCAAAGGTTTTTAACCATGGAGCCGAAGGCAAAAATCACAACACGCCCGAAATCGGTCTTTTGCGTTTGACGGAGAATACGCGCACGCCCCACGGGCAGTGTCTCAAAGCCGTTTCCGGCATCAACACCCCGCCCTGTGGCTCTCGGATAACGCACGGCCGCAGGAGTCCCGAGTTTGACGGCCGTCGTGAGCATCTTGCGGCATTCGGCCTCATCGCTCGGGGCCATAATCGTCATATTCGGAAGACTCCGTAAATACGCCAAATCAAACGCGCCGTGGTGCGTGGCTCCGTCGGCACCCACGATACCGGCCCTGTCGACGGCAAAGGTCACAGGCAGGTTCTGTAGTGCCACATCGTGCAAAATCTGATCGTAGGCTCGCTGCGCAAAGGTCGAATAAATTGCCACAACCGGGTGCAATCCTTCGCACGCCAAGCCAGCCGCATATGTGACGGCATGCTGCTCGCAGATCGCCACATCGCGATAGCGCTCCGGGAACCGCTTTTCAAATTCCACAAGGCCGCTTCCTTCGCGCATCGCCGGTGTAATGGCATAAAGCTTCGGGTCGACCTCGGCCATATCGCAAATCCACTTGGAAAAGACTTCCGTGTACGTCGGATGCAGGGGATCGACTTGGCGCATCACCGGGTGCGCCGGATCAAAGGGGCCGACGCCGTGATAAGTCGTCGGATCTTTTTCCGCAGGTTCATAGCCCTTGCCCTTGACGGTGCGCACGTGTAGGACAATCGGACCCATGGGGCCTTCTAAGTCTCTTAATTTCGTGAGCATGCGCACGAGCCCTACCACATCGTGTCCGTCAATCGGACCGAAGTAGTTAAGGTCGTAGGTCGAGAAAATCGACGACGGAGGACTTAAAAAGTTCACCGTCTGCTTTTCTACGCGCTTAGCCAGTTCATGCAAGGTCGGTGTGTTTTTCAAAATCGACTTACCGAGATTGCGCATCTTCCAGAAAGGACTCGTACTCACGAGCTTTCCGAGGTGCCCACAAAGCGCACCGACAGGAGGCGAAATCGAGCAGTTGTTGTCGTTAAGGATGATTAAAAGACGAATGCCTTCCTTGTAGTCACCGGCATGGTTTAACGCCTCGCTTGCCATACCGCCCGTTAAAGCTCCGTCCCCGATAACGGCAATGTGCCAGCGTTTGTCGTGCCCCTCAAGATGCGAGGCAACGGCCATCCCGAGAGCCGCTGAAATCGACGTGGACGAATGCGCCGTTCCGAAAGCGTCGTACTCGCTTTCATCGCGACGCGGAAAGCCCGACAGGCCCTTATATTGACGAACGCGTTTTAGTCCCTCACGGCGCCCGGTCAAAATCTTATGGGCATAAGCCTGGTGACCGACATCCCAGACAAGCCTGTCATCGGGCGTGTTAAAGACATAGTGAAGAGCGAGCGCAAGCTCCACACTTCCGAGGGAACTTGAAAGGTGCCCGCCCGTGTGGCTCACGCACTCGATAATGTAGGAACGAATCTCGCGGGCCACGTCGGAGAGCTTTTCCACGGGAAGTTTTCTTAAATCCGCCGGGCTGTCAATCGTTTGTAAAAGAGTGGTTTCTGTCATTTCGTCCGCCCGATCATGGTATGCGCAAGGTCCGCTAAATGTAAAATTGCAGAGGACTCAAATAGTCCCGTTTGTTCAATCGTGTTAAGGGCTTCAAGAGCCGCCTCCAGGGTACTTGAAGCGAGTTTTCGTGACGCATCTAACCCCAAAAGCGACACATAGGTCGGCTTGTGGCAAAGCGCGTCTTTACCGACTGATTTTCCGAGCGTAGCCGTATCGCTTGTCACATCAAGGATATCATCGACAACCTGAAACCCTAAGCCGATTGCTTCGCTAAACTCGGTTAACTGTTCTCGACTCGATTCGTAGCGCGTCCTCTCGCCGCACAAGGCACCCATCTGAACAGAAGAGCGAATAAGTGCCCCGGTTTTAAGGCGATGCATGTGCCGCAAAAGGTCGAGTGCCATAGGTTTTCCGACGTGCTCCAAATCGATGGCCTGACCGGCACACATGCCCTCTCGCCCGCACGCCTCGGCAAAGCAATCGATAATCGCAAGGCGCGCGTGTTCGCTCACAGCAAGCTTCGTTAAAAGAGAAAACGCCTCAGGCTGCAGGGCATCGCCTGCGAGCATGGCCTCGGCTTCACCGAACGCCACGTGGCACGTGGGTTTTCCGCGACGCAACGTGTCATTGTCCATGCACGGCAAATCGTCATGCACCAGCGAATACGCATGCACGTATTCCACGGCAGTTGCCACATCGGTTAAAACCGCATCATGAGCACCGGTAAGCTCTCCGGCAGCGAACACCAAAAGCGCCCGAATGCGCTTGCCGCCCCCGGTGACGGCATAGGCCATCGCGTCAACGAGAGTGGATTGTGTCGCGTCGTGCGGAATCAAACGCGTTTTCGCATTGGTTTCGACGGCATCGCGACGCGGCGCTGCCCAAGCCTCGAATGCGGTTCGATTAAACACGTGATTTTTTAACACTGACATAAAAGAAGCGTTCTTTAGAAGGGAACGTCATCCGTGCCCTCTTGTGCGGCAAGCGTTCCGTCAGGCTTTAAGACCTGAAGCTTTTTCCGGGCCGTTTCCAAGGCTTCTTGGCAAATCCCCGCGAGTTCTTGCCCGCGCTGGTACTTTTGGACGCACTCATCGAGCGTTAAGTTGCCCTCTTCCATCGCTTGGACGATGGTTTCGAGTTCGGCAATCGCTTGCTCAAAGGTCGGTTTTTTAGGCGGCTTCCCCATATGTTCTGATCTTTTTCACACAAAGGTTTCAACGATTTCAAGTGCGATGGATTTTACCGCAAAGACATCGGATTTATCGGGGAAAGTTCAAATTTTTCTACCGCCTGAAAAGGGCATGAATTGCACTTAAACGCCTCCCTCGGAGGCCCTGAAAAAATGCCGATGGCTGACCGAAAAACCAAAAGGGCTTTGGCAAGGTCAAACGCAAACACGAAAAGCCCGCTTAAGGCACTACAAACGAAGGGGGAAAGAGAGAATTTGGAGCGGGAGACGAGTCTCGAACTCGCGACCTCAACCTTGGCAAGGTTGCGCTCTACCAACTGAGCTACTCCCGCA
>UQUS01000027.1 GCA_900544335.1 uncultured Sutterella sp.
CATCGAACACGGCCTTGGCGGCGATGATGATGCCGCTATTGGCAGCTGTGTGCTCGGCCCTGAACCTTCCGGCTCAGTCCGTGCTCTTTGCAACGGCACTTGCGGCTTCGGCAGCCTTTATTCTGCCGATTTCCACACCGCCTAACGCGATTGTGTTCGGCACCGGAAAACTTCGCATTATCGACATGCTCCGCGCCGGTATCATCATCAACATCGTGGCGATTGTTGTCATCACCGGTGTGATTTTGCTGATCGATTGCTAGTAACGTCTTGAAACACCCGACGGCCCCGACGAGAGCAATTTCGCCGGGGTTTTTCGTCACTGTCCCCTATAATGGGTTGCAAATCACTTTTAAATGGAGGATAGCGATGGATACATCTGCCATGACCTTTGTCACAGACGAAACCTTCGATGAGGTTGTCGGGAAAAGCGCGCTTCCCGTTCTCTTTGTCATGGGCGCCACCTGGTGCCCGGACTGCCAGAGAATTGCGCCTTTGATGATGATGCTTGCCAAGGAAAACGCCGGAAAGATTCTTTTTGCCCACGCCGATTTTGATTCGGCGCAAGGTCTAAAGGAGCGCTTTCACGTTCGCTCGATTCCGACGCTTTTTATCATCCGCAACGGCCAGGTTCTCGATACTCTTGTCGAGCCCAAAGCCATTGCTCCCGTCAAGGCCTTTTTGCAAAAGGCTCTCTAAGCAAACCGGTGACGATGAACCGAACGCGGAGTGACGCATGATTTCTTCTTGTGTCTTCCGCCGAAATCTTTTTACCGGTTTGTCGTACGCAAAGCGTTTTAGCGGCGGCCAAACAGCTCGGGTTGATACAACCAGCGGTTTCGGCCGCCGTTGCTCGACTAGAAAAAGAACTCGGTGTCGACTTGGTGCGGCGCACGAGACCGATTGAGATTGCGCCGGAAGTTGTTACGCTTGGAAAGTTGTTAGTCACAACAGCCGATAAAATGGAGCGGGTCATCACGGATATTCAGTGCCGGCAGAACCTGTTGCCGGGCATTCGAATCGGTTTGCATTTTCCACTCCTCCTTCCTTCTCGAGAGCGGAAAACTATTTTGATAATTCATGCTTTTGATTTGCGTAAATGAGCAAGACAAGCGAGGCAAAGATTAGGATGATTCCTAAGACTGTCTGTTCAGTCACGGGTTCATGAAGAAAAAAGATACCCAATAATGCTGCAATCATGGGCTCAGCAAGCCCTAGTGTCGCTGCGATGACTGGGGTTGTATAGCGAAGCCCAGCATTAAGAAATGTGTAAGCGAGTCCTGCTGTAACTAGTCCGAGAGCAAGAATTACAGTGATTCCCTGTACAGACGCAAATATCCACTGTGTGTCATAGAGATAAAAAAGAGGAGATAACAGGATAGCCATGACACAAAAGATAATCATCGTTGCAAACTCAGCATTGGTTGTCTTTAATATAGAAGGCATTACAGTAATGTAGCTAGAATAAAAGAACCCATTGAAGAGAAGGAGAATCAGATAAGGGGTCTTTCCCTCAGGCAAGGGTGCCCATCCGTTAATGAATCCAATCCCAAGTATTGCCAAGAAGGTTGCAAAATACCACGCATTAATTGGCCTTTTTTTATGGACGAAAAAAGAGAGGACGGCTGTCCAAATAGGAACACTTCCTACGGCAATGATTGTTCCTGCAGCTACGCCAATTTGGGATACGCCAAGGAAGAAACTTAAAGTATTTGCCCCAAGGAATCCGGAGGCAATCAAAACGTTTTTAAACGGAATTGAAAAAAAATCTTTTGGAAAGCGCTTTCTGACGATGCACCAAGTCAGGAGAAGGATAGCCCCGGCGGTAGCTCTTCCGGCAACGATGACGTAGGGGGTCGCTCCAACGGGTGCAATCGCTTGGATGGTTCCTGATGTTCCAAAGCCCAAGGCACTCAAAAGAACAAGAATAGTCCCGAGGAACTGTTTGTATTTTGGCGTAATTAACTTATTGGATTCATTCATAGAGCTCTTTCTAAGAAGATAGTTTTCCGTAGCGAGACATAGTTCGCCTTTATTAAAGCGCTTTCTTTTTAGCGGAATACTTTTGGAACAAATGCAGAATTGTCGAAACCCCAATGACGAGGAGCACTGTTCCGGCAATCAAGTCCCATGTCGGAAAGCGTTTCTGTAGAACGTGACCGAATAGCATCGCAAATAATGTTTCAAGCACCATCATTTGACCTGCCAGAGAGGTTGGAACTCGCTTACACATGTAGTTCCAAAGAGTCATTGCGCCCCAAGAAGACACAATGCCTCCAACAAGCATTACAGCAATGAATCTCCAAGGAGTTGGTCCTAGCAAAGAATATTCAAATCCGCTCAGAATCCCGCTGAGTCCAAACAGGTATAAAACTATTGAAAAAGGAAAAAGAAGGGCGAAAATAAGCGATGTCCAGGCAAGGACATTGACTTGCGGATTCGCCTTAATCCAATCTGCATTAGCAATCGGATACCATGTCCAAATGATGGTATGCAAAAGACCTAAAGCAACACCAATCATGAACTTTAGAGGGGAACTCGACATCGGATTGGTTACGAACTCTGAGTAGTTACAAAGAACGAATCCAAAAAAGATTACTAGAGTTGGAGCAATCAGTGGTTTAAGTGGGACACTCCAACGTCCTAGCTTTCGATCACGTTCATTCGAGTACAGAGTGAGAATGACGGGAATAATGCCGGTGCTCAGACCAGCAATGGAAGCTCCAGAAAAATCGCTACAATACAATTGCGCCATAAAATTTAGCAGACATCCAATAAGCGCAAGGCGCAATGCAACCATCCAATCGGAACGCTTTAGTTTTCGTATTTCGTCTCTGAAATAGAAAACGAGAAGAATTGAAAACAAGCCCGTTACACAACAACGTCCAATTCCTGTCTGAAAAGAGGAATACTCTGGTAATAAAAGAGGGAAGATATAAAGAATTCCCCAGAAAGCGGCAGAAACAACGCCCGCAAGAATTGCAAAAAACATGGAAGTGAATCCCTGATAGTTTGAGTACCGTCACAAATGACATTCGGACGATATAGAGGAGGGATTGTTTTATGAACTGGTAAGACAGAAAATCATCCGAAAAGTGTTTTCATGTCAAGCCAGGTTTTGTGGCAAATTTACGAAAGCGAGCGCCTAGCACTAGTTGTCAGACACGTCAAATAGTTTGACTGAGTCGACTAATAGCGGATTCTTGACTTGCGGAAGGATCTTTGTTTTTAATGTTTCAACGACAAGCCCAGCGATTTTTTTTGCTAACTGTTCATACGCAGGATTCTTGTAGAGAACATAGGCCGTTCTCATTCCCTGTTGTTCTGAGGCATATAGGAAAGAGATGGAGTGTACGAAATCTTTGGCTGGAAGAATATTGAGAACTGGCATTAGCGCCCATGCCAGTCCCTTTTTAATCATTTTTAATGTTGTCCAGGTCCCGAGCATTAAAGTGTTTTGAATTCCCCACTGTCGTAAGACACGAGATGTATGCACAACATCATAGGATGTGTCATTGAATTGAAGACAGGGCAAAGTTTTGGAAAGTCTGATGAGATCTAGCTTAGATCGAATGATGCCGTCGTAGCACTTTGGCAGAACAGCTAGATAACGTTCTTTGTACAAAGGGAGCGCCATGATAGATTTATATGTCGACATCGGGTCACTGGCCAAAGAAATGTCGACTTTTCCTTCTAGCAACATCTGACACACTTTTGGTGTGTTCCCGTTGTAAGCAGCAATTGAAGAAGTTCCCTGATATAAGGCCTCAACTACGTATGGGATGGTCGTTTGTGTTAATGATGTTGATGAGGCAAGTCGTAAACAGTTATTGGCGTCTTGTGTCTGAATTTTGACTTCAGAATAAATCTCGTCTAATTCGTCAAGCAAACTCTCGGCTTGCTTGCATAGCATGCGTCCTATTGGTGAGAGCTGTACCGGGTGGTTTTTACTTGTAAAAATGGAGTGCCCAATATTTTCCTCTAAGCGGCACATACTCCGTGAGATTGCCGATTGAGTTAAGTTAAGTTTGTCACTAGCCCCTGAAAAACTTTTTGATGTTGCAATGGCTAGAAGGATTCGCAGGTTACTTGCGCTCAGACAACTAGTGTCAAATGTATTCCTTTTAGATTGATTAACCATTTTGCTGTTCCTTTAAGGAATCACAAGGCCAGACCATTTTTTCAAAAGAGGTATTCCTCAGACTTTGTAGTCTCTTTTTGAGAATGTCCTGAAGAATTTGAGTGGATATCTCCTTAGCCAAAGGCTCGAAGTCAGGATTTATGTAGCAAATATAGGCAGTTCGAGTCCCTTGATGGGGTAACAAATCCCTAAATACGCACCCTTGGTGAATTCTTGAGCCGGTTATCACATTGAACGGTGTCTCCAATCCCCATGCCTTGCCGAGGCTAATGAGATGAAGGTTTGCCCAAATACTGTTAAGACGTAAGACATTACTAATTGAAAGGTTTCGAAGGATGCGAGAGGTTTGAAGCAAATCATATGACTCAGAACTTGCTTGTACGCAGGGGATTTTTCTTGCATAGTTTTGCAAGTCGAGCCTTGTCTGAATCCTCGGGACAACAGTGTTAGAAAGAAGAACGAGATACTTTTCTGTAAACAAGGCACGAGACTTAACGGAAGGATTCGATTTTATTGGGTCTGTTGCAATAGCAATGTCAATTGTTCCGTCCTGTAAGAGTTCGGAGATTACAGGTGTGTTATTCGAATATTCCGTTACAGAAAGACCCCGAGAATATAAGTTGCAGACAATTTCTGGTAACACAGTGCGGGCTAACGATGTTGATGCCCCAATTCTCAAGTCATAGACGCCGATATCGTGGAAATTGCGAATACTCTGATTGAGTTTTGCGTACTGAGAGAGAACAGATTCTGCCTTGGAGTAGATGTGTTGACCCAGGAGAGTTAATTGAATCGGAGAGGAACGACGAAGAAAAAGATTTGCACCAATCTGTTCCTCAAGTCGACTGATGCTTCGGGAAATTGCGGATTGACTTAATTCAAGTCTCTCTGCTGCCAAAGAGAGACTTTTTGTTTCTGCAACAGCCTGCAGAATTCGTAGATTATTGAGGTTGAAGATATTTTTTTGCATACGTTCGCCTCAATGGCTTCGATGGCTTTTCCTAGGAATGTAAATCCTTTCGAACTTGTCATGTACAAAATGTTGTCAACAAAAAAACTTTTCGTCAACACGGACAACAGCATTTTGAATTTATTGGACTTATTGATAAGAAACACTGACAAGGAATCATTTGTTCTTTGACAAAAAATCAAACCTGTCAACTCGGTTGACCGTGCTCATTAGTTTCCTTTTCGCAAGAGCGGTATTCGCTCTGCTCTTATCCACCTACTTAAATGCCGAAAAGGAGAAATCATGGCAAGAGGCAAAATCAAAAAGCCGCTCTGTGAGAGTTACATTAAGTATGTTGTTACGCCCAATGTTGAAGGGGATTTGGATCACTCCTACCAGACATATCTCGATCTCAATAAGTCTCATGTAGTGATGATTGCCAACAAAGGGATTATTGCGAAAAGTGTCGCCGCAAGAATCCTGGAAGTAACCCAAGAAATGGCGGCTATGGGAGACAAGCCGAATTTTTACGTTGATCCTCGACTTGAAGGAACCTATTTCAACCTTGAGAAGTATTTGATTGATAAAACAGGTATTGAAATCGGTGGACAGCAGCACACGGCACGTTCGAGAAACGACCTGATTGCTACAGTGTCTCGTATCGATGTGCGGAAGGCATATCTCGATCTTTGTGAAAAAGTGAATCTCATGCGCCGTACGCTGATTGAGTTGGCTGACCGGAATAAAGAGACAGTTATGGCCGGCTATACGCATCTTCAACCCTCGGAGCCGATAACTTTTGCGCACTATTGTTCTGGAATTCTTTGCGGTCTTGACCGCGACTCGCGTCGACTCGCTGCCGTTTTTGAGTCTATCAATATCTGCCCGATGGGAAGCGGATCAATGGGTTCAACCACGTGGGACATTGACCGACAGTACATGAGCGACATTCATGGATTTGATGCGCCCATTGAAAACTCAATCGATGGAGTCGCTTCGCGTGATTATGTCCTGGAACTCCTTTCTGCTATTGCAATCATGAGCAATACACTTTCTCGATTGTGCGCTGATTTATACGTCTGGGCCACTCCCGAATTCGGGTATATCGAAGTTGATGATTCAGTAGCAATTTGCTCTTCGATCATGCCGCAAAAAAAGAATCCGATTACTTTGGAATATGTGAAAGGAAAGGCCGGTAATTTAAGTGGCATGCTCACGGGGGCACTTTCGACATTGCGCAATACTCCTTACACGAATACATGCGACGTTGTTGGCGAAACCGGACGATACGTTTTCACTGCCATTAAGGAAATGTGTGGATGTTGCGAGATGATGACAGATACTCTCAAGAGCCTCGTAACACGAAAGGAACGAATGGTAACCAACGCACTTGGAAATTTCTGCACGGTTACAGAACTGGCAAATGCTTTGGTTCGGCACGACAAGATTAGTTTCCGCGCAGCTCACGAAATAGTTGCCGAACTGGTCGACATCATGATTAAGACCGGCAAGAAGGCCAACGAAATTCATGCGGAAGATGTGAATGTCGCATTTGAAAAACTCTTCCAAAAGAAAACGTCAATGACCGACGAACAAATTCTTGTGGCTCTTGACCCTGTTCGGAGTGCCATGAGCAAAAAGATTCTCGGCGGAACGGCTCCTGAGGAGGTTTCTCGACAGTTGGTCGTACATTCCAAACGACTTGACGAGGACGTGGCTCTGCTCGAAAAGCGGAAGGCAAAGATTGCGGCCGCTAAGGCTCGTCTTGAGCAAGATGTCAACAATTTAATCGCTTCTCAGAAATAACTGAGTCAAGCTCTGGAGCACTACACATCGTAGTGCCTCCAGGATTTGTATACAAAGAATTCTCAAAAAAGGTTTTCAAATGGATGCAATGTTTTGGATGCAACTGATTGTCGTTGTAATCGCAATCGGTATTGGAGCGAAATGGGGAGGCCTGGGGCTTGGAGCTGCAGGTGGTTTGGGGCTCTTCGTATTGGTCTTTTTCTTCGGACTGAAACCGGGAAATCCCCCTGTGTCAGTTCTTCTCATTATGGTTGCCGTTGTTTCTTGCGCTTCGATTCTGCAAGGGTCTGGTGGCTTGGATTACCTTGTCGGAATAGCAGAACGCATTTTGCGGCGAAATCCCCAACATATTACCTTTATGGGGCCGTTGGTTTGTTTCTTCTTCACTTTGTTGTGCGGAACAGGATATGTAGCATTTGCTGTGTATCCCGTCATTGCGGAAGTTGCAGCAGCGGCTCGTGTACGTCCTGAGCGTCCGCTTTCGATGTCGGTAATCGGAGCCCAGGCAGCGATTACGGGTTCCCCGATGTCGGCAGCCACAGCTGCCATGATTGGGCTGTTTGCCGCCCAGGGTGTTCTACCGTTTCATATTTTTGCCGTTTGCATTCCGGCAACTTTCCTTGGTGTTCTTGTTGGTTGTGCGTTTGTTTACAAGCGCGGAGCCGAATTGGAGAAGGATCCGGAATTCTTGCGTAAAGTCAAGAGCGGCGAATTCGTAGATACTGCAGTGGCCCAAGGGAAGGAGGTGACGTATTCGCCCGCTGCAAAGCGCGGTGTGGTCATTTTCTTGTTTGGTATCTTGCTCGTTGTGTTATTGGGATCTTTCCCTGGACTCCTGCCAAAGTTTACGGACGGGGCCGGTAAAGTTACAAGATTAGGTATTCCCCATATGGTTCAGATGGTTATGCTCGCCGTTGGCTGTTTAATCATGGTGATAAGTAAGGTTCCGGCAAAGAAGCTTGCTGATGGCTCGGTGTTCCGCGCTGGCTTGATTGGCATGGCTGCTGTTTTCGGCATTTCTTGGCTTACAGGGACCTTCTTTAACACATACAAGCCCGTGTTTGTTGCTGAATTCGGGACACTAATTCAAGAACTTCCAATTCTCTTTGCCCTGGCAATGTTCTTCCTTTCTAGTGTTTTGTTCTCTCAAGGTGCTACCACAACGGCTCTAATGCCGTTAGCCATTGGTTTGGGTTTGTTGCCTGCCGATTGCGTCTGGATGTTCCTTGCGTGTAATGGATACTTCCTTATTCCTGCCGGAGGAGCGGTTATTGCCTGTATCGCTTTCGACAGAACGGGAACAATGAAAATCGGTAAGTATGTATTAAACCATAGTTATCAGTTACCCGGACTTGTAACAACCGGATCCACTCTTTTGTTTGGGTGGCTCTTGAGTAAGGTTGTTTTTTAACGAACGTGAATTGAGCCTCTGCCATAGGCAAGAGGCTCAACTTCCTGTCGCATAGAATTGTTTGGGCATCGCTTTTGGGTAGGTGTTTTCTTAAGAAATATGTTTTATGCGATTTAACATCAATACATGGGGCATGGGGTGAGAAGATGCAAACACTGGGTTATTTTCCGCAGAAACGCATGCGACGCATGCGTCACGATGATTTTTCCAGACGCCTGATGCGTGAAAACGTTATTACCGTGAATGATTTGATTCTGCCGGTATTTGTCAAGGAAGGAAAAGGGGATAGGGAGCCAGTTCCCACGATGCCCGGGGTCGTTCGATATACCATTGATGAACTGTTAAAGCTGTGTTCTGAATGTGTCGAACTCGGCATTCCGATGATTGCACTTTTCCCTGTAGTCGAAATGGATTTGAAAACGCCGGATGGTCGAGAATCTGCTAATCCCAACGGGCTTATCCCAAGAACTGTACGAAAGATAAAAGAATCATTCCCGCAGCTAGGCATTATGTGTGACGTTGCTCTGGATCCCTATACAACGCACGGACAAGACGGTCTGATTGATAAGGATGGATACATTCTGAATGACGAAACAGTAGCGGTTTTAGTACAGCAAGCACTTACTCAGGCTGAGGCAGGTGTTGATGTCGTGGCTCCAAGTGACATGATGGACGGCCGCATTGGGGCAATTCGTCGCACTTTAGATTCTATAGGACTTATCAACACGCGAATCATGGCTTATTCCGCTAAGTATAGTTCGGCATTTTATGGGCCGTTCCGCGACGCCGTTGGGTCAAGTTCTAACCTCGGAAAGTCGAATAAAAACACGTATCAGCAGGATCCTGCCAACGGAAATGAGGCTCTTTGGGAAGTCGGATTGGATTTGGCAGAAGGTGCCGACATGGTCATGGTCAAGCCGGGGCTTCCCTATTTAGATGTTCTGAGACGAGTTAAAGATGAGTTCAAGGCACCGACATTCTCGTACCATGTTTCAGGCGAGTACGCAATGATTAAGTGTGCTGCTGCTAATGGGTGTATCGACGAGAAAAGAATCACAATGGAGTCAATGATTGCATTTAAGCGAGCAGGTGCGGATGGAATCCTTACATATTGTGCGCTTGATGCTGCCCGTTGGATTCGCGAAGGTTATCACTATTAATAATTTAATCATCTCCAGGAGATAAACATGTCAAGCAAAATGTGGGGAGGGCGCTTTGACCTTCCGGCCGATAAATTCGCGGAAGAATTCGGAGCGGTTATTCATATCGAGACACGCATGTGCCAGGACGATATTCAGGGCAGTATTGCGCATGCCAAGATGCTTGCCCATCAAGGCATTATCAGCCAAGAGGACGGGGAAAAGATTGTTCAGGGCCTCGGCGCTGTTCTGGAAGAAATCAAGTCCGGCCAATTCACCTTCAAGGCAGAAGACGAAGACATTCACATGGCCATCGAAAAGCGCCTGACGGAACTCATCGGACCGGCAGGAGGTCGCCTGCATACGGGGCGTTCGCGGAATGACCAATGCCAGGTTGACGGAGTTTTGTATTTCCGTCGTGCTTTGCGAGAAAGCCAGGAATGGATTCGCGGATTGCAGAAAGTTTTGGTAGCGAAGGCCGAGGAATACATGGGAGTTGTCATGCCCGGGTATACCCATTTGCAAACGGCTCAGCCGATTCTTGTTTCCCACTGGTTTATGGCGTATTTCCAAATGCTCGAGCGTGACTGGGAGCGATTTGAATCGCTGTATGAACATACGTCGCTTTGTCCGTTAGGCGCTGCCGCTTTGGCCGGAACCGGTCATCCGATTGATCGCTTCATGACCGCAAGCTTGCTCGGTTTTGACGGTCCGACAGAAAACAGTCTTGACACGGTTGCAAACCGAGACTATGTCATCGAGTATGCAGCGGTTGCAGCCATTTGCTACATGCATCTGACGCGTTTGGCCGGCGAGATTGTTCTTTTCAGCAGTCAAGACTTCAAGTTTATTGAATTGTCCGATGACTACTGCACAGGTTCTTCCATCATGCCACAAAAGAAGAACCCAGATATGGCAGAGCTCATTCGAGGCAAGGGCGGTCGAATGTTCGGTAATTTAAATGCGCTCTTGACCATGATGAAGGGCCTTCCGCTTGCCTACGACAAGGATATGCAAGAAGACAAAGAATTGTCTTTCGACTCGATTGATACACTCAACGCTTCTCTCAAGATCATGGCCCCCATGGTTTCGAAGATGAAGGTCATTGCCGAGAACACACTTCGAGGTGCACAACGCGGTTATGCCAATGCTACGGATTTGGCTGACTACCTCGTTAAAAAGAATGTTCCTTTCCGCGATGCTCATCGCGTCACCGGCATTCTCGTTAACTATGCCATCCGCCACAAGAAGGCGCTGGAGGAATTATCTATCGAAGAATTCCAGGCAGTTGATCCCCGTATTGAGAAAGATATCTACGAAAACATCTCAATTGAACGCTGTGTGCAAGTGCGTAACTCCTACGGCGGAACCTCGCCGCAAGCGGTTCGCGTACAAATCGACAACGCAAAAAAGGTACTGGGCTAAGAGCAGATGCGTCGGCGGCTCGTGCCTCGGCGCACAGAGTGTTTAATCACACTTGGTGGTTTCTGGGTTTCTAAGTCGATTGTTTTGAAAAAAGAAAGTCTTCCCCCTTCAGGCTTTCTGTAAAAGACCCCATAGTGCTGAGTTCACTATGGGGTCAATTACGATATGTCGATGGAAGAACAATTTAACGGATAATGCTCTTGCTTGCCGAAGGTAGAGCTAAACAGCACCCCGACGGAGATTATTTATTTTACGGGACATGAGCTCGAAGCGCAGGCCGATTGGATAAGTGCGACATCGGTAGTACATGGCTCCGTAGGTAGTCTTTTGACATTTTTTTGCCTCTGTTAGCGGGACCGGTGGATGAATTACACGTTCACGCCTTCCCAATTATCGGAACGCTTAGTGCCGTATTGAGCATCGGTATCGTCATTGCAATTGTCTTTATGCTTTAAGGAGTGTTTTCACAAATCAACTGGATTGTCTCTCAGCATTAGTATGACCTTCTCCGAAGCGTAAATGCCACCGATTCCGATTTCGTCTTGGCGGCTATTCGTTCCCGCGAGAGCCGCCTTTCCTCCCATGAATTGTCAAAAAAACTTCCCGCTCTCATGAAGGAAGGAAAAGTGGAAAATGCAACCCTATTCGAGCGAATTTAAAGAGGCGGTTCTTGAGTGTGTCTTGTCCGGAAAAACAGTTTTATTTCCGAAGAGTTTGCCTAAAGACATTCTTTCTGCCCTTGTTCGCGAATCATTTTATAAAGTGTGAGATACAATCTTCACATGAACAAGGACGGCTGAGACGCACTCGGACGGTGTTCAATCCGATATCGCTTTCTTCAAGTGAGTCTCGACCTCGGTACTTATCTAAGGAGGCGTTCTATGATTTGCCAGTGCTATCACGATCAACTCATTTCCATTCGTCGTAAGTTGCATCAGAACCCCGAAGAGGGTTGGTCTGAATTTACAACGACGGCGTTTCTCGTTCAAACACTTCGCGGATACGGCTACAAGGTTCTGCTCGGACGCTCGATTATCAATCCCGATGCGTGCTTAGGGCGTAGTCAGAAGGTCGTTCAAGCCGGCATTGAGCGTGCCCGCAAGAACGGTGTGAGCGAAGAGCTGTTAAAGGAGATGCAGGAACTAACTGGGTGCGTCGCCGTTTTGGATACGGGACGCCCCGGTCCGACGTTTGCCTGCCGCTTTGATATTGACTGCGTGCCGGTTCAGGAAAGCTCCGACCCCAACCACCTCCCGAATAAAGAAGGATTTGCCTCGCGCAATCCGGGCTTTATGCATGCCTGCGGTCACGATGCCCATATGTCCATGGGCCTGGCGGTTGCTCACTGGATTATGGACAACAAAGAGAAGCTTTCCGGCAAGATTAAGATTATTTTCCAGCCGGCTGAAGAAGGTGTTCGCGGAGCAGCCGGCGTGGCGGCAAGCGGCATTCTCGATGATGTCGATTACTTCTTGTCTTCGCACGTGGCCATGCTTGCAAAGTCCGGAGAGCTCGCCACAAACCTATATGGGTTCCTTTGCACAACCAAGTACGATGTGACGTTCCACGGACGCGCTTCGCACGCAGGTCTTTGCCCGCAGGAAGGGCGTAATGCCTTGGCTGCAGCGGCAAACGCCACAGTGCAGATGCTCGGTATTTCGCGCCACGGCGGCGGTATGACTCGTGTGAACATCGGGCAACTCATGGCAGGCGAGGGACGCAATGTCATTCCTTCGAAAGCCGTCATGAAGCTTGAGGTTCGCGGCGAAACGATGGAAATCAACAACTACATGTGCGAGCAGGTCAATAACATCTGCGAAGGCATTTCCAAGAGCTTCGGTGTCACGTACGACATCGCTAAGATGGGCGAAGCGGTGGATTTGCATAGTGACCGGGAACTCACTGACCTACTTAATATGAGCGGCAAGGAAGTGGGTCTTAAGGTTCTGGATAAACCGCTTAACTTCGGTGGCTCGGAAGATGCAACGATTCTGGCGCGTCGCGTGCAATCGCACGGCGGCAAAGCAGCCTTCTTCGTTTGGGGGTCCGATCGCCCGAGCGGACACCACAGTGCCCTCTTTGATATCAATGAAAAGGACATGGACAAGGGCTTTGAACTTTGGACACATGTCCTGCCGAAGATTTTGAAGTAGTCAAGTTTCTTCGTACGTTTTGTCCCTCGGCGGCTCACGCTGCCGGGGGATTTTTTATGCCTTAGAGGCCGGGGAGTTTTGCCTTCTTTCTCGGCGGAATTTTCCGCGTAGAGTCAACTAAAAAACTCAAATAAATCAATGAGATACAAACCGTGTACAAACCGGATTTTCGGAGTATAGTACCCCTTGAAAGGTTCCCTCCCGAAGGGAAAACTAGGTTCATCCGGTGTTTCGCCGGAATTGCAAATGTGTTACTGAGATCACCCGGATCGAGTCCGCCTTCGGACGGAAGGTTACAGGCGCTCACGAAATCTAGCGTTAGAAAACTTTATGACAGCAGCTGCGCTCGCTTTTTATAAAGTTTTCTTTTCCGCTCACCTTTCGCTCTCGATCTGCATCCTTCTTCCGGATGCAGACTCGACCGTGTTCTGAGAAAGTCAGGGAAAAGTATTTTTTCTAACGGGAGGGGAACTTTTTTATGTCGCTGACGACGTTGTTTGATGAGCCGGAGATTCCTGCGTGGGTTAAGGAACGCCTTGAGTCTTGGCACACGCAGCTCTTTACGGGGCTTGACCTCGTGGACTACTACAGTCCTTCACGGCGACAAGACATTCTCAAACGATTCAATCGTTCGTTCTCGGCGTTTGCATCCCATTGTGTTCGTCGTTATCGACAGTTACCGGCACTCTCGGTTCTTGCACGTGTGGCAGGAGGCCTGGAAGACAAGCCGCTTGATTTTGCCTTTGTTTATCTTGCTTTCAAACGGCTTTACCCGGAATTTGAATCGTACTATGCGAGTCGGTTTCAGGCACTTGTCCCGAGCCTCACAACCGATCCGGTGGCTTCGTTCCTTTTGGGATTAACCGAGACGATTCCGTCGGAGTTTGCCAAGGGGTACCCGGCACCGGTTTCTCTTCGTATTGCGCTTGCCAATGCCGTTCGGTTGCCCGAAAGCGAATGGCACACTCCGGGACGCCCTGTTTGGCCGCTGGTTGTTGCTTTGCGTGACTATACGGGGCCTTGTCCGCATCTTAAGCCGGCCATCAAGGAAATCCGGCATGCCTTGCAAGTGTTTCATTCTCGCACGTATTGGCCGAAAAGGACCCTGATAGAAAGTGTGCTTTATTTTTCCTCGACAACTCTTGCACGCGCTGTCGTAAAGCCTTATCTGCGTCGTTCTCTTTTTGAGAATTACTATTATGCTGCCCCGAGCGTCTTGACACTTCTTGATAGGCCGGACACCTGGAAAACTATTGAGCAGTATTTAGGGGCTTTTCGCTTTGACAAACTCAATACCCTGCTTGAGCAACGATTTAAATACCTTTTTTTCAGTCACACGGACGACGAGGATGTTGAGATTCGTCCCCTTTTCACGGTCCCAAAGTTTCATGCAACGAATCGGTCTTATCCGAGCCCCTTTGTCTTTTTGACGCCGGAGAATTATCAATGTCTGCAAAAACTAGCTAAAGGGGCAGTCCCTTCTTGGACGATGGGTAAAAAAGGGGAGGTGCTTCGTGCATTTAAAGAGAACCCCACACTTTTTCATGCGTTAAACACGGCACTTTTTTCCTCGCTCGTCGAGTGTTTCGGTCAAGAGCTCGTTCGCCTTTGCATTGCTTCCAAAGCGTGGAAGCCCCTTATCTGCGCAGAAAACCCGCTCTGGAAGAGCTTGACTTGGAAGGAGGTCATCCCTTACGGCATCACGCCCCAGATCTTTTCTCAGCACTTCTTCGGAGCGATAGCGCAAAGCGAGGATGCAGCTTTTGTGACTTTAGCGGCGGCAACGAATGTGCCGTGCCTGAAAGCCTTTGTCAAGGACATTGACACGGCGCGCCTCTCGTCGCTCTATCGGTCTTTCCCGGACTATGCGTCTTTAGCTTTTCGGTGCCTGTGGCGTCTTGCTCCTCAAAACCACAAGCCCTGGAAAGAAGTTTCGTGGCAGGCGCTTGTGCGCGCCGGAGCTCCGACGTGGGTCCTAAAGAAGTCGGGCGTTGCAAAACTCAAAAAGGAGGCGCCGACAGATGCGCTTTTGCGGATGGCTCAAGAAAGCGACGCGGTGACGCATCGCGCTGCCGTAAGACTCTTGCTCTGCGTCGTTGCCCATGAGGCACTGCGACGCACGTGGCTTTCTGACTTTTATGCAACGCCTGCTTGGGAAGGTCTTTCGCAACGGATTAAGCAACGCATCTTGGGTCCGACCCTCGCGCGGGATTTATCGCAATCGACGACGTACTGCGGACCGGAAACGGAGCGCGCTACTTATTTAAAGCACCGTATTGAGGCGACAGGGTGCCCTGCACCTGAAAAGACGGCACTGGTCGTTTCCTATGTGAAAACCGGAAAAGTTACGGATTCTACGTTTTTCTCGGGACTAAGCGACGCCCTTAAGGCCGGCATTCTCGAAAAACTCGGTCCGGATTACGTGTCGTTATTTGTCAGCGGTGCCTGGAAAAAAGTTTCCGGAGTGATCGAGCAGTTTCGCATCAATGCTATGGACCGGCAAACGTATATTCGTTATAGGTCTGAACTAAAGGCTCGCGGGAAAAAGGCGTTGGTTAAGTCGAGGATCACCGCCGAGGAGACGCCTTTATTCACTCTCATTAACGGCGCATTCGGGGACGTGTCTCATAATGATGTCCTTAAGGTCGTGCGTACGCTTGAGCCGGAGTGTCAGGTGCGCCTTTTAGAAAGCATTCTCACGGAAAACTCCGAGATTCTTTCCGAGGACTATCGCAATATCCTGCAACTTGAAATCGTGCGCCTTACAAAGACAAGCGAGCTCTTCTTTGCTGAATCGACTCGAAGGATGCAGGATGGAAAAGCGCTTGTCGTTCCTCCCGCGTACATCACTCGGTTTGACGTGGGTGTCGGAGTTTTAAGTTACCGACATAACTTACACGAACTGTGCGCGCTTGCTCAAGAGGTCGGCGAAGCGTTTTTTGCCGAAGGCTACGCGGTAGCCAAACCCTATTTGGAGACGCTATCGGGAAACGATGCGGCGTGGCTTGAAATCGTTCGATGCCTCGGGTGGGACGTAACGTCGGCATTGCGTCACGTGATTTCCTGTACGAATTGGAAAGCACCGCACGGGCACAAGTACGATGACTGCTACATAACGTGGGAACTTGCGAAAAAGCACGGCGGTACACGCACCATCAGTACGCCTGCAAAGTCCCTTAAATGCATTCAAAGGCGTATCTATGAGGCTATTCTGGCGCCTTGCCCGGTTCATCCGGCCGCGTTCGGCTTTGTCCCGGGGCGCTCGATTGCGGACAACGCACGGGGGCACGTCGGACAGGCCTTTGTCGTCAATGTCGACGTGCACAATTGTTTTCCGAGCGTTAAGTACCCCGTTGTTGCCGCAACGCTCAAGCGGGAGTTAAAAGGGAAACTCTCGGCAAAAGCCATCGGGCTTATCAGTGAGATTTGCACGGCAGACGGGGGTCTTCCGATCGGGTCGGCTGCCTCGCCCGTGATTCTTAATTTGGTCTTAAAGCGCACCGATGAAATTCTTTCGGCGGCTGCAGAGCGTCTTGACTGCTCCTATTCGCGCTATGCCGATGATTTGACGTTTTCGGGCGAACACAATGCCGTCAAACTAATCGGGATTGCCAAGAGCACTCTGGAGCGCATCGGACTTACCCTTGATGAGAAAAAGACCAACATCTTTCGCCGCGGTCGGCGGCAAAGTTGTACGGGGCTTGTCGTGAATGAAAAAGTGAACGTCAATCGTGTGTATTTAAGAAAACTCAGGGCGGCTGTTCACACTCTATGTTTGGGAAAAGAGCCGACTTGGGACGGTAGGCCCGATTCTGTCGCTGCCGTCCTCGGACGCATTCACTTTGTCAACGCCGTGCGCCCGGAAAAAGCCCGAGAGCTCACGGAGCTCCTACGTCGGGCCGGAGTCAGTCTGTGAAAAAGAATCGAATCGAAACACTGAAAAGACACATCCTTTGCATTGAAAATCAGGAGAAGAAATCGTGAGAATGCCGCGTGCGGAAATGCCACTGATTGAACTTTTGATGTTTGCCGTCGCCATCCGTGAGAGCAACCCGACTTTATATGAGGCCGTCTTTCGTGACATTCGGGCTTTTCGACGGGAACGGGACGGCAAGGACGTTAAAGACTTTGAAAACCTGAAAGCCGTTCAGCATGCCAAACTCTTTAGCATTGACGTTGAGCCCATCATTCAAGAGGTGACGCTGCTATGCCGACAGAGAAATAAAGACGTCTACATCCGCGATGTCTTAGCGCCGGATTTACCGAAATCCGAACTCGCGATTCCGTCGCGCGATACTTTGGAAGTCCAATCCAGTCGTTTCAATCAAGGCAAGGTTTTCCTTCCGTCGCACCTGACGTTGGACGCGGACGACATTAAGGCTGCCGCCGAGTACGACAAGGCGACCTATGCTCAGTTTCATATCGGCGAGGACAGTTTCTTGCTCCGCATCACGGGGCTTCCTTCTTTTGCTGCCCAAGCGTTCTCCGGAAGATACCGTTCCGTAAGAGGATTTGTGTTTGAAGCAACTCCGAAAGGCTATCGGCGAGAAGAACTGAAGATGCCGATTGATGCTAAAAAAGACCTGGTCGGAAATCTCGAGTTTCTTTTCGCGCCTGAGGAGATTTTTGCCTTGACGGCTCTGGAAAACCCCGACTCGGTCTTCGTGCTTTTGCCGAACCCGCAGGTCGGCCAAACGGTGACTACGGTAGGCTATTGGGGAGGGGCTTTTGCCTTTGTGATGCCCTTCCCGCCGCTCAGTGGGGAAAGTCAGATTCCCGTGCGCCGAGCTGCGCCGACGCCTTTTTGGGAGAACAATCCGGAACTCAAAGAGTTCCGGGTTCCGGTTTCCGACGACGTCCTCGATGCGTACCTGACGCGCTATCGCTACGCGGCGGCGTTGCCTGTCGAGGCGCTTTTAAAAAGCCCGGCGTTTCTTAAACAATAACGAATTGCTCGCCCCAGTTCGGGATGTTTGAGGCGTGATCTTGTGTCAAAAGCCAAAGAACCGGAACGGAACTTGTCTTGGGAAAAGTTCCGTACCCGTCGGTGGCGTGAATAAGAACCGAGGGCGCTCCGCTCTCGGTCTCGTTTTCGTCAATCCACTTAAAAATCGGTCGGAAATCCGTGCCGCCGCCCCCATAGACATCCACTAGGGTCGGGTCTTCGAAGTCTTCGAACGCCTCGTATTCAGTAACAGATTGAATGTCGGCATCGCATTGCAAAATGACAAGCGGGCTCGGAAAGGTGTCTCGAAACGCGCGTATTTCCGTATAGATTTGAGAAAGTTCGCCGTCAGTCATCGATCCCGAGGTATCAACGGCAAAAACAAGGCGAGACGGTACCGGCGTTCCGACACTCGGGAGCAAAAGGCCCTGCCAGAGGGCTTTTTTCGAAGGAGGAAAGAGGCTCCAGTCCGATTTAAGACGGTCGGTGAGCCAGTGTTGCAAAAGCGCACGCCAGTCGACCACAGACGTGTCGGACATGACGATTTTTTCGAGAAGAGCGCTCGGGAAAATCCCGGCTTTGCGGGCGTTTTCGAGGAAAGCTTTTTTGAGCGACCTAAGAAGAATGCGTCGGCTTTCTTCATCCACCGGACCCATATTGTCGCGAGGAGAGAGCCCGGAGGCAAGGGCACTACTATCGGCGATGACATCGTCTCGGAGTGCTTTAGGTAGTTGCCCGAGATTTTCGGACGCGGCAATTGGCATTACAAGGTGCGGCAAAGAGCTTTTCGGCTCTTTTTTAAGGATGTCATAAATTTCTTCGGCAGCGAGACGAGAGAACTCGTCTTTATACAAAGTCCCTTCAGGGAGGTGAAATCCCATCGCAAGGAGCATCGCGTTGATGGCATAGTCACAGGCAACATTCCAAAGACGCGGGTCTCGCCCGTTTCGGCGGGCTCGACTTTCGGTTAAGACGTGAAGTAACTCGTGGCATAAGGCACCGCGGATTTCGCTATCGGTTAAGGAGGCGGCATACGTTCGGTTGTAGTAAATACGAAATCCGTCGGTCGCGAAGGTCGAAATAAAGGACGGAGCTTCTGAAATCGGAAGTTGCATGAGGGCACCGGCTAGGTACGGTGCCGTCAGGCACAGGGTAATACGCGCTTTCATGAGGCGTTCGTCAACGGCTCTTTTGTTCATCACACTTATCCTAGATAAAGCATTCTTTGTGAGCCCGGACGAAGTCTAAAAATGCCGGGTTTCTCGCAAAGAGCGGGGCACATTTGATGATGTCTTTGGCTACGACAACGGCAAAGTCAGCCGGAAGTCGGTTGATTAGGACGGCTGCGGCCTTTTGCACGCTCTCATCGGCCGCGCGCGATGTCAGATATGAGACAAGCACCCACAGGCGATCGAGTTCTTTGGGCACCGGGGCCTTATCCGGTCTTGTAAGAAGCGACTGAAGTTCTCGGAGAATGACCGAGTTTTTGATAAAGGTGAGAAACTCCGTGCTCACGCCTTCTCCGAGGATGCCCGGGAGGATGTCCGAGGCGGCTTGCGGGCTTTGAAATTGTCCGAGAACATCGCTTGCCATTTCCCAAGAGCGCGGTGTGGCAAAGGCCGGATTCACACCATCGGGCGTCCGGGAGAGGTTTTCGGGTCGCGCTCGCAGGAAGGCCGTCACACACGGGTCAATCCCGTGGCCGATGGCCCAGTCGTGCCAATCGTCGGCATCGACATCGAGCGTCAAGTGAATGAAGCGATTGGCAAGCGCGCTCGAAAGGCGAAACGTCACGGCTTTGTCCTCGCGCCGGTTGCCGGCGGCGATGATCTTCCACCCATCCGGCAGGACGTATTCGCCGACACGGCGATCGAGAATAAGTTGGTAAAGCGCCGCTTGTACAAGCGGGGGTGCTGCATTGATTTCGTCTAGGAACAGGATGCCGGGTTTGTCCGAGGCTTTCGGAAGAAACGCAGGCGGGCACCACACGGATGTTTCATTTCGAATCATCGGAATGCCGCGTAGATCCGTCGGGTCTAAAAGCGAAGCGCGTAGGTCTACGACCGGCAGGTTCTTTGCCTCGGCAATTTGACGGACAATGCTGGATTTTCCGATTCCGGGAGCCCCCCAAATGAACACGGCCCAGGGCTGGGACATCAGACCGTTTAAAACGGAGATAAGACGTGAGGCTTTCATAGGGACACCTCACAATCTGTGGTTTTACGGACGACAAGAGGGGAAAGAGAGGAGCTCTTTCCGAGAGGGAAGGCGGCTTTTGACATGGAATGAATCCTTTTCGTTCAACAAAAAACCTCGAGCGTTGCGACTCGAGGCTGAACGAAGATGCCATAAGCCGACGCTTTAGCAGGATTTGTGAGTCGCGCTGCAAGTTGTGGATTAAATCCGCGACATGAGGAAGTTTACCTCCGATTGGGTGCTAGCGGATGGTTAGACCAGGGCGATTGCAAATTAGCCGAGCCGACTCGGTCAAGTAAGAAAATGTAGTTTCAGTTGCTGGGTTTGAAGAACTAAGATTGCAAGGCGATACGTTGCCTATGGTGTTGCCTCGGGGACGATGTTTCAGTTGCTGGGTTTGAAGAACTAAGATTGCAAGGATACGGGCGCGTCAAGCACGGGAAGTTTTGGGGCGACAACATTGCGTCCGGAACATTTCCGAGTTGAGGACGGTAAGTTAATTTGCGAATTCCACGCGAAAAACGGCTGGTGGACGTTGAACATCAAAGACAAGTTTTTAAAGAAGTACATCCTTGAAAAACTCAAGACAGCGGAAAAAGGCAAGCCGCTTTTTGGGGTAAGTTATAACAAGTTTAATAATTACCTTAAAACGATTAGCGCGGACGTCAAATTAAAACCGCCGATGAAACCGCACGATTTCCGCCGTGTTGTTGCAACGCAGAAGGCACGCAGTTATCTTGACGACGCGATAAAAGAAGACAAGACGATTTTGGAGGATGAGGACAAGTATTCAGAAACGATGGCTAAAGCGGTTAACTATGCCGCCGACGCGTTAAACGATACGGCCAGTGTCGTTTTTGAGAAATACATTGCTCCTCAAATTTTCTTTAAAGAACGCCCCGAGTTGGCGGATGCGTATTTAAAGATGAACGCAAGGAAAGGGAGGTAAAAGTGAGCGCAAACAAATTGAGGGGAAAGGCGTATGCAGATTTTCTGAACGCCATGACACCGCTTGAATATGACGACTACATGGACGCGCATCCGATGGAGCGTTTTGAGACGGAACGCGCTATGACGCCTGACGAACTTTCAGAGTATTTGCAAGCGATTACTGAAAGTCTTCCGCCGGAACTGCAAGATGACGACGACGATGACGACGACGATTACGAAGAATCGTATCTGCCTGAAGATACCGGCAATCCGTTTTTTGATTCGCTTAATAAGCAATTAAACGAACACGACCGTGAATATTGGGAGCGTCGCAAAAAAGGTATCCCGTTTGAAAAGACGGTTTAGTCCAACAATTGAAAGTGAGGGAGCGTCCGAAAACGGGCGCTCTTTTTTTATGCTGAAGATTCGAAAGACGACAAAAAGCGGAGGCTTGAAGGCTTTGGAGTCTTTGGCTAAAGAAGTCGACGGACTTTGCGCCGATGTGGGCGTCACATCCAAGAGCAACACGAAGCGAGACAACGTCTCGATGGCACAAATTGGTTTCAGTTGCTGGGTTTGAAGAACTAAGATTGCAAGTTCGTGATATGCAGTTATTTTGGAAGCGATTAAGAAGTTTCAGTTGCTGGGTTTGAAGAACTAAGATTGCAAGACTTTCCGTTGTCAACCGTCTGTTAGTCGTGTAAAGTTGTTTCAGTTGCTGGGTTTGAAGAACTAAGATTGCAAGATCCTCGCCGGTGGTCTGCGCCCCCATAGCGTCTGTTTCAGTTGCTGGGTTTGAAGAACTAAGATTGCAAGGTCAGAAAGCATCGAATTTCGCAAAGGGGAGCTTAGTTTCAGTTGCTGGGTTTGAAGAACTAAGATTGCAAGTTTAAACAAAACATGAAAATCGGGCACCCTTAAAAAGTTTCAGTTGCTGGGTTTGAAGAACTAAGATTGCAAGGATTGAACCGCTTGAGAATGTCTTGTCGGCATGAGTTTCAGTTGCTGGGTTTGAAGAACTAAGATTGCAAGCAAGAGAATGCCTACGTGCTCATCACAATCGTGCAGTTTCAGTTGCTGGGTTTGAAGAACTAAGATTGCAAGTGCGATCGGCGGCCTTTTAAAAGTAACCGAAAAGTTTCAGTTGCTGGGTTTGAAGAACTAAGATTGCAAGTTGTCCCTCAGCCGTCATTATTTCGGGGATGCTCTATGTTTCAGTTGCTGGGTTTGAAGAACTAAGATTGCAAGCGAACGCTTCCAATGCCACAAAACCCCCTCCTGCAGTTTCAGTTGCTGGGTTTGAAGAACTAAGATTGCAAGAACTTTTAACCGCCCTTAAAGTGCCTTTTACAGAGTTTCAGTTGCTGGGTTTGAAGAACTAAGATTGCAAGGTAATCGGGGAAGCTGTAGACAAGTCCGCAAAAGGTTTCAGTTGCTGGGTTTGAAGAACTAAGATTGCAAGTCGTTGCCTCCGAATGCTGAAAAGATGGTTCAATCGTTTCAGTTGCTGGGTTTGAAGAACTAAGATTGCAAGTTCAAACAAGTTTCATCAGTAGGGGGCAAAGTCCTTAAGTTTCAGTTGCTGGGTTTGAAGAACTAAGATTGCAAGTGGTTGTGGTCAGTTGCATTCATGCTCGTTTTCTTGTTTCAGTTGCTGGGTTTGAAGAACTAAGATTGCAAGTCCAGTCAAACACGTTGTTTTAGAAGGGATATTTTTTCCGCCAAAAGAGAAAAGCTCGAAAACAACAAAGATGCAATGAACCATTGTTTTTTTTCGAAAAACGATGCATAATCCTACTCGCAATCTTAGTTCTTCAAATCTAGTTGAAGTCGTCATTTGACGAGCTGAAATCCACTAGATTCAAGATTGATTCCGGCCACTGCCCTCGGTCACTGCCCTGTGGCATCCGGATTAAAACGGGCGGAGAGTTCCGAAAGGAATTCTCCGTTTTGTTACCTAAACTCTTGGACTATTTTCATAATCCAAGAGTTTATAGCCTAAGTAGAAGAAGCAATAACTCTGTGACCGTCTTGCCCCCAAGTCGGGTATCACTGTTGGGCGAACTCTTAAAGTACCCCCGAAACGAACTTTAATTTGACCCCCTTGGGAGTCAAAAAATGGGGAAACTA
>UQUS01000028.1 GCA_900544335.1 uncultured Sutterella sp.
CTTGCTCTCTCGCCTCTTTCGTGCGCTTTTTGTTTCGCTCTCTTGCGGCGAGGGGGCGAATCATATCAGCATTTTCGATATTGTCAAACCCCGTTTTCCCGATAATCCGACCTCCTGTTGCTATCGGACAACAGCACAATTTCCTTCTCGTTGAAATACAAAGCAAACTAGGCTTTGTGCGCTACACCGAACTTGACCGGCGGACGGCGAGCACGTCGCCGTTTTCTCTGGAAAAACTCGTCATCGGACGAAAATACGACACTATCGAGAACTTCCGGTGCCGGCTCTTCTCCGGCCTGTTGCAAGGCTATCTGATCGCGCGGATCGATTTCACTCGGGACAATCACGTTACCGTTTAGGTCAATGATACCGCGATACCCGACCGCCCGTCCGTAAATGCCGTCTCGTAAACCGTAATCATGGTCTTCGTGCTGATGACCGTGGAAATGCCATCTGACGTGTAGGCCCTTAGCGAGTTTATCAATGGCATCAAATCCCTTGGTGTGACTTGCCGTTGCCTCATGCGTCACGAGGATATCGGCTCTTTGCCGCATGAGACCCTCGTACACACTCGGAAAGATCGATGTTCGATGGCGACGCGGCAATCCCCCGCGCCACAGATTGTTTTTGGGTACCCGTTTGACAAAGTCCGAAGCCGACCGGTAGTTCATACCCACCTCGGGCATCCAAATCTGACCGCGAAACACACCGCCCAATCCGGCAATCCGCATCCCTGCGACAACAGCGACCTTTCCGTGCAAATTGTGGGACGCCAAAGGTCCCTTCCAAAGTCTATCGTAGAACTCCTCGCAATCGCTGTCGTGATTGCCCGGAATCCACCAGACCTGCGTAAGCGACAGGGCCGGCGCCAAAATCTTTTCAATCGGTCCGGGCGGTTGCAAATCACCGAGAATCACAACGGCATCGGGACGGTACTTTTTCACGGCCCAATTGATGTGGTCGAACTTGCCGTGCGGATCTCCGCAAAAAAAGATTTTCGGAGCGACCTTCGGTGCGTGTCGTGTCCGGCGATGCGAACGATGTTTGCGCGATGGATTGGCTATGTGCGATGTCATGGCGCAGGAATCCTTATGACTGGTCTGCGGCGTAAAGGGCGAGCGTCTCACGCAACGCCATCTGAACGCCTCCGCGCAATCCCGGAGGCGAAACGACCCGGGCATGAGCGCCTAATCGAAGAATTTGACCAATCAATTCGGTTTCCTGTGCATACGGAACCTGCAGTGTCAAAGAGCCGTCCGCATGCCGCTCGAGTTTTTGATTGACATGCCAGATTTCATCCTTGACATAGGCCCCCATAGCAGAATCGATTTCGATGACTGCTAATTGAGCCACCCCGCGAGAAAAAAGGCCGTACGTGCTGTCCAGTGTTTTTTCGACATCGCGCATGGCCACGGCTTTGCACCGTTTCTGAAGCATTTGTGCGCCGCGAACATTATCCAGGTTAAATGTTTTGAGCGCATCGGATGCGTGACACCACGCATCCAAGTACCAACGATTCTTGTAGTTTACAAGTCGCATGGGGCTGACTTCACGCAGGTTTTCGGTTGCACGTGATTTGCTGAAGTAAACAATCTGCAATCGTTTGCGTTGTGCGACAGCCCGACCGATAACTTCAAAAAACGGGTTTTCATACGCCCTGGACATCGGACGCAAGACACGAAAACGCTTTCTTAATTCCCTTGCCGGCAATTTGTCGTCTTGGATAAGCGAGAGAAGACGAGATTTCATGGCGGACATCTCTCCGCACAACAGTCCGTTTTCTTCGCTTTCCACACGCTCGAATAAGTCTAGGGTCGTCAGCAAAGTGAACAATTCCGTCGGGGAGTACCAAGCTTTCGGCAGTCTCGGGGAAGCCCCGTTTTCATAAGAATAGCCGTGTGTTGCCCTGGAATACACAATGGGCGCATGCAGAACATCGCGCAGATAGCGCAAATCACGTTTGAGCGTCGGTGCAGAACACCCGAGCGCCTGCTGCAGTTTTTCAAAACAGACAGAGCCGTTGTCGTGAATCATTTGGTCAATACGGAACAACCGCATTTTGAAATCCAAACTCGAACGCATAGCCCTGCCATCGAATCAAAAGGTCATTGACGCGCTTGATTATACAGGGCGTTTCCCGGCTCGGAAGGGTCGATTGCCTCTTACGGGGCTACTGCTGCGACGTATCTTGAAGAACGTCCGTGCCCGGAGGAATCCGAAACACGTAGTCTTGTGTTTTGAGGTCGGAAGGAACCTGCAGGTCCGATAACTTGTACAAAGTGACCTCGCCGAACGAATCGGTCAGGCGGAGCTCTCGGACAAAGCCCTTTTCATCCAAACCGACCTCCATTGCGGGAAAGGCCGCATCCGAGGTCTTCGGGGTTGCCTGAACCCAAAAAAGATTGCCGATTTTCCCTCGGTCGCTTAAGTTGAAAACTTCGCCGGGCGACGTTTGCCCGAAAAGCAGTGCGGCAGGGCCCAATCCGGCCGCTTGCTTTAATTCGCGAACCGTGACCTGATGCAAATCCGGGTCATAAATCCAAATCGTCTTTCCGTTGCAAAGAATCGCTTGAGAAAACGGGCTTTGCGTTTCCCAGAGAAACTTTCCCGGGCGCGTAAAGGAAAAGCGCCCGCTGGCAAGGACCTTTCCGTCTTCGGGCTCCGTCTGGGTAAAGCGTCCGGCAGCGCTTTGTATCTTCACGGAAAAATCTTCGAGCATTCGCACGGCATCGGCCGCACAGACCGACGTTGCAAGGACAAAGAGCGCCAATACCGATGCAATCTGTCTCTTCACTGAAATAGCTCCCCGTCTCGCACGAGAATCTCGCGCTTGCCTGCCGGGTTCGGCTTACTGATGATGCCGGCCTCTTCCATCGCCTCGAGTAAATTGGCCGCACGGTTGTATCCGATCTGTAAGCGCCGCTGCACAAAACTCGTCGTAGCGCGTTTGGATTCCAAGACAATCTGGACGGCTCGATCGTAAAGCGGATCGGCTTCGCGTCCTGCGTGACCGCCGTTCAGTGTAAAGCCATCTGCCCCTTCGGCCGATTCGGCGCTGTCGGTAACCCCTTCGACGTATTCGGGAGCCGCCATACTCTTTAATTGGTTGGCGATATCTTCCACTTCGCGGTCCGTGACCATGCAACTTTGCACACGAAGCGGCGAATTGGAGCCCGGGACCTTCATGAGCATATCCCCGTGGCCGAGTAAATCCTGGGCACCGGGTTCGTCCAAAACAACCTGGCTGTCAAAGCGGCTGGAAACCTGAAAACAGATACGCGCCACAATGTTGGTTTTAATCAGCGGCGTCACGATATCCACACTCGGGCGTTGCGTCGCGAGCACCATATGGATGCCGGCCGCACGCGCTTTCTGCGCTAACCGCATAATCAGGGTTTCAACTTGACGACGCTGAACCAAGATTAAATCGGCAAACTCGTCGATAAAACACACGATATACGGGAACGGTGTTAACACCTTGTGCGGCTCCGGGCTTTCCGGGGTGACATCAAAGGGGTCTGCTAAGGGCGTTCCCGCTTCGGTTGCAGCACGGACCTTTTCGTTATACGCATCAAAACTTCGAACCCCCAAGTGGCTCATCAGTGCGTAGCGATGATCCATCTCTTGGACAAGCCAATTAAGAGCATTGGCCGCCTTATTCATGTCCGTGACAACCGGGCAAAGTAAGTGCGGAATTCCCTGATACAGGGAAAACTCCACTAACTTCGGATCAATCAACACGAGTCGCAACTGCGACGGGTCGCACTTAAAGAGTAAGGAAAGAATCATCGAATTGACGGCAACGGATTTACCCGAACCCGTCGTTCCGCCGATTAGAAGATGCGGCAACCTTGCCAAATCGGCCACAACCGGATTGCCGCCGATGTCTTTGCCGAGTGCCAGTGTTAATAGAGAGCGTGAGTTTTCAAATTCGGCACTTCCGATGATTTCACTTAAGTACACGGTCAACCGCTGCTGGCTGTTATTCGGAATCTCAAGACCCATGTAGGGAGTGCCCGAAATCACCGGAACGATTCGAATAGAGTTGTCGGCTGAAAGCGCTCGGGCCAAGTCCTTACGAATCTTTTCGACCTGGCTACCCTTGACGCCCTCAGAGAGTTCAAGCCAGTACTGCGTAATCACGGGGCCGACCCGCGCATCGACGACGCATGCATCGACATGGTAGGTCTTTAACTTACTTTCAATGAGGCGACTTGTAATACCGATGGCGTCCTGATTGACGGCATCCGGATGTTCGGGTGCGCGCTGCAAAAGGTCGAAGCTTGCAACGGCGCGTCCGTCTTTTCCGAATAGTTCGCGTTGCCCCTTAGTCGCACTCACACGCGACGGACGTTCCCGAACCGTCTTAACCGGCATTCGGGGCGCGCTCGGAGGGGAGGGAGCTACCACGGGTTTGACGGACACGGGGCTATCTTGAACCGTCATTCCGTCCAACGGAGAATGCGGTTTTTCTTGAGTTTTTGACTTCGAGAAACAACGCAAGAGCACTTTAACAACGACTTCGCAGCAGATTCCCAACACATCAAACAGCGTTCCCCAAGAAAAACCGAACGCAAACGAACTACTTAAGGCTAAAAGAAAAAGCCCGAGAACCGTGCTCCCCCAGACACCCAAGTACGGGGCAACACATGAGGCGACTTCGTGTCCGAAAAGCCCGCCGGCACCGCTCGGCAAATTCCCCCCGAGATACCCCAATTGCAACGCTTCGATGCAAACGGAGCTCGCCATGACAAGAAGAAAACACAAAGCCGATCCGCCGATACGAAGCCACGTTCTCGATTCACGGCGTGCCGTAATCACAAGGACGCTGGAGACGAAAATCGAAAAAAAGGCAAAGACAATCCACCACGCCGAATATCCGAAAAGCCAATAGAGAACATCGGCGGTCCAGGCACCGGAAATACCGCACAGGTTTTCGACGCCGGAAGCGCCTGTGACGGAAAACCCCGGATCGGTCGGGGTATACGTAAAAAGGGAAATGGCGAGCAAAATCGCCATCAGAGCACCGGCTGCCGCACCGACAAACGTCATGGCCGAGCGCGCTCCGCGCGCGACCGTCGTCATGACCTTTTCGCGTGCAAACTGACGCGCCACGAGACCGGCCTCTTGCTGTGCCTTCTCCTGCGCGATTTTGTTTTCACGCCACTCACTGGTAATAGCCGGTTTCTTTGCTTTGCGTATGCTCATAAACGAAGGATTATAAAGCCTCAAAATTGCGACTCCGACCTTTGGCGATTGCGTGCTCGTTTCCGAATTCGTCCGATTCGGAAAGAGGTTTAAAGAAAGGCGCAAACGCCCTTCCCTCACCCTCGTATCTCACTTCTATTTCAGGCAAGTCGAGCGCCGTGTTTTTCCCTTGCAATTTTCAGCAAGATTCTGCACAATTCGCATTCTTCAGGCAGATTCGTCTGCTTGATGTCATTTTTCGGGGGTGTAGCTCAGCTGGGAGAGCGCTGCGTTCGCAATGCAGAGGTCAGGAGTTCGATCCTCCTCATCTCCACCAGGTTTTCAGAACCCGAGGACCGATTTCGGTGCTCGGGTTTTTTTGTTGTCTGCGAGTCTTTTAAAAGTCGTCGTCTCAATGTGAGCTGCGAAGCGAAGCCCTGTTTTTATAGGCCTCCGAGAGAGGTCCGAAACCTGCGTACTTTGCTTAGTTACTTTCGACGTGTCGCTTTTTGACTAGTCGCTTTTCACACTTTCGCGCTCCCAGGTTTCACCCTACGATTGCGGCATCTGAACTAGTTTTATTTGTCCAAAGGAGTGCTCTATGTTCCCGATCAATAACACCATGGACGTTGTGGCTTTAGTCATTGCAGCAGTGGCCTGTGTTGTCCTCGTTTTTGTTGCATGGAAAGCAAGTTAACTTATTTTCACATGGTTTCTCTCCGGTAGAGCCACAGGCAATACCGCTATCTGTTCATCCCACCCTAACCGGTGGGATTTTTTTGCCAGGCGCCTTTGTACAAATCCTTTGCAACCGACTGAAAACCCACTGTTTTTCTCGCCACGACGCGCGTCACACAACCAAACCTCCGAGGTCTTTTTCAAAACTGCTAAACTCGAAAAAATCCGCTTTGGGCAAAGCGCAAACGCACCGGCAAGCGGCTCTTTTTTCTCTTAACGACACACGGAAACCATGGCACTACACATCGCCTATTCCAACAGTTATGACGTTCTGAAAGCCCAATTGACCGTTAACCTGACAACGGACAGCCAATCCGGGACCGATCTTCTTTTTTCTCCGATTCAAATCGTTGTTCCGTCGCGAGAAATCGAAAATGACATCGCCAGAAGCCTGTGTCAGACTGACGGCATCTGCATCGGGTTTTCGTTTTCCAACCTTGCCGGTTGGTTAAAACCGTACGGCTCATTCTGGCACACCTCGAGCATTGATAACTTCACACTCCCGTGGAGTCTGTATCCGATACTCACACGCATTCAAAAAGAAAACAACGTTCATTCCGATTACGGTCGTTTGGTTGAACACCTAAAAGGCATGACGCCGGGCGAGCTTTTTTCTCTTGCCGAACACATCGCCCGCGTTTTCACCAAGTACGTCAATTACCGTTACGACTGGGTATGCTCTTGGATCGGCGATCCGAATGCGACGATCGACACAGATAAACTTGACACACTACCGGATTTGCCTTGGCAAAAAAGGCTATGGCAAGAACTTCGAAGCCGTGACAAGGCTAAAGAAGAGCCGAGCAGCATCTACGCAACATCTTCGTACACGGGAAAAATTTTGGCACTGCAAGAGCAACTCCTCGGAGATAGCGCCGAAGAAAAGCCTTTAGAGACCAAAACCACTCCCGTTCATATTTTCTTACCGCATACATTGCCGCCCCTTGCCATGCCGGTTCTTGCCAAACAGGCTCAGGAACGCGACGTGTGGCTCTATGTCTTCAATCCCTGCTGTCGCTACTGGTTCGACCCGGGTGACGCCGTTCCCAAGGACCTGTTTCACTGGACGGAAAATACCCACATGGCCGAGCAAAACCGACTCCTCAGAGAAAACGCCCGGAGTATCCGCGCCTTTATCGACAGGCTCTGGCAATACGCTCCGGACGAAGGCATGTCCGCGAGCAAACTCATTGAAGACAACTTCTCGCGCGGCAAACGAGACCTAAAAGGCATGCGGCGGCTTTGGGAACAAGCCTCGGCAAGCATCTATGCGAAAGTTGCGGACACCGACCAATCGTTTATTTGGCAAAAACGTCAACCGCAAGACGGAAAACCCCTCACTCTTTTAGATGCCGTCGTCAACAGCATTCTTTTTGACTGTCCCTTATCGGGCGATGAATCGGACTTTTCGTTTGACGCAAAGGCTTTTTCGGCAACACGGGACACGAGTTTGCGCATTTTTAAATCCCAGGGGCAAATCGGCGAGATTGAAGCGGTTATCGATTGGATTGAAGCCTTAAAGCAAGCACACGGCTACAGTGCCGATGACTTTTTAGTCGTCACGCCGAACGTGTCGAATATTGCCGGTCTTGTTCGGGGCGTCATCAATGCCCGAGCATCGGAAAACCGCATCGCATACAAAATTCTCGGTGAAGTCAGTAGTCAGGAAAGCGCCGTGCTGCAGTCGGGCACGTTCTTCTTTACAACTCCCGATTTCGATACCTTCTTCGAACTCATTTCTTCGCCGCTTTTTATGCGGTGCTGGGATATCGACTACACGGACTTACAGACCCTCAGAAACTGGCTTGTCGCCGCCGGCTTTCGCAACGGAATCTGCCAAGCGCATCTTCGGGCACTACTCGGGGATGGCGCCGTCGAAGACGATGACACGACACTGGAGCGAGCCATCGAGCGCCTTGCATTAGGATTTGCCTATCCTCAGGGTACCGAAGCCGTTCACGGACGCTCGCTTGCCATCTTCGGCAATGAAGTTCAAGGCCACGAAAACGAAACCGTTTCCGAGCAACAAGACCTGTTTTGCCGCCTATTGAGCCTGTGGCAAACCTTGAAGTCCTTGGCGCAACTTGCGCACTTTGAACTAGATCCGTATACGGGACTGACGGCAGCCGAATGGAAAACCTTTTCCGAGGCGCTTCTCGACGGTCTTTATCCGAACAAACCCGAGTCCTTCGTAACGGACGCACGTGAAAGCTTTACGCAGGCTGTCGAAACGCTTCACGAAACGATTCTGAGGACCACACAAGAACCCGATGAGCGAATTGCTCCGGCCGTCTATTGGGCCTCATTAAAGCGTGCCGTCGGCGTTTCTGTCCTGCAAAGCCGTCAGGAAGGCGCCGTCACCTTTGCCAACATGGATGCCCTGCGCAACATCCCCTTTAAGGCCGTTGCCATGATCGGGCTCGGAGAAGATTCCGACTTTCCGGGAAACACAACGAGCGAAGAGTTCGATTTGACCTGTGCTTACCGTAATGACAGTAAAGCACTTCCCCCCAGGCGCGGCGACCAAGATTCGCGTATTGACAACCGAAGCCTGTTTCTCGAATTGATTTGTTCGGTCAAACGGCATCTGCTCATTACGTACGATGCCGGGAAGATTGCCGGAGAAAAATCCAAAAACGCCTGTGCCGTTGTAGAAGACTTCGCTCAATGGCTCGACGAGCAAGCTCCGGGAATTCTCATGAAGATTTCGGGAACACTGCCGGCCTCGCGTCTGTCGGAAGATAGCTTTACCGTAAGTTGCGATAAGAGCGGAAACATCGACGGAATCCGTTTCTTTACGAATCGAAATCCGAATGATTTTGCCGCCTGGAAAGATTCCGCAGGCACGGTCGATCCCCCGGATCACCCGGAAGACTATCTGCGGGGCTTTTCACCCGAGCCCGAAAGCACACCGGACGTTCTTTATTGGAAAGATCTTCTCCAAGCTTGGATAAATCCGACCGGATACATTCACGGAAAACTCAAACTCACCTTCTTTAGAGATATTCCGGAACTCACGGAACCGGTCGGACTGTATCCGAATCTTGCCGCCGATCCCCTACAAAAGACAATGCTGACAAAGCGCTTTTTGGAAACACTTCAATCCATTGACTGCGAGGGAGTAACCGACGATCAGTTGGTGACCTATCTTTGTCAAGCGGAGTGTTTTCGCCTCAATCCTTCCTATGGGTTTGCAACGCTACGCCCCCTGGTCCTTGAGGCTCTTGCGCGCGAGGCGGTTTCGATTCTGCGAGCACAACAAACCCTTGCACCGACAGGTCCGGTGCGAGAAGATCCCGGGTACCTGATAATCGATAAGACACAGATTCGATTGCCGATTCTTGATGTCATCCCGAAGGATTCGTCCCAACCGACAACCGATTTCCTCTTTACGGCATTGAGTAACAGCGATTACGTGCGCGCCGCGCTTTTGCAAATTGCGCTCAAAGCCCTCGACAACGGAAAAGACAACAAGAAAAACTACCGCCTGCGTCTTCTCGGCATCGCCAAGGAGGCAAACGGTGCGCAAGAACTTCCCGGTCCGATTGATGCAATTAAAGATCCGGACGTGCGAACCCTTTTGCCCTTTGAGGCGTTCTCGGTCATGACCTCGCTTGTTCGACTGACTGAGGCTATGAACACAAACATCCGCGTGCTTCAAACGAAGACATCCAATCAAAGTTGGGGAGATTCTTTGCCTCCGTTTAACCCGGTTTGGCGCGGTTTCGAGACCTGGCAAGACAACGTCATGAAAGAAAAAGTCCGATTGGACGGACTCTGCATTTTCAAGCCGCAGGAAGAAGCTTCAAAGAAGGCAAAAGAGGTCAACGCGGTCGATGAGTTTTGCCACACCATCACACGCATCATCCATAAGGGGTCCGTATGACATCCGATTCTTCCGGAGACAATGCCTTTCAGTATGCGAAAACGCCGCTTCACGGACCGATGCTCATTGAAGCCAGCGCCGGAACCGGGAAAACGTTTTCTCTTGAGAAAATCGTTTTGCGCTTAATTGTCGAAGAAGACAAAAAAGAATCGGCCGTCGGACTCGATCACCTTTTGCTCGTTACCTTCACCAACGCGGCGACCTCGGAATTACGCATGCGTGTTCGCAAAACGCTCATTGATGTCTTGCGAACTTGGAACACCTTGCTGCAAACGAAAACACCGGGTTCCAAGACCGACGAGCTAATCAAAAAATGGTTCGAAGCCTCGGAAATGGCAGAAAGCTACACAGATCCCGTCCAAAGAAAAGAAAAGATCAGTGCCTGGCACGAGCGTGTCCGAACTCGTCTTCAAAAAGCCTGTCACGCCATTGACATTGCGGCGATTTATACGATTCACGCCTTCGCGCAAAAGCTCTTAAAAGAGTTTTCTCTTTCCTGCAACGGCTTTAACGAACGGCAGATTATTCAAGACACTGACCTTGAGACCGTCAAAACTGCCCTACTCGATGACTATTTAAGAAAGAATCTTCCGACAGAAAATCCCGCTCTCTTAAAGGAGATTCTTCAGTACAAAGACTACGGCGATGCCTTTAAAGAACTAGGACGCGAAAGACCTGAGTATCTGGAAAAACTGCTTGTTCAAAAGCTTGAGGTCAAGGATTCGAAAAGCAAAAAAAAGTCCTCGGAAGTCTCGCTCCCCTTAAGTCAAGAAGCGACGACTTGGTTTACGCAACTCTTTAAAACGTTTCCCGGTCTTTTAAACGAGCGATTAGAGCGTCTCGGCTATGCCACGCATGATGGAATGCTCTTGGAGTTGCTCGGCTACTTACGGAAAGAAGCGGGAAAAAAACAAAGCGGTGAAACCACTTTGATCGATACGATTCGCTCCCGATACCAAGCCGTTTTAATCGACGAATTTCAAGACACCGATCCGGTGCAGTACGAGATTTTTAGGCTTCTCTTTCTCGATCACGACTCGTGCCGCGAGACTCCTTCCGACAAGGTCTTTTTCGTCGGTGACCCGAAGCAGGCCATCTATTCGTTTCGTGCGGCCGAGTTGGAAACCTATCTACAGGCCAAAGAGAACATCCGAGTGGTGAAAAGTCTTTCGACCAATTACCGCTCGACTCCGGCTCTGATTGATATCTTTAATCGCTTTTTCCTTTCCGAGGCATCCTTTCAAATGCCTGAAGCCTCATTCCCGACGCAAGTGGCTTCGCACGGCGGCACGTTACCCCTGGCATTTAAGGAGACCGGAAGCAAGGAACCCGTGAGTTTGCCTGCCTTTGAGTTCTGGACAATTCCGAACGGAGACGACATGGTGCAGGCGCTTAAAGACCTCAATGTCTCGTCCAACGACATAGAACTTAATGCCATTGCCAACGACATCGTCTCGCTTTTAAGCGGAACGATTAACGGCAAGAAAGGCACTGTTTACGTTTACCCCGGAAGCGCCCAGGAAAGACCCATCAAACCGGAAGATATTGCCGTTCTCGTTCGTAGCAACGCTGAGGCTCAGACCGTTGTTAACACGCTTCGAAAACACGGATTGCGAGCGGCCTTTCTTTCCAAAGAGAGTATCTTCAGCCAAACGGAAGCCCTTGAGTTACTGCTTTTCTTGCAAGCCGCTCTCACGCCGAAGGTTCGTCGGGATTTCAACAGTGCTGCCGCAACCGTGTTTGTCGGCTACACGCTTGACGAGCGCCGGGACGAAACACGGGCAGCCCAATTGCAGGAGATTCTCAAGCAAACCGCAGTCGACCTGGAAACGTACGGTGCCTACGCCGTACTTTTGCGTCTGATGCGGGAAACCGATCCGAATCGCGGTTTCGGAACGATTGCCCGTTTACTCAAAGAAAAGAACTCTCGCGCCCTGATTAACTATCAACACCTGCTTGAACTTATTGAGCTTGAACAGCGACGCACTCGCTCTCTATCCGGATTAATTGCTTGGCTGACACAGAAAATCGCGCAATCCTCCGGTGGGGAGGACACCGAAAAGCTCCGCCCGGATACCGGAAAATCCCTTGTCAACGTCATAACCATTCACGCAAGCAAAGGGCTGGAATTTCCTGTTGTGTACCTTGCGGACGCCAAGAGTCTGAAGCCGAAAATCGGCGGCAAGCAAAAGCGCTTTGTGTTCCGAGGAAAAAATGACACCGTCACCCAACGGCAGCTCATTGTGTATCCCGAAAAGCAACCCATCGCTGTGCACAATGACACGGTCAATCGAGAAACACAGGAAACACAACGCTTGGCGTATGTGGCCATGACACGAGCCTCGGAGCGCCTCGTTCTTCCGCTTGTCTTTACTTTGACCTCTAAAGGAAACTACTGGAATTGTGACTCAAACGCCTACCTCTGTGCGTTTCAGTCCGATGCTGACCGCGGTCGCAAAGATAAAGGGAAAGAGGCCGTCGGCGAGATTATCGAGTTCCTACAAAGCGATTCAGAGCACTACAAGATTCGCCGACTGACCTCGTGCACTAAGAAAACATTTCGTCCGCAAAATAACGCTTCTCTTGCTTCCCTGACGGGCAAGCCGCCTCAGTCCTTGGAGCGCACCTGGACGCAATCGAGCTTTACAACCCTTTCTAAATCCCTCGTCAATTTCCATGATGCGGGACCGACTCCGGCTTTTCTCTCGTTTCCGGCCGGTACCGGCGCCGGAACCTTCCTACACAAGGTCATGGAAACGGCCATTGTCCGAGCCGGAACCTTCCCCAAAGAGGTTCTTCATCACGATGCGTGGCTGATCGAGCATTTAAATCGCTCCTTCGATTGGAACCTGAAAGGAACGCTTCAGGTCACGGACAGCGCCCTTGCGCCCGATCCGGCCGTCGGCATTACCGATGCCGGCGATTACGAAACGTATTGCCGTACGTGGCTTTGTCAAACCTTTACTCGCCTTTTTCACACGCCGCTTGCCGCAGACGAGACGCTCTGCGATTTAATCGCCAATGATGCTCTTACCCCTGAAATCAGCTTCCTCGGGCTTGTCGGCAATCGTGCCTTTAATCCCGAGGCCGTTGAAAAGGCTTTTGCCGGTAATCCCGACTTTGCTTTTGCCGTCAACCGTGATGAGGCCTCGGAAGGAAGTCGCGCAATAAAGCAATCGCTATACGGCTTTTTAACCGGACAAATCGACTTGATTTTCAAGGACAAAGACGAGCGCTATTGGATTGTGGACTGGAAAAGCAACAAGATTGAAGATCCCGAACAAAAGCACTCACGCGACTACTTCGGAAACTACACAACCGAAGCGATGGAAAAGGTGATGCGCGGTGCCAATTACAAGCTTCAGGCCCTTTGTTACATGACGGCGTTAAAGCGCTTTTTGTGCCGTTGCTACCGCGATGAAAAGACGGCTCTTGACCACATGGGAGGCGCTTTGTATGTCTTTTTACGCGGCATCGGTCAAGCGAACGGCCGGACAACCGGAATCTACCGTATGCCGATGAATCAGACTCTTAGGGATGCCGTCAACACCTTAGACGCTCTTTTGACGGTCAAGGAGAAGTAATCATGCCCCAATGCGAAGAATTGTCCGACTTTGCCCGTACGATGACCGAGTTTCTCTTGACCTCCAAGGGAGTGCCTGAAGAAGAACCGCTCCTTTCGACACTGCATCGCGCATTTTCCTCGCTCGAAAAAACCTTACGGCAGGGGGGACTGTGTGCGGACATTTCGCCGGAAGATGCCGCCTCTCTTATCAAGGCGCAACTTGCCGCCGAACATCCGCTCCAAACAAACTTTTCAGGTCCTGCTCCGGCCCTTGTCGTTGCCGACAAGACTCACCTATATCTCGAGCGTGATTTTGCCGTCGAAAGCACGCTAGCCCGAAAAATTGCCTTCCTTTCCGAACAGGGAGCCGTTCGGATAAGAGCAGAGGATTCCTGCGACAAGAAAACCATGTCGCCCGATCTTGCCGCCGTCCGAGGCCTGGCACTGACTCGACCGTTTTGCGTGGTGTTCGGAGGACCGGGAACCGGAAAAACAACGTGCCTGGCAGGCATTCTCGAGACGCTCTTTGAAGAAAACGCAAAGCTCGTGGTGTTCCTCGCGGCTCCGACCGGAAAGGCCGCCGCACGGATGCGCGAAGCCTTGGAGGCTTCTGCCAAAAGCGGCTCGGTCGCCTTCCCGCATCTTGCCGAGCGTCTGAATCGGAACGATGCGCTTGCGCTACCGGCAAGGACTCTTCATCGCTGGCTTTATGCCCAGCAAGACTCCGGCGAAAAACCGAGTCCGACATCGCCGTTAAATTGCGACCTATTCGTCCTTGACGAAGCCTCGATGCTTGACGCACGACTTGCGGAAAAACTCCTGCGCGTCATCGATCCGAAAAGAACCCGAGTGATTTTTCTCGGAGACCCCTTCCAACTTCGCTCTGTCGGTCCGGGGTCGGTCTTTGCCGACTTATGCGCCCTCGGTCGTATGCAAGGCTTTGCCGGGGAACTTAAACGCAGCTTCCGTTTCGACCCGACAAGCGGCGTCGGGATTATTGCGCACGCCGTCAATCGTCTTGCTCGCCAAAAAGCTCGCGAAGAAGCGTTGCCGACTGCTTCCGAATCGGCACGTGTTTTCCCGGGTACGGCCCCGGAGCCCGTGCGTTTTTATTTAACGGGACCGATTGATGCGGCGCTTTTTCCCATGTTCGGTCTTCCCGGCGTTCCCGATAAACGCCTTTATGCTCTTTCATCCGAGTCAACTGACGCCGATCAAGAACTCCCGATGTCATTAAAGCTGTGGATTGATGCTCGTATCCGCCCCTATGCCGCGCTTGTCTCCGAGGGTGACGAAACCGCTCTTTTAAATCAATCGCAGCGTTTTCGCATTCTTTGCGCCATGCGCGAAGGACCGGTCGGCGTCAATGCCGTCAATACCTATGCGGTTAAGGTTCTTCGCGAGGAACTCGCCCGCCGAGGTTTTTCCGAGGCGACCGATGCCGGTCGCATGATCATCATTCGGAAAAACGACGATGATTCGGGACTATATAACGGCGATATGGGCGTTGTTCTTCCCGCCAAAGAAGGCTCGGTCACGCAAGTGGTTTTCCCGGGAGGCGCCGACGGAGTCCGACACATGGCCTTAAGTCTTTTGCCCGAATACGAGACGGCTTTTGCCATCACGATTCACCAGTCTCAGGGCTCGGAGTACGAAGACGTTGCTCTGGTTTTGCCGATGCAAGCCCCTAAAACCGCAGGGACCGAATCCCTTGTAACCAATGAGCTTTTTTATACCGGCATTACGCGCGTGAAAGACACCAAAGATTCCGAGTACCGAATTACGGCGTACGGGAAACTGTCCGTCTTTTCAAGCAGCGAGGGTCTTAAGGCAGCGCTTGTCAGTCTGAGCCAGCGCAAGACAGGATTTAAGAAGCGCCTGATTGAGGCATTTGAAAAAGACTCCGAAGCGGCCTGACGGGTTACCGTCAGGCACGCGATGTTTTTTCAGAGTCCTGTAATCAGAACGGTCAGAACCAAAGCGGGCGACACAATCAGGATGAAAAAGCGCAGAAGTTTCAGCGTCAAGGGCTTTAAGGTAGCACCGCTTGCCAATTCTTCCGTAAAGGCCGGCCAAACCTTGTAGCCCGCGAGGACGCAAACAACTAAGCCGCCAATCGGCAGACTCAGATTGCTCGTAAAGTAATCGAACGTATCGAAAATCGTACGATTAAAAATCTTAAAGTCCGCCAGAGGACCGAACGAAAGGCCGCAAAGGCTTCCGACCGCAATGAGAGCCACCGTACTGACAAGGCACGCACTCCGACGACCGAACCTGAGCTCATCGACAAGGAAGGCCACGACCAATTCGAGCATGGAGACGGCACTGGTGATGGCGGCAAACAGCAAACACAAGAAAAAGGCCACGGCCAGTACTTGCCCGAACGAAAACTGGGCAAACACGTAGGGCATCGTAATAAATGTCAGATTCGGACCGCTTGCCGGGTCAAGCCCGAAAGCAAACACAGCCGGCATGACAAGCAGTCCGCCCAAAATCGAACTTAACGTCGTTAAAAAGACGATGCTGGCGCAAGAGACCGACAAGTCTTCGGTCTTTCCGAGGTAACTGCCGTAGGTCATCATGCAGCCGCAACCGACGCACAGGCTAAAGAACGTAAAGCCCATCGCCATCAAAAGGCTCTGGAAATTAAACGCCGACGGATTCCAACTAAATAGGTATTTGAGTCCGCCCCCAGAATTCGGCAGTGTCAGCGACCAGATGATGATGGCAAGAACCATCACCAGCAGAAGCGGCATCAGAATCTTTCCCATGCGCTCGATACCCTTGTTAATCCCGAAGGCAACGGCCACGGCCGTGAGCACGATAAAAGAAGTCTGAGAAACAATGCACGCAACGGGCGAAGAGACAAAAGCGCCGAAGTGTTGCGCCAGTTGTGTTTTATCGGACAAAAACTCCGGGGAAAAGAGCGCATCGACCAGGTAGGCAATCGTCCAGCCGCCGATGGCCGAATAAAACGAAAGCACGCAAAAACCGGTGAGAACGCCCAGATACCCCCAGACGGCCCACCCTTTGCCGCCGATGCGACGGAACGTCGTCACAACCGACCCGCGTCCCATACGACCGAGCGTTACCTCAGCCAAAAGAAGCGCCAGACCGACCGTCAGACTCATCACCACATACGGGAACAAAAACACGGCGCCCCCATTGCTGCCGGCCATAAAGGGAAACTTCCAAATCGCTCCCAATCCGATGGCAGCCCCTGCTCCGGCCAAGATAAACCCGATTCTGCTTTTCCAGTTAAGTCGTTTTTCCATAAAAGAATCTTTCAAAAAATGCGGCAGCATCGCTGCCGAAACGCTTCTTTTAGCACAGGAAGAAGGCTTTACGCCATTTTGCGCTGACGAACCGCTTCAAATAGGCAAATACCTGTTGCTACGGAAACATTAAGGCTGTCGACGGCACCTGCCATGGGAATTTTTGCCAGGCCGTCACAACGGCGCCGCGTGAGCTGGCGCAATCCTTCGCCCTCGGCCCCGAGAACCCAGGCAAAGGGCTTGTTCTGATTGACCTCATAGAGCGTCACATCGCTTTGGCCTGCAGCCCCGATGACCGTCACTCCGGCATCGCGCAAGTCGGTAATGGCACCGGCTAAATTGGTCACGGCAATCACGGGAACGGTCTCCCAAGCTCCGGCAGCCGCCTTGGCCGCCACAGGGCTAAAAGCTGCAGACCGATCCTTAGGGACAATCACGGCCTGAACGCCGGCCGCATCGGCCACACGAAGGCAGGCGCCGAAATTGCGCGGGTCAGTCACACCGTCCAAAATCAATAAAAGCGTCTTGGGGGAAATTTGATCAAGTAGGTCATCGAATGTCAGAGTCGACTTCTGGGGCTCTGCAAAAGCCACGATTCCCTGGTGCATCACGCCCCGGGCCATGGCATCGAGCCGATCTGTTGCCACAGCGGCAACTCGAACTCCCTTTTCTTGCAATCGGGCGCGGCACTCGGTCATGCGTTTATCGTGACGATGCGAATCCACGTAAACGATGCGAACGGTCTCGGGCGCAAGTTTGACTCGCGCATTGACGGCATGAAAGCCTGCAAGCAACACTTCTTTTTCCATACGTCTTCTCAAAATGATGATTTCTTTCCGGATTTTTTTCGACGGCGCTCTGTTTCATGCACAAGGACAAAGTCAATGCTGCGCGTATCGACATCGACCGCATCGATGCGAACGGAAACCGAATCCCCAAGGCCGTAGACCACGCCGGAATCCTCGCCCTCGAACGACTGCGTTTGCTCGTTAAAGTAGTAGTAGTCGTATCCGATATTGGAGACGTGCACGAATCCTTCGACAAACATCTCCGTGAGCGTCACGTACAGACCGGCACGGTTAACTCCCGTGACAATACCCTGATACGTTTTAGCCGGCAACGACTTCACGTACACGCACTTGAGCCAGGATGTGACATCGCGACTGGCATCGTCTGCCCGTCGCTCGGCAGACGAACACACCATGCCGAGTTTGTACCAGACAGGGAAATCGCTCTTTTCCGGCGTCAGGGAATGCGCCCGAATCTCTTCGAGTGTTTTTTCCACATTCCGAGCCGAACGCGACAAGCGCAGCCACCCGGTCTCGGCCACAAGCTTCGGGGTGTACTTTTGTTTCGCCGATCCCGCACAGATGGTTCTGTGAACCAGCAGGTCCGGGTAACGACGAATCGGCGACGTAAAGTGCGTGTAAGCCGTGTAATTTAATCCGTAGTGCCCGATATTGACCGGGCTATAGACAGCCTGCTGCATCGTGCGGAGCATCGCCAGTTGTACGACCTCGCGACGCGGTCCTTCGGGAACGGCCGAAAGCGCCCGATCAAAATCCTTGGAACTCGGTTTGGCGCCGCCTTCGAGCGTCACCCCGAAAAACGACAGTTCCGCACGCAGTGTCTCGAGCCGGTCCGGACTCGGAGCTCCGTGGACACGAAACAGCCCCGAGAGCGACTTTCGAGAGATAAAGTCCGCAGCGCACGTATTGGCCGCCAGCATGCATTCTTCGATGATTCGGTGGGCGTCGTTGTGATCGCGCTTTTGGATGGACTGAATCTTGCCGTCTTCATCGCACACAATCTGCGTTTCGGCCGTTTCAAAATCAATCGCTCCGCGTTTTTCGCGCGCCGTGCGGAAAGCTTTAAAAAGCTCATAAAGCGCTTGAATATCTTGTAAATTCGCACCGCGCTTGAGCGCATCGGATGAATCGCCGCACAAGGCAGCATAGACAGCCGTATAGGTTAACCGCGCATGGGAATGAATCACGGCCCGGTAAAACTGGTACGCCGACACAGTCCCTTGCGCACTGATGACCATGTCGCAGACAACCGTCAGGCGATCGACGCCCGGATTTAAGGAGCATAGTCCGTTAGAAAGTTTTTCCGGCAACATCGGAATAACGCGCCGCGGGAAATACACGCTCGTCGCCCTTTCCTGAGCTGAGCGATCTAAGGGGCTTTCCGGTGTCACGTAGTGACTGACATCGGCAATGGCGACCAAAAGGCGCCAACCGTCCTTGACGGGCATCGCCCAAACGGCATCGTCAAAGTCTCGCGCGTCCTCGCCGTCGATGGTCACGAAACCGATATCGGTTAAATCGACTCTTCCCTTGTAGTCTTTCTTATCGACCGCATCGGGAAGTGCCTCGGCCTGAGCCAAAACATCGGAAGCAAACATATACGGCAAATCGAACCGGCGAGCCGCCATCGTAATTTCGACCGACGGATCGTCCATGTCCCCTAAAACTTCGTGAATCTCGCCAGTGAGGGCATAAACCCCATCGGAAACGCGTGCCGGGGCGTCGGACAACTCCACGACAAAGGCCTTATCCCGATAGGTCTTGACCTGTCCTGAAACAAGAATCTTGGTCGGAGCAAAAGGATCGACAGGCTGGGCCCAAAAGTGTTCTCCCTCAATCCGAGAGGAGGACATCCGAGAAACGGCCCGGCACACCCACTCTTTGCGGCCTCGTTCCAACACCTTCTCGACCTGAGCCGTGTCATTGGGATACTCGTAGGAAGTCGGCATGGGAGAAACTGCAATGCAATCGCCGGGTAAAACAGGGCAACTGCGTGTTCCGTATAGCTCATAGAGCTCGCCGGTTGCCGGATTTTCCACCACGTACTCCCCGGAGCGACGCCCCTGCACCGTCCCTTCGAACCACGCACAGCGCGTCGAGACTCCCCAAATTCCGGAGCCCGGTGCCGTCTCTTCGAGCATGGCGTCGGAAACCATCGAACGAAGGGCAGCCGCCGCTTCGGCCTGCGACATACACGCCGATTGTTTGAGAAATTCCACCAATTGCACCGGTGTCCCGGTCTTATGGCTTTCATTGAGCAGAGCCAAAACCCGACGGCACAGTTTCTTGACTTGTCCTTGTTTTACGGGAACATCCGGCTTAGGAAAAACAGACGCGATATCCTGTAGTTTTTTCTTTCTCGATGCCATGCGCATTCCGTCCAAATTAATAATCCCGTGTTATACTGCGCAACCTCGCTGCCCAAGTGGCGAAATTGGTAGACGCACTGTGTTCAGGTCGCAGCGCCGCAAGGCATGCTGGTTCGAGTCCAGTCTTGGGCACCACCGATTTGAATCCTCGGGATGTGTTTTCCGGGGATTTTCTTTTTTCGGCGACCTCGTCAAACATCCCTTTTTGCAAAACCACAGCGTTTCGTTAGATTTTACCGCGCTATCGGCGTTTTTCTCCTTTTTTGCTCCATGTAAAAAAAGAAAAGCCGAGCAACATACCCCCTGAGAAGCACCGCCTTTATTACGGTCTTAACTACAACGCGAATCTGACGGACAACCTGCGCTGCTATGGGTACGTGGAGCGTGAGCAAGGTCACGGATACACGAAGGAAATCGAAGCCGGAATCGGGTTGAAGTACACCTTCTAGAACCAACCGAGCCCCGATGCGCCGGGGCTCTTTTCCGATTAAAGCGTTGCTTCCTTCAGGTATCGCGTCAAGGCATCTTGCCACGTCGGAAGTCTTTCAAATCCGGCTTGCGCCAGTTTTTCCTTGGACAAGCGGCTGTTAAAGGGACGCTTGGCCTTAGATAGCCCGTACTCGGCCGTTGTCACCGGAAAAACTTCTACGTCCTGCCCGGTCTGACGGAAGATTTCGGTTGCAAAATCCGCCCAACTGATAAAGCCCCCTTCATTGGTCGCATGATAGGTGCCGAACCGCTCGGTCTGCACCATGTCCACCAGAAGGCGTGCCAAATCGGGCGTATACGTCGGCGTCCCGATTTGGTCGCTGACAACCCGCAGTTGCCGATGGGTTTTACCTAACGTGACCATCGTTCGAACAAAATTCTTGCCGTTAAGACCGAAGACCCAAGCCGTGCGCACGATAAAGTAGCTTTCGAGCGTTTCACGAACCGCCTTTTCACCGGCAAGCTTGGACTCACCGTACACGTTTTGCGGCGCAAACTCGGTGCAATCGGCCTGCCAGGGCTCGGTCCCCGTACCGTCAAACACGTAATCGGTACTGATGTACACCATCTTGGCATGAACGGCGCGAGAAGCCCGAGCGATGTGGCGTGTACCCTCTTCGTTTACGGCAAAAACAGTCTTTCGATTGTCCGGCTCTTCGGCCGCATCGACGGCCGTCCAGGCCGCGCAGTGAACGAGGGCATCGGGTTTAACTTGGTCGATAGCCTTAAAGACAGCGTCCTCTCGCGTAATGTCAAGCGAGATATACGGAGCTCGCGTCACAAACGTGCCGTCGGCAATGCCCGAATAAACCGGCTTTAAATCCGAGCCGATTGCCGTATGGCCGCGCGCACTAAGTTCATTGACAACGTCATGCCCGAGCTGACCATTCACACCCGTGACAAACACTTTCATGACTTGCTCCTTACAAAACGGCGCGATGCCCGTACATTTTTTCGTAGTACGAACGGTATTCACCCGAGACGATTTTCTCCCACCACGGACGATTAGCTAGGTACCAGTCAATGGTTTTCTTGATGCCGTCGGCAAACCGTGTTTTCGGCATCCAACCGAGTTCGTCGTGAATCTTCGTCGGATCGATGGCATAGCGCCTATCGTGTCCTTTACGGTCCTGAACATGGCGAATCAGCGACTCGGGCTTTCCGAGTTCCCGGCAAATCAGACGAACGATGTCGATATTGCGCATTTCGTTGTGCCCGCCGACGTTGTAGATTGCCCCGACCCGTCCGTTATGGACGACGGCATCAATCGCTTCGCAGTGATCTTCAACATACAACCAATCGCGCACATTCAGACCCTCGCCGTACACCGGAAGGGGCTTGTCGGCCAACGCGTTGATAATCATGAGCGGAATGAGTTTTTCCGGGAAGTGATACGGACCGTAGTTATTCGAACACCGCGTAATCGTGACCGGCAAATCATAGGTGCGGTGATACGCAAGAACGAGTAAATCGGCGCCTGCCTTCGAACTGCTGTATGGCGAACTCGTATGTAGCGGTGTGTTTTCCGTAAAAAGCAAATCCGGACGGTCAAGCGGAAGATCTCCGTAGACCTCATCGGTCGAAACCTGATGATAGCGTCCGATTCCGTATTTGCGGCACGCATCCATCAGGCAAGCTGTACCGAGAATGTTGGTTTGCAAAAACACTTCCGGATTTTCAATAGAGCGATCGACGTGACTTTCGGCGGCAAAGTTCACGACCGCATCGGGGTGCTCTTGCTCAAAAAGGTCGTAAACGGCTTGGCGATCGCAAATATCAATCTTACAAAAGCGAAAATTCGGATTCTTGAGGGCCTGCTCGAGCGTCGATAGATTGCCCGCATACGTGAGCTTATCCAAACAGACGACGCGGTCCTCGGGATACTTTTTAAGCCAGTGA
>UQUS01000029.1 GCA_900544335.1 uncultured Sutterella sp.
TTTGGATCGATGGGCTGAGGGCCCCGTGCCCTCAGCGTTAGAGGCAATTTACTGAAGCTCGCTCAAATGCGGGCTCTCTTGTCACTTCTGCCACAATCATTCGTAGCGTTGCCGTTGCCTCTGGTGTCGGTGATATGAGTATCGGGGCAGGACTTGATATTAAACACTTTTTTGTGTTGCCTAATGGCAACTTGCTTGATGTTCGCGCAGGGAGAAAACCGTATCGAAATTTTTAAAATGTGCTACGAGTTTTCGGAACAACCTTTGTTGACAAAACACGGCTTTTGAAAAAATACTGACCTTCCCTAACTACGCAAAACTCCTTACTTTGCCGTTGAATCGCTTTACGGGTCTCGGCTACAATCGCACCCTCGCCTTTTCACGAGGCGTAAAAATTTCTTTGTTTAACCAGAAGAGCCCGAGGGGGCCTGGAGAAACCGCATGGCAAAAGCCGACAATGCCGCGTCCGCGGCGAAAAAATATCCGTTGAATTTACCTGAAACCGCCTTCCTGATGCGCGGCGACTTACCCAAACGCGAACCGATTTGGGTCAAAGAAATCGACACCAAGGGTGTCTACAAAGCCGTCCGCGAGGCGCGTGCCGGCCGTCCGCAATTCTTGCTGCACGACGGTCCCCCGTATGCCAACGGCGACATTCACATGGGTCACGCCCTAAATAAGATTCTCAAGGACATCATCAACAAGTCCAAGATGCTTTCCGGGTTTGATGTGCCCTATACGCCGGGCTGGGACTGCCACGGCATGCCCATTGAGATCCAGATTGAAAAGCAATTTGGCAAGGGACTCGCACGAGACGAAGTCATCGCCAAAGCTCGTGCCTACGCCTACAAGCAAATCGATCGTCAGCGCGAAGGATTCAAGCGCTTAGGCGTCTTGGGCGACTGGGACAATCCTTACGTGACGATGCACTACGAAACGGAAGCCGAAGAAATTCGCGTCCTTGCCGACATCATCAAGAAAGGATACGTGTACCGGGGTCTTAAACCTGTTAACTGGTGCTTTGACTGCTGCTCGGCCCTGGCCGAAGCCGAAGTCGAATACAAGGACATCGAAGGTTACGAAATCGATGTGGCGTTCCTTTTGACTGACGAGAGCAAACCGGCGCTTGAAAAAGCCTACGGCACGAAGATTGATAAGCCTTGCTACATCGTCATTTGGACGACAACGCCCTGGACGATTCCGGCAAACCAGGCACTGAACGTGCATCCGGATTTGGACTACGACTTAATTGACTGCGGCGACAAGTACGTCATTCTCGGACAAAGCCTTGCGGAGTCCGCCTTAAAACGTTACGGCTTTACTGGTAAGACCGTCGCCACAACCAAGGGCTCCTCCTTTAAGGACCTAAAGTTCTGGCATCCTCTTGCGAGCTTAGACGCGGGCTACAAACGCACGTCCGTTGTCATTCCGGCCGAATACGTTGAAGCTTCGTGCGGCACGGGTATCGTGCACTCGGCTCCGGCATACGGCGCCGATGACTTTGTCACCTGCAAAGCCTACGGTATGACCAATGACGAAATCCTGAACCCCGTTCAGGGTAACGGTCACTATGTCGATGATTTGCCCCTGTTCGGAGGGATGCTCATCTGGAAAGCGCAGCCTAAGATTGTCGATGCGATGAAAGTCGCCGGGTCCCTCTTTGCCGTCGGCACGATGACGCATAGTTACATGCACTGCTGGCGCCACAAGACACCGCTCATTTACCGCGCCACAAGCCAGTGGTTCGTACGCATGGACGACCCGACGGTCGACAGCCAGCCGATTTTGGGCTTTAAGGCTCCTGCCGAAAGCCTACGCAAAGCCGCACTGCGCGGAGTCGATGCCACCAAGTTCATTCCGCAATGGGGTTACAACCGCTTGCACGCGATGATTGAAAATCGCCCGGACTGGTGCATCTCGCGTCAGCGTAATTGGGGTGTTCCGCTTCCGTTCTTCTTGGAAAAGACAACGGGGGAACTCCATCCGAGAACCATCGAAATCATGTATGAAGTCGCCGACCGTGTTGCTAAAGAAGGCATCGAAGCCTGGGCACGCGCTAAGGCCGAAGACTTCATGCCGGCCGAAGAAGCCGCTCGCTACGAGAAGGTCAACGACATTCTCGACGTGTGGTTCGATTCGGGTGCCACGCACGCAACCGTCATGCGCGGTAGCCACAAAAAAGAACTCGGATACCCGGCAGACCTATATCTGGAAGGAAGCGACCAACACCGCGGCTGGTTCCACTCTTCGCTTTTAATCGGGACGATGCTTGACAATCGCCCCCCGTACAACGCTCTTTTAACGCACGGGTTCCTTGTCGATGAAAACGGCGAGAAGATGAGTAAAAGTAAGGGCAACACCGTCTCACCGCAGGAAATCTGCGATAAGTTCGGTGCGGAAATCTGCCGCCTCTGGGTCGCTTCGACCGATTACACGAGCGAACTGAGAATCGGACCGACGATTATCAAACGCGTCGTCGACAGCTACCGTCGTATTCGCAATACGCTGCGGTTCCTCCTTGCGAACACAAGCGACTTTGACATCAAGACCGATGCCGTGCCGCTTGATGACATGCTCGAAATCGACCGCTGGGCCATTGCTCGTATCGCGCAGATTCAGGATTGTGTCTTAAAGCTTAACGACCAGTATCAGTTCCATCAGGTCACGTCGCTTTTAACGAGCTTTGCCAGCGACGACTTGGGAAGCTTTTACCTCGATATCCTGAAAGATCGCCTCTATACAACGCAAACGAAGGGACTACCGCGTCGCTCGGCACAGACGGCTCTTTGGCACATCACGGCCTCGTTCCTGCGCCTGATGGCTCCGATTCTTTCGTTTACGGCCGAAGAAGCCTTTGCGGTCTTTAGTCCCAACGCCTCGGGTACCGTCTTTACCGAGCTTTATCACGAGCTCCCGGTCATTGCCGATAAGGATGCGCTCCTAGCGAAATGGGATGCCATCCGCTCCGTGCGCGGCGAAGTCCTCAAGAAAATCGAGGAACTTCGCACCGAAGGCCAAATCGGCTCGAGCCTACAGGCAGAAGCCGCAATTGCCGCTCCGGCCGATACGTACGCCGTGTTGGCAACGCTCGGCGATGAGCTACGCTTTGTGACGATGACCTCCAAGGCAGTGCTCACGCAAGCGACCGACGGGAACCTTACGGTGACCGTCACCAAGAGCCAAGCCAAAAAGTGTGCTCGTTGCTGGCACTACGTGGACGGTGTCGGGTCTGATGCCGCTCACCCGGAAATCTGCCCGCGCTGCTGCCTGAACTTATTCGGTTCGGGTGAAACGCGGCACTTTGCCTAGATAAAGCGATGCACGGCAACGGCAACTGCGAACCTTCGGCAAAGCGCGGTTTATCGTGCTTTGCCCTGTGGATCGGTGCGGCGCTTTGCGTTGTCCTGATTGACCAGTGGACCAAAGATGTCGTTGTCGATCGCTTTGACTTCGGTGAATTTGTCCGTGTAACGGATTTCTTCAATCTCTGTTATCTAAGAAACACCGGCGCCGCTTTTTCTTTTTTAAGCGATGCCGGCGGCTGGCAGGCACCTCTTTTTATCGGACTTGCGCTCGCTGTGAGCGTGGCCCTTGTCTATTGGATTTACCGGGAATGCGACAAGGCGACAACGGCTTTTCCGCTAACCCTGATTTTAGGCGGAGCTCTCGGCAACGCCCTCGATCGAATCCTTCGCGGAGCCGTTGTGGACTTTTTAGACTTTCATATCGGTCTACTGCACTGGCCGGCCTTTAACGTCGCGGATATTGCGATTTGTTCCGGAGCCGCCCTGTTGCTTTTTTTCGAGTTACTCTACCGACCTCGCTAATTTTGCCTCTCGGGCAAGGTTTTAAGGGTTCTTAGGAACGTCCTTTCCTTCAAGGCGCCTTCTTGCCGGTGTATTAAGGCCTCCGATTCCCCAATTCTCGGGTGGCACTTCCTCGATAATCACCGATGTCGTCGCTCGGTTCTTTCCCAAGACTCAGACGACAAGATCCGTTGCCCCGCGAATCAGTTCCTCTTTTTGCTCGAAGGTCGGAGCTTCCGAGCCTCCCGTGACCTTAATGATGACTAACGGCATTTTTTCCTCCCTACCCTACTCACCTATCAAGCACCGGACTCATCCGCGCCAATCGGAAGGGCGGACAAAATGCTTTGTACCAGTCGGACAATTTATAACGTTTCGGCCGGACAAATTGTAGTGCATAAGGAGAAAATCCGTGATTTATCAAAAGAAACGGCAAGCATCTCCGACACCTCGAAATGTCCTCGGATTTCGTTCGGTTTTTCGCTTGACCGGCAAGTCTCCCGGGATAACGACTTCATAGAAATGCCGCGAGGAAACTTGCGACTTTAGTCGCGAGAGGAATCGCGGCAAAGCTTGATTTTGAAGGGCTCCCATAGTTTTTGCTGAACGTTGCCGGTATGATATGACACGTGAAGGGGACATTGTTGAACCCAGGGGAAGTACATTGAAAGGACTGAACACATCCAAGGACGCCGGTAAGCTGGTTAAGTTGACGAAACTTAACCGGACGGTTTGTGTTCGTCTGACGGTCAGCCCGGAGGATTCCGCCAAATTATCAGAGACCCATGCGCTCTATCGGGATGCCTGCAATTTTGTCGTGCCCATCGTTTGCAAAAACAAAGAAAGCCGTTTATGGCAGCGATTCTCCTTGCACCACGAGGCCTATCCGAAAATCCGCGAGAGGTTCCCTGCGCTGGGGGCACAATTAGCGTGCAACGTGATTCGCTCCGTCTCGTCGGCCTATAAGACGGAATTGGCGAATCACCCGCAGCAGCTGAAACAGCCGGAACTCAAGGCGATCTCCTTTAGGAATCCCTCGGTGCATCTCGATAAGAACACGATCACCTACCGAGATAACGGCACCGTCAGTCTTTACACCCTGAAAGGACGAGTGGAAGCGACGTTGGCACCGGGAGATCGCCAGCGCTTGTTGCTCGCTTCCGGCAAACGCAAAGAAAGTAATCTCGTGCTGCATCGCGGTTACGGAAAGCGACCGGATTTTTGGGAACTGCACATAACCATCGAAAACGAAGTTCAACCCGTTTCTCCCTCAGAACTTCAGACGAAAGAAGTGATGATGGGGGTTGATGTAGGAGAAAATAATATGGCTGCCGCTTCCACAGGGAAACTGTGGAAAGCCGGAAAGCTCAAGCACAATCGCGATAGAAAACAAAGTCTACGTACGCGTCTTCAGCGCAACGGCTCACGAAGTGCTAAACAGCATCTTCGGAAGGCTTCCCGCCGGGAAAGACGCCAAGTGGCACATGTCAACCATGTCGTAAGCCGTGAGATTGTCAACGAAGCGAAGGGTAAGAATAAAAAGTTGATTATTCTTGAAAATCTGACGCATATTCGTGAACGCATCAAAGCCAACCTTCGAGTCCGTGCCCGTCTGCATCGGTGGCCCTTCAGGGAACTGCAGCAGATGATCGTCTACAAGGCCGTTCAGGAAGGGATGGAAGTGATGTTTGTCGACCCTCGCTACACGAGTCAGACTTGTGCCCATTGTGGGAAAATCGGTGTGCGTAAAAAACACCACTTCCAGTGCTCTTGTGGTTACCTGGCGCACGCCGACTTAAATGCGAGTCGGAACCTGCTCGGTTTGGGATATCAGCTGATGTCTCAAGGGCTGCAGTAAGACCAGCCTTATGTTGAGCCGTCTACTTAAGACGGTAACAATAAAGCTTCTGACTTTCGTCAGGAGTTGCTTACGAAACTTAAGTAGTTCATCACCGTTGCCGGACTCATCGGAAATCCCACATCGGAGGCCGTGTTTTTCAGGCGATTCACGGAAATCGGCTTTGTGACGGCTTTGGCGATTTTTTTCAGAAGAACAGCGACACCTTCGGGGTCTCGAATTCGGTTTCTGCGAACGATGTCTCCTAAGAAGATGGTTTTGTACACGTTGTTAAGGTAGTCCAGCTTGATGGAAACATCGAGGATTTCCGGAAAGCCACCGTAATTTAAAAAGGGATGAAACGCAGCGGCAACGCGGGCTTTTTCGGCGGTGCTTTTCGGTAGGCCCTGCGATAAAGCAAGACCTGAGGCCACAAGGAATTCACGAAAACTGTACGGATATAGTTCCTTGACCATAAAGCGTCCGCCGAGGGTGCTGGCCACATCGGTGCTCAGCATTTTGGCGTTGCTCCCCGTGATGTAGACGGAAAACTTCATATCGGCTAACCGTCGCGCAAAGTGCTCCCATCCGTCAACATTCTGAATCTCGTCAAGAAAGAGGTACCGTAGGGGGGGGGCACCGCCTGTCATTTCCTGCTTAATCTCAAGCAGGCGATTCAGTTCCTGTACCGTAATCCCGCTTAAGCGTTCGTCTTCAAAAGACACATAAAGCATCTGAGCGGGAGAAACACCTCGAGCAAGTAATTCCTGATAGCGTTGGTACATGAGGTAGGACTTTCCGCAACGCCGAATCCCGACAAAGCAATAGTTGATGTTGTCGGCAATCGGATAGTCCCGGCGCACGAGCGGCAAGGTCGCAATCAGTGCTTCATAGTCTGCCAAAGAGACCACAACGTCATCATGAGAAATCATCGTAAGAGCCCGAAAAGAAAGTTGCGCTAGCAATCTTCAGTACACTGAAGATTCTATGAAATATCCAAATATTTCAAGGCTGACTTTCGTCCATTGGACCGCAGAAAAGCTACACCGAGCGCGCAACGAACGGAAAAAAGAGGCAACGGACTTCCCGTTGCCTCTCTTGGATGTGAGAAAAACGCCTTGCCTATTTGTCGTGCTTCTCGTAAATCTCGTCGATTTCTTTCTTGAAGAATTTGGCAAGCGGCGTGCGCTTGAGCTTTAACGTCGGCGTTAAAAGCCCGTTTTCAATCGTCCAGGGCTTGAGTGTTAAAAGCACCTTGCGCGGCAGGGCGTAGTGGGGGAAGTCCGCGGCGGCGGCTTTTACGCGCTTGAGAATCGCCGTACGCACACTCGTTAATTTCAAACTGGCCTCACTGGCGCTGACCTTAAGTTCCGCGGCAAGTTTTTTCCACTCTTCGGGATTTAACACCGTCACGGCGCTGATAAAGGGTTTGTTTTCCCCGACGACATAGGCCTGCGAGAAGAGAGGATCGGTTTCAAGTGCCAGTTCCAGGTCAACCGGCGGAACCTTTTCGCCTGTACTCGTGACGATGATTTCCTTGATGCGACCTTTGATGCGCAAAAGCCCGGTTTCATTAATCTCCCCGACATCGCCCGTGCTGAGCCACCCTTCGGAGTCCAGAACGCGCGCGGTGTCTTCCGGCCGCTTCCAGTAACCCTTCATAATGGAACTGCCGCGAATTTGAATTTCATGGGTTTCCGGCGCTAAGCGCATCTGCAGGTTGGGAAAGAGTTTTCCGACCGTATCGGGTTGATTGAGCGTTAAAGAGTTGCCGGCGATAATGGGCGAGGCCTCGGTCATGCCGTAACCCTGAATGGGCGCTAAGCCGAGTCCTCCGAATACGCGAGCGACTTTGCCGTTTAAGGCGGCGCCGCCTGCAATGGCGACTTTGAGGTTCCCGCCGAACTGCTCGAGGACCTTATCGGCAACGAGTTTTTTCAAAATCGGACCCGTGAAGCTATCGGCAAATTGCCAAGGACTTTTCGGGACCGGGAGCTTGTTTTCGGCACAGAACTTGCGCCACCCGACGTTGACGGCACAGTTAAAGAGCCAGCGTGCAATCGCAGGTTTCTTTCCGAGCTGCTCGTTGATGCGAGCGTAAATCTTTTCGTAAATACGCGGGACGGAAATCAAAACGTCCGGCTTGACGGTGCGCAAATCCTCGGCAAGCAACATAATCGAGCGGTTGTAGGTAATCGTGCAGCCCATGCCTAAAGCCAAGTAGTAGCCGGCCGTACGCTCGAATGTATGCGATAGGGGCAAAAACGAGAGGAAAATGTATCCGGGTTTGGGAGCCGGAGCAATGTGAATTAACGTAGCGATGACGTTTTCCACAACATTGTGGTGCGTGAGCATCACGCCCTTTGGGCGTCCTGTCGTACCCGATGTGTAGACAATGGCCGCAAGGTCTTCGGATTTCGGACCTTCGGGAAGTTCTTGAATGTCTTTGCCGGAAGCCAGCCAAATGTCCTTGCTTAAAATCTGCCGATGCTCGTCTTTTTCGTTGATGCCGGTTTCTTCCGTGAGGATGACGTGTTTCAAATCGGGCATCGGAACGTTGGTTTTCTCAATCAGACCCCAGCGGTCGGCTTTGTTGGTAATTAAAGCCGAGGACTGACTGTCGATGAGAATAAACGCCGAAGACCCCGGGGTGTCGATGGCGTGAAGCGGAACGGGAATCAGCCCGTTTGCCAAAACCGCCTGATCGGCTAAAACCGCATCCACGGAGTTATTGAGCAAAATGGCAACGCGCGCTCCGCGTTCCAAATGCAAGGCTTCTAGGGCTCGTCTCCACGCCGTAATCTGCTTATCGAGCGATGCGTATGTAACGTCTTTCCAAGCCTTTTCTTTGCGGTCGTATTGACGAAGTGCCACGGTCTGGGGAATCTGCCGAGCTCTTAAGGGAACGAACTCACACAGAGTCTTACATTTTTTTAGGTCTTCAAGACGTGTGGCGGAAGTATCCTGAGTCATGGAGAAAAAATCCGAAACAAAGACACGCGCACCCTTTGCGCGTTAAGAGGGAAAATTTTAATACGGTTTTCTTTGAAAAAACGCCCGAAAAAACATGACTTTTCCCGTCCGGGAGAGCACGGATTTAACCTTCGTCTTCGGTGCTGACTGGGTGCGACGGGTCGCTGATCCAAGCGGAAAAACTTCCGATGTAAACGCCGGCACTCGTAAGTCCCGCATGGCGCATCGCAAGCAGGTTTCCGCACGCTGCAATTCCGGAGCCGCACGTGTGAATAACGCGCTCGGGCTGTCCTTCGCTCAAGTGCATGAAAATTTGGCGCAAAGTATCCGTATCAAGAAACTTTCCGTTTGTTCCGACGTTGAGGCGATTCGGGTGGTTGACAGAGCCCGGAATATGACCGGATTTTCCGTCGAGTCCAGCGCTAGCCCCGAGATATACCTCCTCGATGCGAGCATCGAGGAGTAGATACCGGTGCGTTAAAAGATTTTGTTCAATTTCCTCAGTGGAAAAAATGCGTTCGGAACTGGTGGCGGCTGTAAAGTTCCCCGGGGTTTTAGGCACCTCAACGGTTTCGAGCGGGCAGGAGCTTTTTTGCCAGGCGTCAAATCCGCCGTCTAAAACAAAGGCGTTTACTAAACCTGCGGAGCGCACGGTAAACCACACGCGCGGCGCAAAGTTCATCAGCCCCATGTCGTAGACGACAACGGTACTTGTTGTGTTGGTCCCGAGACGGCGCAGCGTTTGAGCAAAGGTCGCAGAATCGACCATCGGCGTACGGCCGTTCGTGCCCGTACGCGTGCCGGTGATGTCTTGCGTCATATCGATGTAAGAGGCTCCGGGAATGTGACCCGCATCAAAAAGAAGTTTTCCGGCACCCGGAGCCGTAAGAGACCCTCGGCAGTCCAAAATAACTAGGTCGCTACGCTCTCGGAGCGCCTTGAGTTTTTCAACAGAGATAACCGGATCGATAAGCGGTGTTTGCACGATAGCCTCCCGAAAAAACCTCCTGAATTATCGCAAAGATCGAATGCAAAAGCGAGGCGCAGTTTCCTCGGTCCCTAAGCGAGAACGACAAGAGCCTGTATGCACGAAAACATGCCGGAATTCCGAATGGGTGTGCGCATGGAAGAACGGCGGCAGAAAGCATCTGCCGCCGTTTAGGCGATGGGTTAACCGGTACTTAACTATTTGAAAAACGGCAGGATACCGGCAATGAAGATGACTAATATGATGAGCGGAAGCCCGTAGGTGCAGTAAAAGCGCAGGCCCTTGCGGAACATGAGCCCGGAGCCTGTATTGGCTTCGGCAATGAAGTTATCCCAGCCCCAGCCGTTTTTAGCTGTGCAAAAGAGAACGAAAACCAGACTTCCGAGCGGCAACAGACAGTTGCTGACGATAAAGTCTTCTAAGTCCATGATGCCGGAATTGCCGCCCAAGGGGTGGATGTTCGAGAGCACGTTAAAGCCGAGTGCGCACGGGAGCGTCAGAATCACCATGCCGATACCGCAGATCCACGCCGTTTTGCGACGAGACCATCCGGTTAAATCGCGCATGCACGCCAGGATGTTTTCACAGACAGCCAAAACGGTCGAGTAGCAGGCAAACATCATGAAGATAAAGAACAGAGCCCCCCAGAACTGCCCCATCGGCATATTGTTAAAGATGTTCGGCAGCGTCACGAAAATCAAGCTTGGACCGGCATCGGGCTTAACGCCGTACGTAAAGCATGCCGGGAAGATAATCAGGCCGGCCGTGATGGCAACGAACGTATCCAAAAGAATCACGCGAACGGATTCGCCCCCTAAGGTGTGGTCTTTATCAATGTAGCTTCCGAAAATCGCCATGGCACCGATACCGAGACTTAACGTGAAGAAGGCTTGGTTCATGGCGGCGACAACGACATCCCAAGTGATTTTGCCAAAGTCCGGTAGGAGGTAAAAGCGAAGACCTTCTTTCACGCCGTCCATAAAAAGACTGTTGACGGCAACGATGACCATGATGACAATCAGAGCCATCATCATCCACTTCGTGATGCGTTCCAGACCGCCGCGCAAACTAAAGGAGAGGATGAGAAAGGCCGATCCGGCAATAAGGACCGTATCGAGAATCTGTGTGGTCGGGTCGGCAAGTAAAGCTCCGAACCCTTCGGCCACTTGAACCGGAGTTTTTCCGGAAAACTCTCCGGTTGCCGTGTAAAAGAAGTACTGCAGCATCCAGCCGGTCACGACCATGTAAAACATCATCAACACGACGTTACCGATTAGGGCGGCAATCCCGTGCCAATGCCACTTTGTGCCGGCAGGCTCTAAAACCTGATACATGTGCACGGGGCTTTTCTGACTGGCACGACCGAGCGCAAATTCCATTGTCATGACGGGCCAACCGAGGATGACAAGGAAAAATAGATAAATCAGCACAAAAGCGCCGCCGCCGAACTGCCCCGTTAACCACGGGAATTTCCACACGTTGCCGCAACCGATGGCACAACCGGCGCTCAAGAGAATGAAGCCCAAACGACTTCCGAGACGGTCTCGATTCATTTTCTTCCTTTTTTATTGGTACGAGTTTCTCAAAGCAAGAGAAAAACGTTTTATTGTCAAGCCTTCGCGCTTTGTCAATCGGAGCGCAAGGTCTTGTCATTATGAGCCTTGCCTACAACACGGTCAATCGCCACTTAAGCACAATGCCCTAGGACGTGTTGTGCTCTTTTTGATATTAATCAAAATAGGTTTGCTCTAGCGCTGATGCGCCCGGTCAATCGATAGAAGAGAATTCAGCAAGACGCCGATAACTCGATGTGTCGACGTTTTTTTGTTAACGCATTTTTTTCAGGAGTGACCATTAAATGAAACTCGATCGATGCAATTCCCTGGTCGAGCGCGACGAAAAAGTTGTCGCACCGTGCCAACATCTTTCGTACTATCCTCTCGCGATTGCCAAGGTAGAGGGCAGTGTCATTACGGATTTGGACGGCAATAAGTTCATTGATTTTTTGTCCAGCGCCTCGTCATTGAACATCGGGAGCTCCAACCCTATTATTACCAAGGCCATTGAAGAGCAGCTCAAGAAGTTCACGCAGTACACGGCCGCCTATACGTATAACGAGCAGACGACCGAGTATGCCGAGCGCCTTGTTTCCGTGTATCCGGGCGGCGTCAAGGCCAAGATTTGTTTCGGAAACTGCGGGAGCGACGCCAACGATGCCGCCGTTAAGTTTGCCCGTGCATTCACGGGTCGTCAGAAGATCATTGTTTTCATCAACGGCTATCACGGCAATACGTACGGTTCGTGCTCGATGACAACGTGCTCGACACGTATGCACGCGAAGATGGGGCCGTTTCTGCCTGAGATTTACCCCTTCCCGTTTTACGGAATCGACAAGAGCGACGAAGAGGTCGAACGCGATTGCATGAAGGCGATGGAAACGGCGTTTTCCACGTACTTGCCCGCAACGGAAGTGGCCGCTATGGTCATCGAACCCGTGCAGGGCGACGGCGGTATCTTGCCGGCTCATCCGATCTTCATGAAAAAACTCTACGAGACCTGCAAGAAATACGGCATCCTCTTTATTTCCGAGGAAGTCCAGCAGGGCTTTTACCGTACCGGTAAGTTCTTTGGCATCGAACATTACGGCATCGTTCCGGACGGCATCATTATGGGTAAATCCGTGGGCGCCACGCTCACGCTCGGCGCTTTCATGGCGCGCGACGAAATCATGGACTGCCTGCCGGCTCCGGCGCACCTATTTACGTTAGGCGGCAATTCCATTGCCTGCGCAGCCGGTATTGCTCAGTTCGATTACTTCCAATCCGAGGCGTTTCAGACGCACCTGAAAAGCAATATTGCATTGCTCGAAAAGTTAGCGGCGGATTTGAAGGCCAAGCATCCCAAACTTGTTGCCTTTACTCGGAACTTGGGCTTTTCCATGGGAATCGGCATTCAAAAGGAGGACGGCTCGCCCGATACGGACGGAGTCTTCAAGATTCTTTTCCGAGCTTACGAAAAGGGTCTTGTGGTGATTTCGCTCGCCGGGTGGATTTTGCGCATTCAGCCGCCTCTGACGATTTCGCCGGAGCTTTTGACTCGCGGTTTTGAAATCATGGATGCGGCCATGACCGAATACGAACGCGGAGAAATCTCCGACGATGTACTCAAGTTCCGCGCAGGCTGGTAACAGTTGCGCCCTAACAGAAAAACGGATTTAAAAATGCTTAAAAATAAATTTATCAGGCTTCTTGTGCCCGGTCTGGTCTTCCAGTCGATTCTAATCGGCGGCGGTTACGGAACGGGTGCGGAAATCGCGCAGTTCTTCGGCGTGAGCGGCATGTTCGGCGGTCTGCTCGGTGTTGCCGTCACGTTCCTTTGCTGGAGCCTTGTGTGCGCCGTGACGTTTGAATTTTGCCGCGTGATGCAGACATTCGATTACGGTTCGATGATGAAACACATTCTCGGACCGTGCGCATTCCTCTATGACCTGTGCTACTGGATTATGTTCCTCATCGTCATGGGGGTTGTCAATGCCAGTGCCGGGGCCATTATCGAAAAGCTCGGGTTTAACCAGTGGGTTGGTGTGGCGCTTTTGTCTGCCGGCGTTCTGTTCCTCGTTTTCAAAGGAACGGAAATGGTCGAGAAGGCCCTGTCGATTTGGTCGTATGTGCTTTGCTCGGTGTACCTGATCTTCATGGTGATTGTCTTTGTGAAGTTCGGTGCAAACATTGCAGCGGAAATCGGTAAGGGAGAAGTGGCCGACGGCTGGTTTATGCACGGTCTGCAGTACAGCTTTTATAACCTCGTTGTCGTGCCGCTCGTGCTTTACACGGTTCGCGGATTTACGTCTCGCTCCGAATCGATTATCAGCGGCATTCTCGCCGGTTTCCTCGGTATCTTCCCGGGAATGATGCTTCTTTTGACGATGGGTTGCGACTTTTCCAATGTCGTCAATTCGACGGTTCCGGTACTCGCGATTTTCGATCGCATCCATATGCCGTGGCTTTTCTGGACGTTTGAGCTCGTGTTGTTCGTAACGCTCATGGAAACGGCGACAGGCTTTGTCAAGGCCGTGGTCGATCGCTTCCAGGTGGCATACCGTAAAACGGGTCACGAAGAGCCCTCGTGGTTTGCGCCGGCTGTCACCATCATTCCCGTGGCTTTAGGTGTTGCTGTTTCTGCCTTCGGCCTCTTAGGTCTGATTGTCAAGGGGTACGGTACGGCCTGCTGGGGATTCCTGGTCTTGTTTGCTCTGCCGATGCTCACAGTCGGTGTCTACAAGATTGCCAAACATTCCAAATAAAGATTGGACGTAGGAACAACAAAGCGCGGGGGCAGCCCCGCGTTTTGCATTGAAGGGCTGTCAAGGTCGATGGACCGAGGCGTTGCATTTTTCAGACTTAACGGCGGCTCGGTCTTCTCTGTTTCAGTACAATACGAAAAACTAGGGGCAGTTTTTTTATTGACTGCCCTTTTCTGTTTGTCTTGAACACATCGTCGACTTCACATCGCAACAATCGGAAAGGGGAAAGTGCCGTGGCCAAAATCGGATTTGATAACGCAAAGTACATTGAAACCCAATCGGCACACATCAAAGAACGCATTGCCAAATTCGGCGGCAAGCTTTACTTGGAATTCGGCGGCAAGCTTTTCGATGACTATCACGCTTCGCGCGTGCTCCCGGGGTTTGAGCCCGACAGCAAAATCCGCATGCTCTCTCAGATGAAAAACGATGTGGAAATCGTCGTTGCCATCGCAGCTCCCGATATCGAAAAAAATAAGATTCGCGCCGATTTCGGCATTGCTTACGAAGACGACGTGTTGCGTCTGATTGATGTTTTTCGCAACCTCGGGTTTTTCGTCGGATCGGTCGTTATTACCCAGTACAACGGACAGCCGGCGGCCGATGCCTTCATGCGACGCTTGTCGGCTCTCGGCGTGCGCTCGTACAAACATTATCCGATTGCCGGATATCCGCATAACCTGGCTTTGATTGTGAGCGACGAAGGGTACGGCAAAAACGAATACATCGAAACGACGCATCCGCTTGTTGTCGTGACGGCTCCGGGGCCGGGAAGCGGCAAGATGGCTACGTGCCTCTCGCAGCTATACCACGAGCACAAACGCGGCGTGAAAGCCGGGTACGCCAAGTTCGAAACCTTCCCGATTTGGAACCTTCCGCTCAAACACCCGGTTAACCTCGCGTACGAAGCGGCGACGGCCGATTTAAATGACGTCAACATGATCGATCCCTTCCATTTGGATGCCTACGGCGTCACAACGGTCAATTACAACCGTGACGTGGAAATCTTTCCGGTCCTGAGGGCTATTTTTGAAAAAATCTTAGGCCATTGCCCGTACAAGTCTCCGACCGATATGGGCGTGAATATGGCCGGCAACTGCATCGTGGACGATGCGGTGTGTTGCCAGGCTTCGTATTTGGAAATCTTGCGTCGTTACTATCGCGCCTTGGTCGATCAGGTGCGCGGGAGAGCCGATGCAGCCGTTGTCTACAAGCTGGAACTTTTGATGAAGCAGGCCGGGATTACGTCCGACATTTTGCCCGCCGTGGCTGCAAGCCTTGAGAAAGAAAAACTTACGGGCGGACCGGCCGGGGCCCTTGTTCTTGCGGACGGCACAGTGATTACCGGCAAAACGACGCCGCTTCTCGGCGCATGCTCGGCGCTTCTTTTAAATGCTCTGAAAACCTTGGGCGGAATCGACAAGGAAACCGATTTAATCAGCAAGGAAGTCTTAGAGCCGATTTGCCGCTTAAAAATCGAAAGCCTGCGTCACATGAACCCGCGCTTACATAGCGACGAAGTGCTCATTGCGCTCTGTGTCAGTGCTCAAACCAATCCTCTTGCCGCCGAGGCGTTGCGTCAGATTGATAAGCTTCGCGGCTGTGACGCGCATTTTTCCGTCCTTTTAAGCGATGTGGACGAAAAGCTTTTCAAGCGTCTCGGGGTGCGCGTCAGTTGCGAACCCAAGTGCGAGTGCCGAAAGCTGTATTTCTAAGCGCGTAGCCTTAGGGCTACCCTGCGCCGCCTTCAACTTCTTTTAAAAAATGACCGGTCTCCTTGCGGAAACCGGTCGTTTGCATTACGGGTAAATCGCGTGATTTACCAAATCGCCTACAGAGGGCTTACTTCTTGAGTTCCTTATCAATGGCAGCCTGAACCGGGCCACGGAGCTCTTCGGTGCGCTTGGAGTTCATCTGGCCTAAGCGCAAGCGACGGAACAAAACGTCGTCGGCATTGCGAGCACCGCTAACCTGGACTTCACGGATGGCGAAGGCAACGACATCATCAACGACGTCTTCGACCTTCTCGGCCTGAGCCGCACGCATTTCGATGGCTTCGGCATCAAAGGCGGTATCGACCGTGAGCGGGAGCTTGGTCGTGATGGTGTGAGAAGAGGGAATCAGACCCTTTTCAGCCGCAACCTTCATGGCGTGTTCGGCCATGTTGCGATAGGCCGTCCACTTGCCGCCCGTAATCGTCAGCATGTTGCCGAATTCCGGAATAATCGCGTGTTCGCGAGAAACCTTGGCTGTCTTGCCGCCGCTCGCGGACGCATTGGCCGGTGTGTAGAGCGGACGAACGCCGACGAACGTCGCGAGGATGTCTTCACGCGTGACCTTGGTCTTGAGGTAGTTGTTGCAGTTGGCCATCATGAAATCGATTTCCTGGTCGGAAATCTTCGGATCCATGTTGACGGGCACAGGTTCGGGAAGATCGGTTGTACCGACTTCGAGCATACCGTGCCAGGGCAGGCAGAACAGAACGCGACCGTCGGAGGTCTTCGGAATGAACATGCCTTCCTTGGGGTTGCCGAACTTCTTCAGATCGAGAATGATGTGCGAGCCGCGAGCCGCCTTAACGAAGGGCTTGACATCCTTCTTGCCCGTAAGCTTACGGACTTCGTCGACCCAAGGACCGGCGCAGTTAAAGAACATCTTGCCTTTGACCGTGTGCTTTTCGCCGGTTTCTTTGTCTTCAATGATCATCGACTCAATCTTTTCGTCAGTGTGGTTAAAGCCGTCGCAAGCCGCATAGTTCAAGCAAACAGCACCGTGGGCAACGGCCGTGTGCATCAGGGCAATCGCCATACGGGCATCATCGAACTGCGCGTCGTAGAAACGAACGCCGCCGTAAAGTCCTTCGGCCTTAATGCCCGGGAGCTTTTCAAGGGTTTCTTCCTTCGAGAGAATCGAAAGAGAACCGGCGTCACCGGAGCTGAACTTGGCCATCATCGTGTAGAAGGTCAGTCCGAGACCGTAGAAGGCCTTTTCGTACCAGCGATAGCACGGCAAAATGAACGGGTTCTTGTGAACCAAGTTCGGAACAAGCTTCAAAAGCAGTTCGCGTTCACGCAACGCTTCGAAAACCAGACCCCAATCGTGCGGGTTCTGCATGTAGCGAACGCCGCCGTGAATGAGCTTGGTCGAGCGAGAGCTCGTGCCTTCGGCAAAGTCTTGTGCATCGACTAAGCAGACAGAGTACCCCTGGCTCGAGGCGTCGACCGCCACACCGAGACCGGAAGCGCCGCCGCCGATAATCACAATGTCAAATTCCTTGCCGGAGTCGATTTCGGCAAACATGGCCTTGCGGTCAAGGGGTTTCAGTTCTTTCATCATCATGATAATTTTTCCAATGATTTTAGAGACAAAGAATTAATAAAATATTCCCAATGTATTCGCGCTAACTTCTATGCGCGCGGACGGGGCGAGTTTAGCAGAAACTACCTAGTTAGACTAGCCGAAAGGAGTAGTTTATTTCATCCGAGCGGCTAGTCGTGAGGTCATTTCCGACGCATTCACCTCGCGTCCTTAAAACTATTTATCGTCCTCGAAAACAAGCGAACCTAAATCGGGTAGGATGTAGGTTTTTTGCGGCAGGCGTTTGTCGGCAGGTCCGATGTGAAAGAGGCGTTTTAAAGCCTTTATACGCTCCTGCTTGTGCACTTTCGGCAAATCGGCTTCGGTGGTTTCCCCGGAAAGCACCAAGATAAAGTCGATGCCGGCGTTTTCTCCGAGAACCTTATCGGTCATCAGACGGTCGCCGACCATGCAAACATCCTTGCGTTCGTACTTACTTAAAACCGGTTCGAGTACTTCCGTGCAGGGTTTGCCGAAGATGCGTTGCGGGCTGCGACCCGTGGCTGCTTCGTACATGCGAATGAAACTGCCGATATCGGGCAGGGGACCGGCATCTGTCGGGCACACGAAGTCCGGATGCGTGGCGAGAAATTCGACTTTCTTATCCAAAAGGAGCAACGCCGAGGTCTTGATTTTCTCGTATGTCAATTCCGTGTCGTAGGCCAGAATGACCGCTTCGGCGCCTTCGGCCGTATTGGTCAATTCGGGCATGCGCTCTTTCATGCATGTGACAAAGTCGGTATTGCCGACGAGGTACGCGCGCTTGATTCCGACTCTCTTTAAGTAATGAATGAGCGGGGTAATCGGTGTCAGGATTTGATCGAGCGTGGCCGGTATTCCCATCGAATTAAGCCGTTTGACGTAGGTCACAGGCGACTTGGATGTGTTATTGCTGAGGAATTGGAAATCAATTTTTCCCCAGTTCTTCTTAATGAAATTGACGGTTCCCTCAATCGGGACAGGGCCGAGATACACTGTTCCGTCCATATCGAAAACCATGCAACGCTTTCTGAGCATCGGACTACCTCACGAGAATAATTGCTGAAAAAACAGCAGACAGACTGAATCGGCGCAATCGTAACGAAATGCTACAACTCTGTCCAATGCCGTGAGGGAAAATCACACTCTTAGGCAGATGTCAAGAGGATGCATCCTCTTTTTTTTATAGGATGATTGAAAATTTTTTTCCCCCGAAAAACAGGCTCTTACCCCTACAAACGGACTAATCCACATGTTGTAGACGTGTTTGTTTCTTGCAAAACCCGTTACAAAGTGTTAATTTCGCGTTCAGATATACGTATATCTCAGTAGGAACCCTTACTTAGTTGGGTTCGTGCTGTTTAAATCAACGCTTTTAAAAAACTATTTGGAGGAATCCACCATGAAGCGTCTCGTTCTTTCTGTTTGCGCTCTCGGTCTGTTGGTCGGTGCCACAATGCCCGTCTTGGCCGCGTCCGGCAAAGTCGTGATTAAGATCGCCGGTATGAAGCCCGAAGGCGAACCCGAAACAACCGGTATGCACCTTTTCGGCAAGTATCTCAATGAGCTCTCCGGCAACAAGTATGATGTTCAGGTTTACCCGAACTCCATGCTCGGCAAGGAAAACAAGTACATTGCCGATACACGCCGCGGTGTGATTCAGATGTGCGCAACGGGTACACAGGTTTCTCAGTTCCTGCCCGCCATGGCCATGCTCGAAACGCCGATGATGTTCCACAGCTACGCTCATGCGCATCGCGCGATGAACGGTGAAACGTTCAAGATCATTAACGAGAACTTCACTAAGAAGTCCGGTTTGATTACGCTCAACGCCTTCCCGCTCGGATTCCGTCACTTCTATTCGACCAAGCCGATTACAAGCGTCAAGGAAGTTCAGGGCTGGCGTATGCGTTCGCCCAACATCCCGCTTTACATGACGTTCGTTAAGAACTGCGGTTTGTCTGCTCAGCCGTTGGCCTCCGCCGAAGTCCCGTCCGCTCTTGACCAGGGCGTTATCGACGGCGGCGACAGCCCCTTGTCTGATATCGAATCCCAGAAGATGTATGAAAAGGCCCCCTACGTCACCAAGACGGGCCACATCCTCGTGATTCACTGCTTGTTCATCAACGAGAAGTTCTTCAAGAAGCTTGACAAGCAGAATCAGGAATGGGTTATGAAGGCTGCCCACATGGCTGCTGAAGATATTTGGAAGCTCGCTGAAGAAGTCGACGCCAAGGCCATCGAAGTGATTAAGGCCCACGGCGGTACGGTTTCCGAACCGAGTCCGGAATTCCTCGCTCACGTTCAGCAGGCCGGTGTGAAGACCTGGACGATGTTCACGGATCCGAAGTCCAATCAGTACGCTCCCAATGCGCAGCGTATTCTTGACTCGGCTGCCAAGTACAAGTAATCCGATGTTCGGTTTACCTAATACTCAGTTGTAATCCAACAGTGAAAGGGCCGGAAGGTCCTTTCACTGAGCGTTTCTCAAAGCAGTATATAAGTAGTATTTCCATCAAGGGACTTTCCGATGTCAAACACCCAACCTAAGAAACACTGGGCTGAAAAAGGATTCGAAATTTTTTGCGCCGTTGTGTTTTTGGGGATGATTGGACTCGTTTTCTACAACGCATTCTTGCGTTATGTGTTCCATTCGTCCTTCGCCCCCAGTGAAGAGTGGTCTCGGTACCTCTTCATGTATATCACCTTCTTCGGTGGTGTCGAGGCCTTTTACCGCCGTCGCCACATTGCCGTCGACATGTTCGTCGAAATGATGCACGGCAAACTTCGCCGCTATGTGAACTTGATTGCGCTTGTGCTTGCGATTTTCGCCATGGGCATCTTGTTCGAAGGCGGTCTGTACCACGTCCTGACAACCTATGATACCTATACAGTCTCGACGGATTTGAACATGACGTTCGTTAACGGCCCGTTGCCGATTATGGCTTTTAGTGCCATTTTGATTTTGATTCGTGACCTCTGGCATGAGTGGAAGCGTCCGTTGAGCGATTACGCTCCGAAGATTAAGAAGGACATCCCCGACACGCCCGATACGAGCAATTCGCTTTAAGGAGAGAGCGCAATGGAACTGTTTTTATTTTTGGGCTCCCTCTTTTTATTCCTCGCTCTCGGTATTCCGATTTGCGTGGTCTTGATTCTGTGTGCTCTCATCTTGATGTTGCATTCCGGACTGTGGGATCCGATGATGATTGCCTCGTCCATGGTCGACGCGGCTGATAACTATCCTCTGATGGCCATCCCGTTCTTCATCTTCGCCGGTGAAATTATGACGGAAGGCGGTTTGAGTTACCGTGTGGTCCAGATGGCTCAGTTAATGATCGGGCACGTTCGCGGCGGTTTAGGCTACGCGGCTATTGTGGCCTCAATCATCTTTGCCGGTTTGATGGGGTCGTCCGTTGCGGAAGCAGCGGCTATCGGCGGTCTGTTGCTGCCGATGATGAAGAACGTCGGATACAATCCGGGCCGTGCCGGTGCCGTCATTGCTTCCGGCGCTATTATCGGACCGATTATTCCCCCGTCAACCAACTTCATTATGTTGGGTGCGACCGTCGGCGGTCTTTCAATCACCAAGTTGTTCATGATCGGTCTGTTCCCGGGTCTGTTTATCGGTTTTGCGTTGTGTGTTTGCTGGTTCTTCATCGTTCGCAAGGACGGCTACAACGAAACCATTCGATTCACCCGTGAAGAAAAGATTAAGATTTGCTTAGATGCTTGGCCGGCCTTCTTGCTCCCGGTTCTGCTCTTAGGCGGTATTCGTTTCGGTGTGTTTACTCCGACCGAAGGCGGTGCCTTCGCGGCTGTGTATGCCATCGTCGTGTGCTTGCTCTACTACCGCGAAATGAAGCCGTACGATTTGCTCGAGGTCTCCGCTCGTTCTGCGCGTACGACGGCAGCCGTCATGTTAATCGTGACGGGTGCTTCTGCCGTGGGCTTCTTTATTACGCTCGCTCAGATTCCGCAGCAAATCGTTTGGCTTTTCGAGCCGTTGCTCCACAGCCCGCTCATGCTCATGCTCGTGATCAACTTCTTCCTGTTCCTTCTCGGAATGGTGATGGACTTGACCCCGAACGTGCTCATTTTCGCTCCGGTTCTTTATCCCTTGATTTTGAAGGCAGGTATTGACCCGTACTACTTCGGTCTGATCTTCATTTTGAACTTGGGTATCGGCGTGATTACGCCTCCGGTCGGAACGATTCTGTACGTTGTGTGCGGAATCGGCAGCATCCGTTTCGTTGAATTGGTCCAGAAATTGGTTCCCTTCATCGTTACGGAAATCGTCGTGTTGATTACGCTGACGGTCTTCCCGAAGATCTCGATCATCCCGATGAAGTGGCTCATGGGCGAACTCTAGGAGTTTTTCCCTGCTAAGTCCTAAACTCCCGATCGACTAGATACATAACGGTATAGAGTCCTCGGGAGTTTTGTTATCCCGATAAGCGTGAGCAA
>UQUS01000030.1 GCA_900544335.1 uncultured Sutterella sp.
TCTAAAGTTACTGCTGTATCCGAGACTCCGGCGACAGAAACGAAGGGGTTATCCGTCAGGACGGCTTCGGCCGCAAGTCCCGGCAAGGGAGCAGCGGGATTCTGAGGAATATGCTCTACATCTGTCGGGGGGGGGGTTGGCTCGAATTCGCAACCAGAGTCAAAGTTCCGGGAGCTGCGTTGACGACAGCTAGCTTGCCCCCATCAAAATGAACCAGCGCAGCACCACCAAACACAGGGCTGTCGCCGACGGCTCCCTGGTCAACCGCAAGAAGGCCGCCTGCCCTGACATGCACGAGGTAGTCCTGACCGTTGTTATTGTTATAGATGGCTTCAGGATCAATGTAGAAACTTCCGCCTTGGCCGATGGTGATTGCCTTTTTCATGAAGACCACAGACCTGGCAGACCCGGCTCCCTCAACCTTAGCAAGAGCCGCCCTTGCTTCGGTTTCCGATGTCGTTCCAATCGTAACCAGAGCACCGTCTCCGGCAATAATCCGGGTTGTTAACGTGTTGTTCGTACCCAGTTCATTCACGCCCAACACAGAGTGACCATGGATGGGATCTACGAAAATGTGGCCGCCACCCATCTCCAAGTTGTTGATGAACATCTTAGCGCCGGCGCCTCCAGGTTCACCGACGTAAACATAGCCGCTACCGGTGAGTTTCTCAACATTGACAATCGTGTTGTTCCGGGCAGCAAATTCTCCAGCTGGATCTCCAGCTGGATCGTTTCCTCCGAAATCGAGTGTGCCGATAGAGGATTCCTTGCCATTGCCGGAAATCGTCAGTTTCATTCCGTTGACATTGACATCCTTCTTGTCGGTTATGGCCCCGAGGGCTACGTCTGTCGGGATAACAATCGGCTGCTCTGACTGCTGATCCAGCTTGAGTGTGGCGTTAGCTAAATTAAGGGCTACGCTCTCGTATGCTTCGCCGAACTGAGTAAACGCGCCCGTTGTCAGAGTGAAGGTATCGTTGATTGTGAGCGTTGCAGAACCGGAATCCGGTCCTTTGATAGCCAGTCTTCCTACCCCGCCGGTGATAACATCACTCTCTTTCTCGATGTCTTTAAACGCTGTATCAAGCGGCGTGATGAGTTCGGACCCGTTTTCCATCGTAATGGTGCCGGAAAGGTCCGTCCCTTTGCCCAGAGTCAGTTTGTTCCCTGTTCCGGAAACCGTGAAGCCCGACCCGGCTTCTTCGTTCCACGTGCCGACGTTAAACTTAGTTGCCTTTGTTGCATCAATGATGCCGCCACCCTTCAACGTGAGAGAATTAACGAAACTGCTGTCAGTCAATACCCACTTAGCACCGTCAGCGACCGTGAGATTAAAGCCCGTCACATTACCGTGATAAGAGGCATCACCTTTAAGACCGACAAGTTTCTGATATTCCCCATCAATCTTGTATTCTTGGTAGGAGCGACCGGTCCAAGAAGAATCTTCCCCTGTCAAATTAACATTGACGTAAGCGTTAATCAATTTACCGCTATTTTGGCTATCTTCTGGAGAGTTCGGTGTTTCAAAAACAATGTCACCCTTCAAAACGGTCGATTTGTTTCCATCCTTATTGATGTAGACGGTGGAGTTACCGCGAACGTCAATAGCATTTTTTGCCTCAACTTGAACATTGGCATCAATATCAAGTTTCCCGTTAGAGAATGCAGAAAGTCCTAAACCTCCCTGGTTCGTGACATTTAAGTTCTCTGCTGCAATGCTAAGTGAGCTAGCATTTTCAGGAGCCTTTTTCTGCTCCGTGCTGTTCTGAACGTGAATACCGAAATCTCCATCTGTCTTTACGGAAATGTTTTTAGCCTTCATTGTGACTTGAGGGCCTTCTTGTCCGGTAACTCTCGAAACAAACAGCCCCAAATCTGCTGCTTGGATATTAATGCTTTCTGTTTTATCAGTTCCGATTGCCACTTTCGAGTTTTCCGTGACTTGTATTCCGTAACCGTTTGATTCAACAGAAATTTCTTTACCGTCTACAGTTAACTTTCCACCATTTTCAACCGCAATAGCGAGCGCAAGTGCGTCCTTCTCCGTTGCCGTTGTCTTAATTGAAACTTTCTCGGACTGTTCCGACCCGAGTTTCATTGTGCCGCCATTTTGTAATACGCCAATAGCCGTCGCACCGGACCTCACGTTGACATCGGTGTTCCCTGTAGTTTCAACAAGAACTGCCGTAGAAACCGTCTGTGTACCTTGAATGCCTACAGCTCTGGCTTTTTCAGACGTAACGTTAATCGTTGTGTCCGCAAGTTTTATGCCGGCCCCTTCAAGGTCAACACTTCCGCTCGTGCTTGTGTAGTAATGGTCCGAGGCATCAAGTCCCGTTGCCTTACCCCCTTTAGTAGTGACTGTTACATTCGTTTGACCAGCAATATCGACACTACTACCAGCAGACGTAATTCCCCAAGCATCAGCCGCTCCGACCTTATTATCAGGAGCAACACTCGTGTAATGTTCGCCCTTCTCGTCCAATTTCTGATCTGAAGGAGCAACAGTTGTCCCGGAAGAATTAACGGTTACGTTAAAAACATTCGCAGTACTTGTAATACTTCCAAAAGTTGCAGAAACTCCGACAACACCGCCTCGCCGATTGGCATCTTTGCTGCCCGTAGTCCGATCCACAACGGAATCGACATTAATGTCAACTATCTTCCCCTCAAATGAAAAAACTGCGTTCTGTTCCCCCTTGTCTCCATAGGCTTCTAATCCGACAGCAAATTTTCCATTTTCGTAAGTTGATTTGGCAGTAAAGGAAGTTTTATCCGCCTTAAACGTCGTTGTTCCGTTGTAATTCGTAAAGGCCGATAGTTCAGAGTTGCCAGCCCCCTCATGATTCGTTTCGGCATAGAACGAAGCCGTGTTTCCGTCAAAAGCCACTTTGCTACCGTCTGACTGATGTACTCCTCTTACTGCAGGGGGATTCGGGTGAGCATCGTTATTTGCTTTTATTGAAACATCGGCATTTGTCAAAGTACCGTTGGCACTTCCCGTAATAAGAAGAGCTTTCGGCCAAGTAGAAAATTTCTCAGAAGTACACTCAAATGAAATGGTCGAAGATTTCGGCAGGCTTTTACTCCATGTCACTTTCGTTGGATTCGCTGCTTGCACTATGGAAGCAACAAGCCCCAACGAGACAGCAGCAACAATTACCTTTGTTCCCTTCTTCTGAACAGAACTCGTAATTTCATTGGCAACCATCAACCCGGCACGAGCACGGTTAAAAACAACCTTAAAAGTCTTATTCATAGAGAACCCTTCCCCTTGTCAATAAGTTTTCATTTGAACGACGGACAAATCTGTCCGACTCAAATACCTTTTTCTCGAATCCTTCGACGCTCCGAAATAGTTCATTCGCGTCAATCCCCGAAATCGTCGCGCCCGAATACACGAATCCGTTGCACTTTTCGGGGACAGGACCCGAGTAAATCGTCCTGATTTTCTCTCTCGCGGAGGGGGGCGCAAGGCTTGATATTAAACGGTTTTTTCGTGTTGTCTAAATGCAACCCCCTAGATTGCGTCAGGCGACCGAAAACCGTTCATTTTTTTATTTTTTATGCTAGGCAAAAAAATTCTTGCGGCTGAAAACATTGAAACCTCGCCTCAAGTTTTGCTTAGGCAACCGAAAGCGTCAGTCTTCGTCTGCAAAGAATCGGAAACAATTCCCCATCGTTGCAACACGGTATCGGCATTCAGGATATTTTTTGACAAACGAGAGCGGAGGCGACACGCAATCTTCTTTCACTTTACATTCGATGGCGCTCATGGTCCCGTTTTCCGAAACCTCTACGATGTCGACTTCATTTTGTTGTTTATCGCGCCAGAAAAACAGATTGGTTCCCGTTCGGGCGTACTAAAAAGCTATCCTCGGCTTAAAACTACTTCACATCTTAAAGCCAAGGAGACGCCCCTGTTTGCGTCTTTTCTTTGACAGTCTTTCCGGGAACCCACACCGAAGCCGCTCGAGCCTTGCCTTCCATGCGCTCGACCGTGACCTTCCAAATTAATGTCTCGGAAAAGCGCTCTGCCATCTGAACGGCGTTTCGTTCATCGCTGTTTTCCAGGGCATAGCGATGCACCAGTGCGAGCATCGCCCGTACGCGAAGCGCCGAATCTTGAACGCACTCGACGCGTCCCGTTACAACAGCGCTTGCAAAATCCACCGAATACCATTCGGGAAGAACAAACGCCTTGGAAACAAAAAGAAGTGAGACCTTCGGATTGGCGAGCATATTGGCATTGCGACGCGACTCCGAGCAATTGCCCGTATGAAAATAAAACGCTCCGTCCAGATACACCGGGTTAACGGCCGTCCCGTAAGGATTTCCGGCCTCATCAGCCGTGCTGATGACGGCGTAGTCCGAAGCCGCAATCACTTCGAGCGTCTGCTCATCATTTAAAGCGCGTTCACGGCGCCGAAGGACTCTTGACTTAGTATCGAGCATAGGATTCCCCTTTTTCCTCTGACCGAGAGATTGTAGGAAAGCGCCGATTCGAAAGCAACGACCGACTTTATGCGTGACCAATCGAAAGCACGACTAGAGAGGCGATTGCCCCGAGGACAATTAAGAGCAAAGCGTAAAGAGCATCTTGCCTTTTAAGAGCCGGTCGTCCGAACTCTTCTTTCAGAAGGAAAAATGCAACAAAAAGAAACGCCGCAGCCGACACAAGCATCGCATACGGAATCAAGGTATCGGAAACGGTAAAAAGCACGGTTCCGGCAATGCCGCCGACGGGTGCGACAAGAGCGGCCAAGGCCAAAAGAAATGCCGTGTGTTTTAAGCTCATGCCGAAACGCGTAAAAATCGCCGCTTGACCGATAAGTTGCGGCACCTCGTGCACGAAAATCGCAAGCGTAATGGCAATGCCGGGGCCGAGACCTGAGGTAAAAGCTGCCGCCACCAAAATCCCGTCGACAAAGTTGTGACACGACGAGCCGACAAGAATCGGAAATGCCCGCGCGGGTCTGTCCGTGCAGACTTGAGTGCGTACTTCAAAGCCGCCCCCTAAAAGAGCCGGGACGGCATGCACACGATTAACGCTGTGCGTATGTCCGACAAAACGGTCGAGAAGAACATCCACGAGAGCAAAAACGGCTCCTGCCGCAACCAGAGTGCCCAAGGAAGATGCCGTCGAAACTCCCGCCTCAAGCGCCTCGGGAATCAGGTGGAAGGCTCCGATAGCAATGAGCATCCCGCAAGCTAATAGCGACACAGCCCGCGCGCAGTGCGCCAAAATCCACACCGAAAGCCACAAGGCACACCCTAAGGCTGCCGCACGCGAGAGACAATTAGCGGCAAAGACCGTGAATAAAAGAAGTCCTGACATGGGGCGGCATTATAAGTTTTTTCTTTCAAAACAAAGAAAACGTTAGGATGGATACAATTTGTTTCGCTTTCGAATATTCCGTTTCAGCATTTGCCCGAACATTTCCTTAAAGTTCGGTCTTGAAGGGTCAGTTACCTTTCTGTACATTTTCTCCTTTGGTTACTCACGGCGGGTTCGCAGACGCGACCCGCCCTTTTTTTGTGCAGTACTTTTTCTTAAAATGACCGCACCTATAGTCTGTTGCAACAAAGGATTCCTTATGCGCACCCTGCTACTTTCCGCTCTAGCCGTTACAACGCTTGCTGCCTGCTCGGGCGCACAAAACCAAACCGAACCGACACCGGAGATTCGAAACACCAGCTGGATGATGGAAATTCCCAAGGGAGCCGATTGCGATGCGGCCCCGTACATCGAATTTACCGACAAAAAAGCCTCGGGCGACATGGGGTGCAATAGCTTTAACGCCGAGTACACCTTAAAGGGAAGTTCCCTACGTTTTAAAAACGTCGCTGCTACGTTGCGTCTTTGTGCGCCCGACTCGATGGCCCTGGAAGAAACCATGCAACGCGTCTTAAACGAGACGCATCGCATCAAACTTACTGACAACCGTCTGACGTTTTTCGATGGCGCCGGCAAACCCATTGCCACACTCGTTCCCGAGGCGATGGGGGCTTGCCGTTAAATTAATGGGCCGCCTCCCAGTTACTCGCAACTCCGACTTGCGTTAAAAGCGGAATCTCAAAGTGAGCCACACCTGCCATCAAGCGCGGGATAGCTTCCTTGACGACCTCGATTTCATCCTCAGGCACTTCGAAAACCAATTCGTCGTGCACCTGAAGAATCAGGCGCGTTTTAAGGTTTTCTTTTCGAATCCACGCATCGACGGCAATCATCGCACGCTTGATAACATCGGCTGCCGACCCTTGAACCGGCGCATTGATGGCAGCGCGTTCGGCAGCAGCCCGGACCTGAGCGTTCGGGCTTTTTAATTCCGGAATCCACAGACGGCGCCCCCAAATCGTTCGCACAAATCCTTTTTCAACGGCTTCTCGGCGCGATGTTTCCATGTACCGGGCCACCCCGGGATACCGAGCAAAATACTCGTCCATGTAGCGTTTGGCGCTCGTTCGATCAATGCCGAGGTTCTTAGCGAGCCCGAATGCACTCATTCCGTAAATAAGTCCGAAGTTAATGACTTTAGCCATACGCCGCTGCTCATTTGTTACGGCATCGAGAGCAACACCGAAAACTTCGCTTGCCGTGGCGCGATGCACGTCATCGCCCGCCGTAAAGGCGGCAATCAGGCGTTTATCACCCGACAGGTGGGCCATAAGTCGGAGTTCAATTTGCGAGTAGTCTGCCGAGACGATGACGCACCCTGCCTTGGCAACAAACGCCGCACGCACGCGGCGACCTTCTGCCGTTCGCACAGGGATGTTCTGTAGGTTCGGGTCCGAACTTGCGAGGCGCCCGGTCACGGCCGTTGCCTGTCCGAAGGTCGTGTGCACGCGCGCATCGGTCGCATCGACCATGCTCGGAAGTTTATCGGTGTAAGTGTTTTTAAGTTTCGTGAGTTTTCGGTACTCGAGAATCTGCTCGGCAATCGGATAATCGAGCGCAAGTTCCGCTAACACCTCTTCGCTTGTCGAGGGCGTACCGCCCGAAGTCTTTTTCTTGACGGGAAGCGCGAGCTTTTCAAAAAGAATGTGCGCCAGTTGCTTGGGACTAGCCGGGTTGACGGCCTCGCCGGCAAGTGTCGTAATTTTCCCTTCAATCTCACGGATTCTTGTCGCGAGCTCTTCGCTTTCTTGCGCTAAAAGACGGGTGTCAATGCAAACACCCGTGCGCTCCATGGACCAAAGGACGGCACTCACGGGTAGCTCCATCTGACGATATAGACTCATTAAAGCCTTCTCACGAGCGAGTTTTTCACTGAGAACGCTACCTAACGCCTTAATGACCGCCGCCTCCTGCGCAAGCCACGGATAGGCCTTCGCGGAATCCACATCGGCAGCTTTTCGCCGCAAAGCCCCTTTGCCGAAAATTGCCTCCTCTTCAACTAGCGGCGTTGCTAAGTGCCGCAGCGACAAACCCGACAGCGTGTGATTCATGTGCGCTTCCAAGATGTAGCTTGCGAGCATCACATCGTCGGGAATCCCTCCCAAAGTCAAATCCATGTTCGATAGCACGTGACGCGCGTATTTGGCATCGTGAAACACTTTCGGCGCTGCAGAAGAAAGCCAAGGACCCAAAAGGGCTTTCAGGGTCTCAAAGGAAAAACCACCCTGATTTTTTGTCGGCACCACATACACTTCAAGGGGCGTCACAGCAAAAGCGATTGCGGCGGCCGTATCGTGCATCGGAAGGAGTCTGTCGGCAAGAAGCGCCACGGCAACGGGGCTCTCCCTCAGGCTTAAAAGGCGCGTTGCAAGAGTTTGAAGAGCCTTGTCCGAATCGACCGTGGTAAAGGAAATTGCGCCCTCTTGGAAAACCGAAGGCACCGACATTGCCCCGCCGCTGAAAGAAAATAGGTTGGCTTGAACTCCTAGTGTCGGCGCTTTGGGAGGAGCTTTCGGGTTAGGCGCGAGCGCTTTGGCTCCCTCTTTTCGCCCCGGAACTCGCATCTGCCAGCGCGCATAAAACGTAGTGAGCTCTAAGTCCGAGGCCGGGTGCAGCACCAAGTCCTTAAGATTCACGTCAAGCGCCACATCGGACTTAATTGTCACGAGGCGTCGCGATAAGTCTAGGTTCGGGATTCCCTCTCTTAAATACTCACCGATTTTGCCTTTCACGCTCGGGGCTGCCTCGATGACGCCTTGAAGCGAGCCGAATTCGCCGAGCCACTTGACGGCCGTTTTCGGTCCGCATTTATTAATGCCGGGAACGTTATCGACCTTGTCTCCCATCAGGGTTAAGTAATCGACGATGCGCTCCGGATACACGCCGTATTTGAGCTTGACACCCTCACGACCGAGGATTTCGTGGGTCATGGTATTGACTAGGGAAATGTTCTCGGTCACAACTTGCGCTAAGTCTTTATCACCCGTGGCAATAAAAGCCTCAATCCCTTCGGCAGAGGCTCGGCAGGCCAGTGTGGCCAAAACGTCATCGGCCTCCACGCCCTCGATCTGCAAAAGGGGCCAACCGAGCAATTTGACCATCTGACGAATCGGCTCCAATTGCACCCGTAAGTCTTCGGGCATGGGCGGGCGATTGGCCTTGTATTCCGGGTAAATAGTGTGACGAAAGGTCTTGGCATGCGCATCGAACACGCACGCCACATAGTCGGGAGCAATCTTTGAGTACACATTTCGGAGCATCGCATGAAAGCCTTTAATGGCTCCCGTGGGCTCCCCGGAGCTCGTCGTTAAGGGAGGCAGTGCGTGATAGGCTCGAAATAGGTAGTTCGATCCATCAATCAAAAGAAGTTTGGTCATATCGAAAAAAAGCAAGAAATCTATCTCGAACTTTAACGGTTCAAGCCCCTTTTGTCAGGACTTGCCGGCTTGCTGAACTCCGCATTTTTCAGCTCAAACCGCATCGAGAAGCCTGTGGAATTCGGCATAATATCCTTGTTAGGATGTCCCACGATTTTTTATGCAAGAGATGCTTATGTCTATGCGAAAAGAACGCCTTGTTACGCTTGCCGCCCTCGCTTTACTCACGCTCACGGCGGGTCTTACGTACGCCGCTTCCGAAGGGAAAGGCGCGGACGAGATGCGCTTGGAGCCTACGGCTGAAGACATGGCCAAAGCCCGCGCCGAACGCGCCAAGAAGGTCGATGACAAAGCCAACGTGTATGTCTCCGAACGCGGAACCGTCATTCGCAAAAACGTCGATCAAAACAATCACATGAAAAGCGTGACCGTCACCCCGAAGGAAACCGGCATCCCCTATACGATGGAAAACGAGACCGGAAAACCGATTGATAACGGACCGGGAGCCAACACGCGCTCGACACTCGGAACTCCCAAATTTATTGAATTTACCTGGTAAAAAATGGCTGTCTTTACCCAGTTAACCGAAAGCGAGGTTACGGACCTTTTGCGCGAGTTTTCGCTCGGAGCGTTCGCCTCCTTAACCCCGATTGCTTCCGGTATTGAAAACACCAATTACTTTTTGACAACTGAAAACGGCAAGTGGGTTTTAACCGTCTTTGAGCGCTTGTCGTCCGAGGAACTTCCCTTTTATTTGGAGCTATGCGAGCACCTCGCGAAAAAAGGGTGCCGCGTGGCTCGTCCTCAGAAAACACGCAACGGAGGTCTTTTTACATATGTGCACGGCAAACCCATTGCCATTGCCGACTGTCTTCCCGGCCAAGAAATTACGACGGTGACCGTGTCCGAAGCCCGCTCGATGGGAGACCTTTTAGCCAAGATGCACCGAGCCGTCCGAGATTTTCCGCTCTTCCAAAAAAATCTCCGAGGTCTGGAGTGGTGGATTCAAACCGCCCCGAAAGTGCGTCCCTTTTTAAATGCCGGGCAAGAGGCGCTTTTGCAAGAAGAACTGGAACGCCAAATTGCCCTTAACAAAACCGATGCCTTCAAGGCTTTGACGGTCGGTGCCTGCCACTGTGATTTATTTAAAAATAACGCCTTAGCCGAAGGAATCGGAACCGACAAGGCTCACATCTCGGGCATCTTTGATTTTTATTTTGCCGGGTGCTCGCCGACACTTTTTGACCTAGCCGTCACCATGAACGACTGGTGCATCAATCCGAAAACGGGACGCTTTATTCCGGAGCTTTCTCAGGCCTTCATCGATGCCTACCACGCCGTCAACCCGTTAGGAGCCAATGAAAAGGCCTTGTGGCGCGATATGCTTCGGGCAGCGGCACTTCGCTTTTGGCTTAGCCGCCTTTTTGATTTTTATCTACCGAGGCAGGCGGCGCTTCTGAAGCCCCATGACCCGACCCATTTTGAGCGCGTTCTGACAGACCGCAGAACCTGTACCCTTCCCTGGCCGACCGAGGCAAACCGATAAGCTTTATGACACCGACCCAACACTCCGAACGTCTCGGCCCGACAGCGGGCTTTTCCTGGCTCAAAAATGCCTTAATTGCCGTGCGCCATAGGGCCGCCCGGCTTTTTCTCATCGTCTTTTTCTACACGGCAACACTCGGGCTACTGATGCTCATTCCGGCCGCAGGTCCCGTTCTGTCCGCTCTTTTTATGCCCTTCGGGACCGTGCTGATCGGCTACGCCACGCGCGAAGCCATCGCTGACCGCATGCCCGACTTTTTCCCACTTGCCCGGGCTTTTTCCGACAAGGTGCTTCGGACCGATTTAATGTCAACGGGGCTCGTGTACGCCTTCGTGCTCATTACAGCACAGGCGCTTTACGGGTATCTCGCAGAACCCTACTGGGCTCAGTGGCAAACACAAGCCAATGACCGCCTCGTGTGGGAGTCAGTTTTCGAACACTTCCCGTGGATGCCTTTAGGTGTTGCCTCGATTATCTACATTCCGGGCGTCATGGCCACGTGGTTTTCACCGCTCCTTTGTGCCGACAAGGGCATGAACTGGAAAAAAGCGCTTTTTTATTCCTTTTTCGGGTGTATCACGAACATCCTTCCGATTCTTGTGCTCGGCTTTTTGTTGGTACTCGGGGTGACGGGAATTTTCTTTGTTGCCGGGCAACTCGTGGACCTTCTCGGCCTACACTCGATTAACATGTTTATCTTCTTTCCGTTAAGTTGTCTTGTGCTCACCGTCATCTATGCGACCTACTGGCCGATGTACGAGGCACTTTTCGGCGGCACACGCGGAAAAGATTCTTTGAAGGAGGAAAAATCCTTATGACCGCTACCGTGAAACTTCCCGATCCGATTCCGATGGTCACGTCGCTCACGCAAGCGCTCGGAAAACGCCGTTCACGCCGTGAGTTTTCAGCCAAACCCCTTTCCCCGGCCTTGCTTTCCACACTTTTATGGTCGGCGGCGGGAATCAGTTCGGAAACCGGTCTTAGAACCGTTCCTTCGGCGATGGATTCCCGCGAAATCGTCGTTTTCGTCTTCGATGAGCAAGGCGTTTGGTTCTATGACGCCGAGAATGCCACGCTCACGCAAACGACCGAAGGCGACAAGCGCCCCGAAACCACGCTCGGTCAGTTTTTCGTGGCCAAAGCCCCGGTGACGCTCCTTTTTGCCGCCGACACAACGCGTTGCGAGAAGATTAACGGGACGCGCTTGGAGCGGTGTCTGTGCGTCGATACCGGATGCATGACCATGGCAGGTCAACTCGCAGCCACGGCCTTGGGACTTGCGAGCGTTCCGCGCGCAAGTTTTGATCCGGCACGCATCACGCCGCTTTTGGGTTCGGACGGTCGCTTTACGCCGATTATGGCGCTGACGGTCGGCTATCCGGCATAACAAAGGCGCCTTTGTATGCGTGTTTTTTCGTCTGATAAAAAAGGCTCTGAGGAGACACTTCGGAGCCTTCCCGTGCCCGCTCGCCTCGATGCGGCTTTAAGCGATGCCTTTCGGACTCGACGTTCGAACTATGAATTTTCCGACGATCCGATTAACGACAAGGATCTGTCGACGATTCTGTGGGCCGCCGACGGACGTCTGGCGAAAAAAGACGACTTAAGGACGACGCCTTCGGTTCTGCAAAAGCATTGCGTGAGCATCTATGTCGTGAAATCCAACGGCGTTTGGCTTTGGGATAACACCCGAAGAGCCTTGGTTTTCTTAATCGACAAAGATTGCCGAAAGGACGTGTGCCTGACGGACCCCTTAATCGAAAGCGCTCCGGTGCACCTCATCTATGTCGCCAATCCCATCGAAACACACCGTTCGGCCGTTGATACGTTAAAGCGTCTTTTCAGGGTCAAATCGAAAGAAAGCGACCCGGCGCTCCGAGACTTTTTCAAAACGTACGGACCAGCTGTGGAAATCGGGGCTAAGGTCGAGGCCGTGTACTTAGCGTGCGCCGCTCTTTCGATTCGGTGTCTTGCACGGATGAGTTTTGACCCGAAGGCCGTTAGAAAGGCCTTGCATCTGACGGCCGGCCAACGCCCGCTTTGTGCGCAGACACTCGGCTACAAGCCGACATCGCTATTTAACATTGCGCTTTAGAGCGGCTTGCCGCGCATCAAGCCAGAAAAGCGCTCCGAGCGTTTTGGCATCGGTAATCGTCCCTTCGACGGCCATCGCGCGCACTTGAGAAATCGGCATGCGCACGACCGTTAAGAACTCATTGGAATCTAGGTGGCGCTCGCCCTGATGAAAACCGCGCGCCAAGTACACATCGATGTGCTCGTTACTGTACCCGAGGGCGTTGTGTAGCGTGCCTAAAAACGTCCACTCCGAAGCCACAAGACCCGTTTCTTCCGTCAATTCCCGCTTGGCACAGACCAAGGAAGCTTCACCCGGATCAATTTTGCCGGCCGGAATCTCCCAAACGGCGTGTCCGATCGGCGCTCTCCACTGACGTTCGAGAATGACGTTGTCTTTCTCATCGATAGCCAAAATAGCACACGCTCCGGGGTGCTTGATGATGTCCCGGTGAGAAATCTGACCGTTCGGCAGACGTACCTGCTGCCGATAAAGCGGAATAAACGAATCCTTACCCGATAAAAGCGTCTCGGAGAGAACGGTTTCTTTTAAGGCGGCATCGCCCGCAATCTCATCTTTGCAATCAGACATCTTTGTAGTTCTGACGAGGTTTACCCCGCGTCATATCGTTTTTCATAATGCGCTCTTGCGTGCGCTTCCATTCTTTTTTACTTTGATCGTTGCGCTTTTCGTAAGCTTTTTTGCCGCGCGCGAGCGCCAGCGCGAGTTTGACACGGTTATTTTTAAAGTGTAGGTCCAAAGGAACCAAGGCGTACCCGGCGCGTTCGACCTTACCGATTAGGCGCTCGATTTCCCGCTTGTGCATCAAAAGCTTACGGGTACGACTCATCTCGGGCTTTTCATGCGTGCTGATTTGATCGGCAGGCGTCATGTGGGCATTGCAAAGAAACAACTCCCCGTCTCTGACGTACACGTGCGCCAGATTAATCGTCGCCCGACCGGCCCGCACGCTTTTAACTTCCCACCCGCGCAGTACCAATCCGGCTTCAAAACGCTCCTCGATAAAATAATCGAACGTCGCCCGTCTGTTTTTAATCGGTCCAGCCATTAAAATCCTGTCCATCAAAGAGTTTCTCCGCATTTTAAAGCAAGCGCACCATGTTCATTACCGTTGCCCGATTCGATTCGACGACCAGAAAGGCTCTTTTAAGCACTCTCACGCTACCGGAAGGCACCACCTTTGCGGCAGCTCTTCAATCGCTGGGGCTTTCTTATTCCCGAGAGACAACGGGGCTCTGGTGTCATAGCGTTGCCCCTGAGACGGTCTTGCGCGCAGGCGATCGCATCGATATTGCCACACCCTTAGTTATTAACAGGGTCGAGGCGCGCCGTCTGCGTGCCAAAAAGAGCGAAAAACCCGCTAAGGCGCTCCTAGCAAGGCACGGCGGAAAACGTCAACTTGTCAAGTAGTTTTCGTGCCTATTTTTTAAGCACTCTAATAAAATCAATGCTCTGAAGGAGTCGGTATTGGAAAACTAGTTCTCTCTCCACAGATTCTGTGGAAAACATTTTTTACGAATCGCCGAACCACAGAGGTAACCGTCCACGGTATAATGCGGCGCTAACCGCCGAACGGGGGTTAGCAAAACCCCGATTAGGCCTTGAATTTTCTGCCTTTATTCTTTTCTGGGGTTTCTCATGCGCCTTCTGCAAAAAGCTCTCACCTTCGATGATGTTCTGCTCGTCCCGGCCCACTCTTGCGTTCTGCCGCGCGACGTGCAATTAAAGTCCCGTTTAACACGTAAAATCACCCTGAATCTTCCGATGCTCTCGGCGGCCATGGATACGGTCACCGAAGCTACCCTCGCGATTGCCATGGCCCAAGAAGGCGGTATCGGCATCATCCATAAGAATATGACACCCGAGCAGCAGGCTCGGGAAGTCGCTCGTGTCAAACGCCACGAAGCGGGTATTGTCGGCGACCCGATTACGGTTGCCCCCGACATGCTGATCGGCGATGTGATTGCCATGTGTGCCGAACACAAGATTAGCGGCGTTCCTGTCGTTCAGGGACAGCAGGTCCTCGGCATTGTCACCAACCGAGATCTTCGCTTTGAAACCCGCATGAATTTACCCGTCAAAGAGGTCATGACCCCGAAAGAGCGCCTCGTGACGGTTCGGGAAGGCAGTTCGCTCGAAGAAGCCAAACGCCTCATGCATGAAAATCGCTTAGAGCGCGTTCTTGTTGTCGACGGCAACTTTAACCTTAAGGGGCTCATTACCGTCAAGGATATCGTCAAGGCCACGGAACACCCCAATGCGGCCAAAGACAAGGACGGAAAACTCCTTGCCGGGGCTTCGATCGGTGTCGGAGCCGGCACGGAAGAGCGTCTGGAAAAACTTGTCGATGCCGGAGTCGACGTTGTCGTCGTGGATACGGCGCACGGCCACTCCGAAGGCGTTTTGCAGCGTGTTCGCTGGGTCAAGGAACACTACCCGAATCTTCAGGTCGTCGGCGGCAACATTGCAACGGCAGCCGCAGCGAGGGCGCTTGCCGATTGCGGCGTCGATGCCGTGAAGGTCGGTATCGGACCGGGCTCCATTTGCACGACACGTATTGTGGCCGGCGTCGGCGTTCCGCAGATTACGGCCATCAGCAATGTGGCAGAAGCCCTTAAAGACACGGACATTCCCCTTATTGCCGACGGCGGTATCCGATTCTCGGGCGACATTGCCAAGGCCTTTGCGGCCGGTGCCAACACCGTAATGATGGGCGGTATGCTTGCCGGCACCGAAGAAGCCCCCGGAGAAATCATTCTGTATCAAGGACGTTCCTACAAGTCCTATCGCGGAATGGGCTCGCTCGGAGCCATGTTCAAGGGTTCGGCCGATCGGTACTTCCAGGATAACAACTCCGGCAACATCAACAAGCTCGTACCCGAAGGTATCGAAGGCATGGTGCCTTACAAGGGATCGGTGCTGACGATTCTGTACCAGATGGCCGGGGGACTGCGCAGTGCCATGGGTTACTGCGGATGCCAGACCATCGATCAGATGCGTGAGAAGGCTGAATTTGTGGAAATCACAGCGGCCGGCTGGCGTGAAAGCCACGTTCATGACGTCAAGATTACCAAGGAAGCCCCGAACTACCGCCAGGAAAACTAAATCGATTCAGGCGACAAGAAGTTCACCTGACTTTACCGCCCGCCACAGTCTCGTGTTGCGGGCGGTTTTTTAAATGTCGCCCCGATTAGAGCGAAACCTCGATGGCCTTTCCGATGGTGTAAAAATGCCCGCCTGCGACGTAGTGCAGCGTGCGCAAGTCATCGGGCGCCGTTTCAAAGTGAAAATGCCCGTCGCGAAAGACTCGGGTATCGGACCAGGCGGCTACACACTCGCCGGCAAATAGGTCATAGGTCTTTTCGTTAAATTCGTTCGGAATGACCTTGAAAATCATCCAGGCCACACACCCGGCAAGAAGCGGGATATCAAATCCATCCTGGTAAAAGAAGGTTCCTTCCGAGTGCTTGAGTTTTTCGGGGTCGTCGTTTTCACTGATGCTTCCGAGCGCCAAGACGGTTTTTGCAATCGATACCGTCGGAATTTGTAGCGCAAAGTACCCGCTTTTTTCGATTAAAGCACGTGTGTAATGGGTTTTATCGACGACAACCGACGCTTTGCAAGGCATTAAATCCAAGTTGCACGCCCAGGCAACGGCCAGAGCATCGACCTTGCCGTCAAATGCAGCAGAAACGACAGTGGTCGGTCCGATATTCAGGAGCCGATAGACCTTAGCCGGGTCAACCGGCGCAATCGTGTTTTTATTGATCATCTTTTCCTCACTAAAAAATTCAATAGCCGTTTGGCCGTTTCCGAATACGGGGGATCGAGCCAGCCGAATCCGGAAAATGGCGACTGATGAAAAACCGGTGTCATTCGACTCATCGCGTCAAAACCGGCTTTCCCGTGATAGGCGCCCATACCGCACGAACCGACCCCTCCGAACGGAAGTCGATTTTGGGCGTAATGAAGGAGCGTGTCGTTGACGGTTATCCCGCCGCAGGGCACCGTTTGTGAAACGCGCGCAATGCGTCTTTTATCCGTATCAAACCAATAAAGTGCTAAGGGCGTTTCTTCAAGTGCTCTTAATTGTGCGATTTCCCGGTCAATGTCCGTATACGACGTCAGGACAAGAGCCGGACCGAAGATTTCCTCGCGTGCGATACGACTGTCAGCGGGCGGGTCGATGACAGCCACAAGGGCCGGTCGCAACACATCGCCTGAGACAGCAGGCACGATTTCATCGCTCGTTGCGCCGAGTTCTACGGCCTCTTTGAGTAATCCGGCAACGTGACGCGCATGACGCAAATCGATGAGTGCCGAAAGAGCCCGCGGATCGGGGCAAAGCCGGCGTGCCTGGTTTTTGAGTTCGGAAAGAAACGATGCCATATCGTCTCGGTGAACGCGAACAACATCGGGAGCAATACAGGTCTGGCCGGCATTAAGGAGTTTTCCGACCAGAATGCGACGCGCAGCGTGCGCAAGATCTACTCCTCGGGCCACAAGCGTCTGACTTTTTCCTCCGAGTTCCAAAAGAACCGGTGTCAGATGGATTGAGGCCTCTTGCATCACGGCTCGGCCGACAACGCCCCCTCCCGTATACACAAGTAAATTAAACGGAAGCCGCGTAAATTCCTGCGCCAGATCCGGTCCGCCGCTAATCGCAGCCAACTCCGTTGCATCAAACGCGTTATCAACAAGTTCGGCTAAAAGCGTCGATGTTACGGGACTACGCTCCGGAAGTTTCATGAGAACACGGTTTCCGGCCGCCAGCGCATCGACGACCGGCGTCAGACTGATAGCAAGCGGATAGTTCCAAGCCCCGAGAACACCGATTACTCCGCGCGGGGCCGGACAAAGAGAACTTGTCGCCGGAAAAAACATCCAAGGCGTTCTTACGCGTCGCGTCCGAGACCAAACAGGACCTTGCGCGAGCATCAAATCGATTTCCGAGAGAATCTGGGAGATTTCGGCAAGATAAACCTCCTCAACGGGTTTTCCGTGAAAATCCTCGGAAACGGCCTGCGCGAGGCAATCGGCATTACCCGAAATCAGTTCACGCAAGCGCACAAGTCGCCGACGCCTCTCTGACCAATCTTCTCGGTCGGAGGCCAGAAACGCCTTTCTTTGGTGTTCAAACAACGCTGTTAATTCTTTTTGAGAGATATTTCCAGTCTTCACAAGGCCTTGTTCCCTCCTCAGCGTAAAATGAATCTTTTCGTTCATCGGTGCAGGTACCTTATCCCGCTTCCATACTTTACGAGCATACGCCATGTTTGACAATCCGATTGCCGTAACATTTTGCGGCTATTTGTTTTTAATGATTACCTTAGGGTTTTGCGCCTACTTTTATACGCGAAATTTCAACGACTATATCTTGGGCGGCAGACGCGTAGGCGGTGTCATTACGGCACTTTCCGTCGGCGCAAGCGACATGAGCGGATGGCTTTTAATGGGAGTTCCGGGAGCAGCCTACGCCGCCGGTCTTTGTGAAAGTTGGATTGCCATCGGACTGACGCTCGGCACGTACTTTAACTGGCGCCTGGTTTCCGCCCGGTTGCGTCTTTATACGGAACTTGAACACAACTCGCTCACTCTTCCGGACTTTTTCACGCATCGCTTCAATGACAAGAGTCGGTGGCTTCGCATCATCTCGGCCATCGTCATTTTGATTTTCTTTACGATTTACTGCTCAAGCGGCATGGTTGCCGGGGCACGCCTGTTTGAAAGCACGTTCGACATGCCCTACTCGACAGCCATCTGGCTCGGAGCTGCCGCAACGATTGCCTACGTCTTTATCGGTGGGTTTTTGGCCGTCAGCTGGACCGATGCCATTCAGGCCTCGCTCATGTGTCTGGCACTGGTGATTACCCCGATTGTCGTCATGAGCGATTTGGGCGGCTTTTCCGCCACCGTTGACCGTGTCGTTTCCATTGACCCGAACATGATCAATCTCATGCAAGGGCAGACCGTCGTCGGCGTTGTGAGTCTTCTGGCTTGGGGCTTAGGATACTTCGGACAACCGCACATTCTCGTGCGCTTTATGGCGGCCGAATCGATTCGTGTTCTTCCCAATGCACGCCGCATTTCCATTATGTGGATGATTTTCTCGCTTTCCGGTGCCGTTTCCGTGGGTTTTTTCGGAGCGGCCTTCTTTGCCGAACATGCTGATTTGGTCGGACCGGTTGCCGAAAATAACGAGCGTATTTTCATCATCTTGGCACAAGTCCTCTTTAATCCCTGGATTGCCGGCATTTTGATGTCTGCCGTCCTGGCCGCCGTCATGTCGACGCTCTCATGCCAACTGCTCGTGTGCTCATCAACGCTCACGGAAGACTTTTACCGCGTTTTCTTCCGTCCGAAGGCTTCGCAGTTCGAACTCATGTGCTTCGGACGCGGCATGGTGCTTTTGATTGCTTTGATTGCCATTCTCATTGCTCTTGATCCCAACAGTCTTGTTTTCGGACTCGTCAGTTACGCTTGGGCAGGTTTCGGAGCCGCCTTCGGACCGGTGATTCTCATCGGGTTGTGGTGGAAGCGTATGAATCGGAGCGGGGCCTTAGCCGGCATGGTTGTCGGCGCGGCAACCGTCCTGATTTGGCATCACTTTGCCTGGTTCGGTCTGTATGAGATCCTTCCGGGCTTTATCCTCGCGAGTATCGCCATCTTTGTCGTCAGCCTGATGACAGAGGAACCCTCTGACGATATGAAGAAAAACTTCGAGACGGTCGCAACGGCGGTTCACGACCTGTAATCCGATTTCCGATACTGCGAAAAGGGCAATATCCTCCGGGGTGTTGCCCTTTTTCTTTTCTAAGGCGCTGTTTTCGAACCGTCCAATCCCCTCGAGGCAGTCGCAAAAAACATTCCGTCTTTTGCGCCCTTAATTCCGGAAACTACAGAACGTATTTCGTGATAGCACTCTCAAACAGAGCAACATAG
>UQUS01000031.1 GCA_900544335.1 uncultured Sutterella sp.
ACCTGAATCCCGTAGCGCGCAAGAAAGAATCCGAGCGAGAGCAGAGAGAACGCCGCAAGAACCGGCGCCGGAAAATGCCATAAAAGCAATCCCGTCGGTAAAAAAAAGACCAAGCAAATGAGGTTTTTCTCGTGAGCCATGGTTTTTAAAAGGGAAAAAGCCCGTACTCGGGGTGAGAGGAAAGAGCCTTGCGGGCCTCATCTAGGGTCGGGTAGAGGCGAGCTTTCCCGCGATAAAGAAAAAGGAATGAATCCCCGTCTTTTAAAAGAGAAAGGAACGGCCGCACGTCGTGCGTTGCAATTAAGAGGCTGCAACCGGCACGAAAATCCATAAGGGTTGCGATGAGTTCTTTTACCGATGGCCAGTCAAGGCCTGCTGTCGGCTCATCGAGAAGAAGAACGTTCGAGGGCGGGAAAAGCGTCGTAAGGAGCGCAAGCTTTCGCTTTTGCCCGAAAGACAGTGTGGCAACGGCGCCTTCGGGATTCATTCCGTAGCGACATAAAACGTCCCGAGCGCAATCGATCAACCTGTCATCGGGATTCGGATAGGAAAGAAGGAGCTCTTCTAAAGGCGTTTGCCCGAAAAGCACATACTCGGACTCTTGCATGAGCATATTGGGGCGCGAGGACGTCGTGACCGACCCTTTTTCGGGGGCAACCACTCCGGCAACGGTTGACAAAAGCGTACTTTTTCCCGATCCGTTCGCACCGAGCACAAGTGTCAGAGCCCCTTGGGGAACCGTCAGCGAGACATCCCTTAAATGCCGAACGGATAAACCGGAAACCGTAATCATCCCGAAGACCGATGACGCACCATGCGCCAGAAAAGAAAGGCTAAGGCGGCTTTCACAAGGTCTGCAGGCACAAAAACCAAATCCATGTAAAACGCCTGAACGAGGGTTTTATTGAGCGTCAGACTCATGCCGATTATGCCGCAGGCGTGGCAGGCTGCGACGGCCGCTAGGAGACCGACAAGGGTCCCGAGGGTTCCGGTTTTGCGCGCAAGACCCGCAATGAATGCTAAGAAAAGAAATCCGACAAGATACCCGCCCGAGGGGCCGAAAAGAACGCCGAGACCGGCTTTGCCGCCGGCAAAAATCGGAAGCCCTACGGCACCGGCAAGGAGATAAAGAATCACCGCCGAAAGAGCCGTACGAGGACCGAGAAAAAGACCTGCGAACGCAATCAAAAGGACCTGCAGGGTAATCGGCACGGGGCCGACGGGAATGACAAAAAAGCTAGCCAGACCGAAAAGGGCGGCAAATTCGGCTGCATAGGCAAGGCGTCGGATTCGATCCATAGTCAGGTATCTGCCGATAAGAGACAGTTAAAACGAAAAAACGCATCGAGGAGCAGTCGATGCGTTTTCTCTTTAACGGCTAATCCACCCCCACTGAGGGATGAAGACGGAAAAGCTCATGAGGCATTAAGCCATCGCTTTGATCGCAGCGCTCAAACGGCTCTTGTGACGCGCGGCGGCGTTCTTGTGCAGAGCACCCTTGGAGCACATTGCGTCGACCAAGCACTGCGCCTTCTTGAAGGTTTCGGTCGCAGCGACCTTGTCACCGGCCAAAATCGCCTTACGGACGCTCTTGACGGCGGTACGGTACTGCGTACGCTGCGCAGAAAGATGCTGGTTGCGGGCAACGGCCTGACGGGCACGTTTGCGAGCTTGTTTTGTATTAGCCATTTAGGTATTCCTAAAAATAAATGCTTGAAAAGGGCAAGCACCCGGTTTAAGTTTGTTTCCGGTACGCCCCTCGCATTAATCAGCCGTGGGCTCGGCCGGTATATGTTTACAATGTCGCTTACCGAAAAGAAAGAGGGCGAAACATTTCGCCCCGATTTTCGAAAAGCGCCGTATTTTAACAAAAACACGGCGTCGCGACAAGAAAAAACCACGATAAGACAAGACGCCTCATGTCCATACTGCGTTCGGCGGCTACGGTTTCCGCCTTTACGATGCTTTCTCGTGTCACGGGACTGATCCGTGACATGCTCATCGCTCGGTATTTCGGCGTCTGTGCCGCAACCGATGCCTTTTACGTGGCGTTTCGTATCCCCAATCTCTTGCGTCGGCTTTTTGCCGAAGGCGCTTTTTCGCAAGCCTTCGTGCCGATGCTCTCACAGGTCAAAGAAAAAGAGAGTCCTTCGCGCACGGAAGAATTCATCAATCACGTCTTTACGCTCCTGGCACTCGCGGTCTTTCTTGCCAGTGTCCTCGGGGTCCTCTCGGCGCCCGCCGTCGTGTGGATCATTGCCACGGGTTTTGCCAAGACCCCGACGACGTTTGATCTTGCGGTGGCGCTCACGCGCTTTATGTTCCCGTACATTATTTTTATGAGCCTGGTGGCCCTTGCGGCGGCTGTACTCAATACCTGGCGCCACTTTGCCATCCCGGCTTTTACGCCCGTTCTTCTGAATGTAAGCTTTATCGTCTTTATTGTTTTCGTGAGCGAACACCTTGAGGCGCCCGTGTGGGCGTTGCCTTTTGCCGTTCTCGTCGGCGGAGTTTTGCAACTTGCGACACAACTGGTGCAATTAAAGCGCATGCGCCTTATGCCGCGTTTTGCATCTGTGAAAAGCGCCGTGCGCGATAAAGCCGTTACAAAGCTGTTGCGCCTTATGGGTCCGGCAATTGTCGGCGTTGCCGTCGCACCGATTTCGATTTTAATTAACACCAATATCGCCTCGCGTCTCATCGAAGGGTCCGTGACGTGGCTGAGCTACGCCGATCGCCTCATGGAGTTTCCGACGGCGCTCCTCGGTGTTGCGCTCGGCTCAGTCCTCTTGCCGAGTCTTTCACGAGCGTATGCAAGAGGGGATACCGCCGTCTATCAAGACCTTCTCGATACGGGCCTTAAAGTGGTCTTTCTTCTAGCCGTTCCGGCGGCGGTCGGTTTGGGGTTTTTAGCCGAGGGGCTTTCATCCGTGCTCTTTCAGGGGAAAAACTTTACGGCGCTCGATGTAGCACAAACCTCGGTGGCCGTCCGCGGATATGCCGTCGGGATGATCGGCCTCATCGGTATCAAAATTATCGCCCCCGCGTTTTATGCCCGAAAAGATATTAAAACGCCCATGGTCGTTGCCATCCTTTCCGTCGTCTTCATCCAAAGTTTGAACATCGTGACCGTGCCGCTTTTTGCTCACGCAGGCCTGGCGGTATCAGTGGCACTCGGGTCATGCTTTAACGCTCTGGTTCTGCTGGCTATCCTTGCGAAGCGCACCTGGTATACACCCGTCGACGGCTGGGTCCGTTACATCGCTCGCACGCTGGTTGCCGCGGGTGCCATGGCCTTCTTTTTGTCTTGGATTCAAACGGGAACCGATTGGGTCGCGATGCAAAATACCTGGGAGATGCGCCTTGTGTATGTCCTCGGGATTATCGGATCAGCTGTCTTGGTTTACTTTGCTCTTTTGTGGCTACTCGGATGGAGAGCTCAGGAGCTTAAACATGCGGCGCGTCAAAATTAAAGAGGTTATTTGTGAGTACATTCATTCCGGGAATCCAAGAGCGTCTTGCTGCGCTTTTAAATGAAATCGAAAACGCGCCGAAACTTGAAAAGCGCATCACATTACTTGCCGTCAGTAAGACCTTTCCCAAAGAAGCCGTGCTCATTGCCGCACAAGCCGGGCAGCGGTCTTTCGGCGAAAACTACGCCCAGGAAGGCTGCGAAAAAGTCGATTGGTTTCGAGAAAATCACGCGGAACTCCCGCTGGTCTGGCACTTTATCGGACCGGTACAAGCCAATAAAACGCGACCCATTGCCGAGCACTTTGACTGGGTCGAAAGCCTCAATCGCGAAAAAATTGCCCGGCGCTTAAACGAGCAAAGACCCGAGGCTCTGGGAAAACTCAACGTCCTTATCGAAGTCAATATCGACGGCGAGGCAAGTAAATCCGGTGTTCTTCCGAAAGATGTTCCGGCGCTTTGCGACGTTGTGCAAGGACTGGACCGGTTAAAACTACGGGGTCTTATGGCAATTCCTGCACCCGCCGATACTCGCGAAGGAAAAATCAAACCCTTGCGTGATATGCGCGCCCTGTACGAATCACTTCGCGACCGTTACGAATTCGACACACTTTCAATGGGTATGAGCGCCGATCACTTAGAAGCCCTTGAAGCCGGTTCCACAGAAATTCGTGTCGGAACGGCGATTTTCGGGCATCGCGACTACAGCGCCAAGTAACTTAGAGTCCTTTTTTCCGGCACCAGGCGCGCACCTCTTGCGTGATGCGCATCGCGCAAAACTTCGGTCCGCACATCGAACAAAAATGTGCGCCCTTCATGCTCTCTTTACTCAAAGTCGCATCGTGGTAGGCGCGTGCCGTTTCGCTATCAAAGGCCAGGTTAAATTGATCGACCCAACGGAACTCAAACCGCGCCTTACTCATGGCATTGTCGCGAATTTGAGCGCCGGCAACTCCCTTGGCTAGGTCGGCGGCATGAGCGGCAATCTTGTAGGCAATCAGTCCGGCGCGCACGTCGTCTTTGTTCGGCAACCCCAAGTGTTCCTTGGGCGTAACGTAGCAGAGCATCGCCGTCCCGCGTGCGCCGATTGCGGCCGCACCGACGGCACTTGTGATGTGGTCGTATCCCGGCGCACAATCTTCGACCAACGGACCTAAGGTATAAAAGGGTGCCGCATCGCAAAGAGCCTCTTGGGCCGATGCGTTTTCTGCGACGCGTTGCAAGGGAATGTGCCCCGGACCTTCGATGAGAACCTGCACGTCGTGCGCACGAGCGCGCCGAGCTAATCGTCCGAGTTCGGACAGTTCTGCCATCTGAGCTGCATCGCACGCATCGTGCAAGGATCCGGGCCGTAGGCCGTCTCCCAAGCTGATAGTCACATCATAAGCGGCAAGGATTTCACAGAGCTTGTCAAAGTGCGTATAAATGAAATTTTCCGTATTGTGATGCATGCACCACAGGGCCATGACCGACCCTCCGCGCGAGACAATACCCGTTAAGCGCCGTTGCGTAAGGGGAATAAACGAGAGCCTTACGCCTGCATGAATCGTCATGTAATCGACGCCTTGTTCGGCTTGTTCGATGACCGTGTCGCGAAAAATCTCCCACGTAAGGTTCTCGGCATGTCCGTTCACTTTTTCGAGGGCCTCATAAAGCGGTACGGTTCCGATCGGCACGGGACTATTGCGAAGAATCGCTTCCCGCGTTGCGTAGATGGCTTTTCCCGTCGACAGGTCCATGACGGTATCGGCGCCCCAGCGCACGGCCCAAATCAGTTTCTCGACTTCTTGGGAAATATCGGAGGCTAACGCGGAATTGCCGATATTGGCATTGACCTTCGTGAGAAACGCTCGACCGATTACCATCGGTTCGGATTCCGGATGATTGATCGAAGCCGGTAAAACGGCTCGCCCCGCGGCAATCTCGTCACGAACAAATTCGGGCGTGACCTCGGACGGGCACGTAAAGGAAAGAGAGGTAGCTGCATGGTGCGACAAAAGTGCCGCGCGACTTTCCGGTGACAAAAGAGATAAACTTTGTATATAAGCCGTACGATTAACATTTTCCCGAATAGACGCAAATTCCATTTCAGGCGTAATCAGCCCGGCTTTGGCATACGCAAGCTGCGTCGGGTGGTAGCCGTCCTTGGCGCGACAAACAGGCACTTTCCCTGATAAAGGGCTTTCTTGAAGGTTCTGCGTTGCGCTTTCCTTAAAAGCGATATCGCCCCGGTTTTCTATCCACGCAGTGCGTCTTTTATTTAGGCCAACACGACAATCGGGACTTCGATCGGGATCGCCCCAGGGCCCCGAAGTATCATAGAGGAAAACAGGGGGATTGACTTCGCTTTTTCCGTCAGGCAAAGCCGAGTCGGCTTGATAGACGGCTTTCATCGGAACGGCGCCGCAAGTATCTCCCGTCACCGTCATGCGAATGACACGAGAAGGGCAAGAGGAGGGGGTATCCGGGGTTATGGCAATCGTGTTTTCAGTCATCGTCGCACTCAAAAAGGCAGAAGGTGCACGATGCGAGAATCAGGCAGTCTCACAGACTTCGCGCGTTTCCCTCCGCTGAGATCAATCAGATCAGGTTCAAAGGCTCTATCTCAATCGGACGCATCCGATACACCTAACGCAAAGGCGCATTCTAACAACGTTCAAAAGGGCAACGGAAACGAGTGCGATGCCGCCTTAAGAGAGGTAGAAAAGAGCCTGAAAACAACAGAAGACAGTCAATTTAGGGCAAACCCCTGACAAGGTGCCACCTCAGAGGTCTTTTTTAGATATAATGGCGCACTTTATGAGAGTTCACCCTTGTGGGGGTATGTAAAAATGGCTGTTCAACAAAATAAAAAATCCACGAGCCGTCGCGGTAACCATCGTTCTCACGATTCCCTGACGAATCCGCCCGTTGCCGTTGAGGCAACGACCGGTGAAGTTCACCTGCGCCATCACATCTCTGCCACGGGTTTTTACCGCGGTAAGAAGGTCGTCGCGAACAAGGAATCGACCGAGAAGTAATTTCGGTTCTCTGTACGCGTCGCGTACAGCACTTGAAAATTAATACAAATTAAGTCGCCTTCGGGCGTGTTGTATTCTATTTAGAATAGACACATGTGAGGCGACTTTTTTTGTTGCCTGGCGTTTTTGCCGAATCGTCTTCACAAGAAAAAGTCGGCAACGCAAACCGACGAGACATCCGAGGATACACAATGAGAAAAATCGCAGTCGTTTTTCCCGGACAAGGGAGTCAGTGCGTCGGCATGCTGTCGGGCTTAGAAAACAGGCCCTCGGTCCGAGAAACTCTCGATGAGGCTGACTCGATTCTCGGATACTCGATTTCCGAGATTATTGCCCGAGGCCCTCAAGATCTTTTAAATCAAACGGTCCACACGCAACCGGCTCTTGTTGTCTCTTGCGTGGCCGTCTATCGGGCGCTTGTTGAAAAAACGGGCCTCGTTCCGACCTACTTTGCCGGTCACAGTCTCGGAGAATTCGCAGCCTGTGCCGCCTCGGGCCTTCTTTCCTTTGCCGATACCGTTAAACTTGTGCGCCTACGTGCCGAACGCATGCAGAAAATTGCCGCGCTGCACCCCGGTCACATGGCCGCCGTTTTAGGTCTTACGACCGAGACGATTGACTCGGTTTGCTCTCGTTTTACAGATGCGGGGTTTGTTAAGCCGGTTAACTTTAATACGCCGCTTCAGACGGTAATTGCCGGAACGGGACAAGCTTTCGAGTGTGCAAAAGAGGCTTTAAAAGAGGCCGGGGCAAAACTCATCGTCGATCTTCCGGTTACCGCGGCGTTTCACACGGACTTATTTACACCCGTTGCCCGAGTTCTTAAAGACGCCCTGCAAACGCTTGACGTCAATACGGATGCAACCCCGGTTGTCGCAAATATCGACGGCTCGGTCAAAGCGACAAAGCAAGACGTGATAACCTCGCTTTCCGAGCAAGTCTCACACCCGGTTCAGTGGGTTAAAACGCAAGACTTTTTCCTTAAAAACGGCGTAACCGACATCGTCGAATGCGGGCCGGGACGCACGTTGACGGGCCTTGCGAAGCGCACGCTCAAAGGAATCAACTTATTTAACGCTTCAAACGCGCAATCGATCGAGTCGATTGCCGCGCAATTTGCCACGGAGTAATCGCATGGGAGCACTCTTTTCAACGGATGCCTTCGCAGGTCGCGTTGTCCTAGTCACGGGCGCAAGTCGCGGTATCGGCAAATCGATTGCCGAAATGTTTAACGAGGCCGGTGCCCGCGTCATCGGAACGGCGACAACCGAAGGGGGTGCTCAAAAAATCACCGAAGCGCTCGCAGGAAACGGCAAAGGCGTTATGTTCGACGTCACTGACGCCACGGCCGCCGATGCCCTGATTCAATCTATCGTCAAGGACGAAGGGAAGATCGACATTCTCGTCAATAACGCCGGCATTACGCGCGATGCCTTGAGCATGCGACTGACCGATGAAAACTGGAATGCGGTTTTGGAAGCGGATTTAACGGGGGCCTTTCGCCTCGTGCGGGCGGCGCTGCGTCCGATGATGCGTGCTCGATACGGACGCATTGTCAATCTTGCGTCTGTTGTGGGCGTGACGGGCAACGCCGGTCAGGCGAACTATGCAGCGGCCAAAGCCGGTTTGATTGCTATGAGCCGGTCGGTCGCCCGTGAGGTGGCCGCTCGCTCGATCACCGTCAATTGCGTGGCTCCGGGCTTTATCGAGACGGATATGACAAAGACCATTCCCGAAGCCATGCGTGAGACGCTTTTAAAAGAGATTCCGGCGCAACGTTTCGGCAAACCCGAGGACATCGCGCAGGCAGTTTTGTTTTTCGCAAGTGACGCGGCTTCCTACATCACCGGAGCCGTGCTTCATACGAACGGAGGATTGTATACGGGGTACTAAAACCTTGATACAATCGCTATACTTTAATGATGCATACGGTCCGCTTTCGTTGCGGACCTTGTAATTGAACCTAGTCTGGGAGCTATCAATGGACGATTTGGAACAGAAAGTCAAAAAGATTATTGCCGAGCAGCTCGGAAAAGATGTCGAAGACATCAAAAATGAGGCTTCGTTTATCGAAGATCTCGGAGCCGACAGTCTCGATACCGTTGAGCTCGTGATGGCTCTGGAAGATGCCTTCAAGGTCCAGATTCCCGACGAGCAGCAGGAAAACCTGCGCACGGTTCAGCAGGCAATTGACTTCATTCGCGCCAATCAGAAAGCGTAAAGTTTCTCTCACAACGCTTTTGTATCTCCCAAAAAGGGCCTTGAATTAAGGCCCTTTCGTGACTTTAACGGAGTTGAGTTATGCGTCGTGTCGTTGTGACCGGTTTGGGTCTGGTAAGCCCCCTCGGTAATACCGTCTCGGAAAGTTGGTCGGCCCTTTTGGCCGGCAAATCCGGTATCGCTCCGATTACATCGTTCGATGCAACCCCGTTTAATTGTCGTATTGCCGCGCAAGTCAAGGGCTTTGATGCCACAAAGGTCCTCGGCACGAAAGACGGACGGCGTTTCGAGCCCTTCACGGCTTACGGCGTTTCGGCCGCCATGGAGGCGCTTGACGACGCAGGACTGACGTTTTGCGACGACGATTTATCCTGCAATCGAGCCGGTACCGTCATCGGATCGGGAATCGGAGGCATTGCGACCAAGTGTCGGGATTATGCGGCTTTTTTAACCGGCGGACCTAGAAAGTTTTCTCCCTTTATCGTCCCCGTTTCGATTATCAATTCGACGGCCGGGGAACTTTCGATTTTGCGGCACTTAAGAGGTCCGAATTTAGCGATAGGGACAGCCTGCACGTCGGGCCTACACGCAATCGGCGAGGCTGCTTGGATCATTGCTCGCGATGATGCCGATGTGATGGTTGCAGGCGGCACCGAAAGTGTCATCCACCCGGCCTCACTCGGCGGCTTTGACAACATTCGTGCGCTTTCTCGACGTAACGATGACCCGACGGGAGCGTCCCGCCCCTTTGATCTCGCCCGCGACGGATTCGTTTTGGGCGAGGGTGCGGGTATGCTCGTTTTGGAAGAATACGAACACGCCGTCTCTCGCGGAGCGAAGATTTACTGCGAAATAATCGGATACGGGTTAAATTCCGACGGCTATCACTTTACGGCCCCGCGTAGCGAAGGAGCCGCGGCCTGCATGCGTCTTGCGTTAAAACACGCCGGAATTGCTCCTCAAGAGGTTGACATGCTCAACGCCCACGGGACATCGACGCCCATGGGAGACGTGAGTGAAGCGCAAGCCGTACGCTCCGTGTTCGGAGATGCAGCCGATAAACTTCTTGTCACCTCCACGAAAGGGGCCACAGGTCACGCACTCGGCGGAGCAGGGGGCATGGAATCTGTCTTTACCGTGCTTTCCATTCGCGACCAAATCGTCCCGGCGACCTTAAATCTTACGGAGCAGGACCCCGAGTGCCCGATCCGAGTCTGCGCCGGAAAACCCGTGTCGATGCCCGTCAATGTTGCGATGAAAAACAATTTCGGATTCGGCGGCACCAACGGCACGCTCATCTTCCGTAAGCTTTAAGACGCTTAGAACCAGCCGAGGTTCGGACCCTGAAGTTTTTCGACGCACCGGAAACGAATCGTTCCGGTGTAGCCTTTGCCTTCGGCATCGGTCGTGGCATCGAGGGGCATCATCCCGAGATTCTTTTTGGCGCAAACATCGCGCGCCTTTTGGATTTGTTTATCTCGAAAGAACCCGTAAGAACTCGTCCAAGGGTCGGTTATCGTCAAGGTAAACTCATTTTCGTTGACTTGTGTGAGCTTGCTCGGTGCACTTGGTAGACCGGTGCATCCGACGGCAAGAAGCGCGCATGAAAAAGCAGTAAGAAGAAAAAAGGTTTTACGCATAGTGCGTCTTAACTCTTAAAGTAGGGGTTGAGCGGAAACTCTTAGGCCTGCGTCCGAAACCGAAAGATGATCCAAATTGACGGCATAAGCCGTATCAATCACCTTGAGTTTAGCGTAACCGCGAGCGCTTGAGAGCGCCCTGGTTCGTGACGCGCCGTCGTGCGTAACAAAATAAGCGGACTTCACGCCTCCGAGGGTTTGAAGAATCGGCAGAGCCTTCTTGTTGGTATCGAGGGCATACGAAAACCGTCCTTCCGAGGACGCGTCTTTAAGCGCAAGATAAAGCAGGTTTTCCACGTAGCGATTCAAGACTTCGGTGTTCGAAAGATCGGCTCGGGTCAACCAAAGGGCCAACCCAGGTGCCGTCCAATAGAGCTTTTCCCGCCTGAGAATGCGGCGCTTTCCTTGCGATTCCACCGAATCAATCAAGTCAATTAATGCAAGCCTTTCCAGAACCTCGCTCCAGCGATAGGCCGTCGCTTGACTGATACCGGCGGCTCTGGCTACGGCCGTCCAATTGACGGGCCTGGCCGTATAGGCAGCCGTTTCCCGCAAAAAATCAAAAAACGGAGTTTCGCTGCGGATTTTTAAGCCCGAAAGAACCACTTCGGAGAAAAATTCCTTAAACCAAGGCTCCCAAAATTGCGCGGGCACGGCATCTGCGGGACTTCCGGCTTTTTCAACGGCCTCGGTCAGTGACGGACAGGAAAAAACAAGGTCCGAAGCCGTTATCAATCGAAGCGTCCGCAAAGACGGAACCGAACGGATAGTGACAGCAATCCCCGCGGCTTTTGCGACAAGTCCAAGGCGCATTAAATCCCGGTTTCCGAAGTGGCCGGAAACGCGGACAGTCGCTTCCGGGTGACGGGTGACGTACTCGAGCGAGGCCTCAAGAAACACGTTCCTTAGGTGCGCGTCTCCGATGGGCCCGGCAGGCGCATAGAGGGTAAAGAAAGCCTCCCTGTCGGCATCAAACAGGCGCGAGGCATGAATGTTTCGGAGCGTGCAGGAAAGGGACGGCGGCCTTACGCCGGCTTCATACGTTGTGACGAGAAGTTGCCCTTTAGATACCATTTATGTGAGTAACCCCTTACGTTTGGCAACATGCCGGCGCAAGACGTCGGCAAGCCCTAAATACAAAACGGCAAGAACAATCGAATGCGCCACGTGAGGGAGAACGTCCGAAAGTGACGCTCCGTTTTGGCTTAATGCCACCATCGCCTGAATTCCCGGTGTTGTCGGGAAGAAAAACGAAACGGTATGCGCCAAAGGTCCGAAGCACAGGGTCGGGTAAATGACCCCGGAAAGGAACACGGCCGGAGCCGATGTCGGCACGACAAACTGCGAGTAGTAGGCGCTCGATCCGAAAGAAAGCGTGATGACGGCGCCGAGCCCGACAACCCCGAGGAGCATAAGAAGCATCTCAAAGAGCGTTGCGCCGAAGTTTTCCATCGTCGGAAATTCAAACAATGAGAACACAAAGCCTTCGGCGTAGCAAAACCAAAAGAGGCCGAATATGAAAAATCCGGTCATGCATAACGCAAAAGTTTTTCGGTCCGTAAGGATTTGCCGTGTGTAGGTGTCCGTGAATTGACGCGCAAGCCACCCGCCCAACGTCACGCCGATACACATAAAGAGCACGGACTGCATAATCACGGGCCCGACAACAGGGACCGTGTAACTGGCGTATCCGGCAATGGCATTAAAAAGATTTTGATCGGCCAGAACAATCGGCGGGTTGGCAAGAAGCTGAAGCCTTTCGACGGATGTGCCGGCGCGATTCAGACTCCGTGCAAGCGGCATTCGGGCTTCGTCGAGCGTCACCGAGAGGACGGCAGCCTGTACGGAACGGGCTTTGACAACATAAAACCCATTGACCGTCACAGGGATTGTGACGGGTTTTCCGGCCAAGGTGTGTTTTTCGTAATCAACGGGAATCGTGATGACGGCGCTCACCTTTTCGCGCTGATAGAGGTTGAGGGCTTTGGAATAATCGGTTTCTTCAGCCACGATTTTGAGCGTCGGAAGACTCCGAAAACGCGAGAGGAATTCGCGCGAGGCGGGCGTACGGTCCAAGTCCACAACGGCGCATTCAATGCCCGTAACCGTCTGGTGCATATAAGGCCAAGCGTAAAAAAAGCAATAAAGCGCGAGGGCCAAAACGAAAATAATGCAGGTATCGGGCGAAAAAATACCGCGACGGACGCCTTCGAAAACCCGTCCGAGAAGGCCGGTCGGGAGGGGTTCATCGGATGCGGGCTCTTCGCTGGCTTCTTCCTGGGTCCATCGTTTGACACGCATCGGAAAGACAATCAAGCCGACTGCAAGCGGAACGAGGATAAAAAGGCTTTGTACGGCAAGAAGCCAAAGCGTGTGGGACGCCGGGCTCCCGAGAACCCATTGGGAGGCCTGAACCCTAAAAAACCACGTAAGCGGCAGGAGCTCTCCGAAGACCTGCGCCACGGCATCCATGGAATCTAAGGGGAACGAAAACCCGGTAAACGGAATAATCGGCGCGCAAAAAGCAATGGCGCAGGACATGGCAATGAGCCAGAAAGGCGAGCAAGCGACAAAAGAAAGCGCAAAGGCCGTCATCGAAAGGATAAGGAGCACGCCTCCGAGGAGCCAAATAAGAACGCTGCCGGCAGGGGGGTTTTCACAAAAGCCTGCAAACCATGCCACGTATCCCGCAGCACAAAAACTATAAAAGAGCACCCAGGGAAGGGCTTTGCCGATCAGTTTTAAGCGAACGGACGAAGTCGACTCAAAAACTTGAGTAACTGTTTTTTCTCGCCACTCCCTCGCGAAGACGCCGACCATGGTCAAAATGATGCCGAGCGCAAACACACAGGGTACAAGCGTACTTAAGAGGAACGGAGCGTAGTTAAAGTTCGAGTTTCCCGGCACATAGATATCTGCCGTGAGCGATGAAATCGCCCCTTGAGCGCCCTTAAGGCTTCCTGCAGGCCCGGCCAAATAGGGCGAAAGCATCTCAAAAAGCTTTTGCTTTAACGCACTTTTAATGTCGATTTCAAGTGTCGTTGCAATAGCGTAGTAGCTTTTGGCAAAAGAAAGCTCGATGGCACTTTCCCCGGTTCGGGCCGCCAGGTGTGCGCCCCAATCGGTCGGAATGACTACACCGGCGTACACACGGCCGGCTCGCATGTCTCGGATGGCCTCGCTGACGCTTTTATAGCGTTTAAGATCGACGGACGGAATGCTTTCAAGCGTTGTGACAACTTCGCGGCTTAAGACCGAATTATCCAAATCCACAACGGCAACGGGCATGTTCCGCATGAGTCCTGCCGCAAAAATCGAGGCGAAGATACAAGCAATAATCACGGGCCACAAAAGCCCGGTGACAAGAAGAGCGGGACGCTTAGCGGCCTCACGGACTTCCGTGATAGCAGCATCATAAATTTCGCGTAGGGCGCTCATAGAGCCGTTAACGACGCACGATAATGCTCATGCCGGGACGAAGCCCTTCAATCTCTTCGGTCGGCCTGGCTCGAACTTCGAACGTGCGCATGTCGTATCCGGTGGATTGTTTCGTCGAGCGCCACGTGGCGTAGTCGGCTCGCGGCGAGATGTAGTAGACCGTAAAGGAGACGTCTTTGCGATTTAACGCCGGAATCTCGGCTTTAAAGACGCCGCCCATCTTCACAGCAGCCATTTCGTCCTCGCGGATATTAAAGACGGCCCAACTGTCGCTTAAATCCACAAGGGTCACAAGGGGAAAACCTGCACCGGTTACTTCACCGGCTTCGAGGACAATCCGAGAAACCTCGCCGGAGCGCGGGGCTTTAACCAAGGCCTCGGAGGCTAAACTCGTGACTTCGGCCACGCCTTCGCGGGCTTGTTCGGCTAAGGCTGCCGCTGCGACCTTCTCATCGACGCGAGCGCCGTTGGCGGCCATATCCCATTGGCTCTTAGCGGCGATGCGTGCATTGACGGCATTTTGAAGGGCGGCGCGCGCCTCATCGTGCTTTTGCGCCGAAATGAGACCTTCTTTAAACAGGGCATCGAGGCGGTCAAAACTCTTTTTCGCGAGTTCCGCTTGAGCCGCAGCACGCTTGTACTGCGCCTCGGCGCTTTTGAGCTGTTCGGCCCGCACACCCTCGTGCACGAGGCGCGACTTGGCATCGGCAGCAGCGCTTTGCGCTTTGACTTGTCCGAGCTTAGCGGTAATTTCCGGAATTTCAATCTCAAGAAGGACGGTATCGCGGGCAACCGAGTCGCCTTCGCGAACATTGACTTTGGCAATGCGCCCCGGAATCTTGGACGAAACATTGATGACACGCGCCTCCATCTGCCCCTGAAAGGGCGGAAGCGTCGGGTGAGCGGCTTTCCAAAGACCATACAAGACCAAGGCAACGGCCAAAACGAGAGCCGCAATAAGAAGGGGCTTTAAACGGGATTTGAGAGCAACAGGCATGGCTTACTTCTCAATAAAATTATCGTTATAAGAGAGCGATTCGGTAAAGGTCTCGGTGCTGCCGCACACGGCATTGAGCGAGGCCCAGGAAACGACAAACTGATAGGCGCTCACGCGTCGGGCGATTTCCGCACCCAAAAGCTTATTACGGGCTTCGTTAACTTCCGTGGATGTGGCAAGACCTTCGGCAAACGCTCTTTCTCTTAAGCGCAGGTTTTCACGGGCCAGTTCAAGCGTCGAGAGCGTCAAGTTGTACTGATCTTGCGTCTGACGAGTTCTGAGATAGGCCGTCTCGACAGCCTGTTCGATTTGATTGCTTGCCTCGGCAATGCCGGCCGTGGCCTTATCGACTAGGGCGCGTGCCGAAGCAACGCTTTCATTACGGTCTTTATTGTCCCAAAGCGTGAATTTGACGCCGATACCGGCCACCCAATCGGGTTCGGTAACCGACAAGTAATGCTTAATTGCGTTTCCTTGTGCAAAGGCATAGACCTGGGGTGCCCAGGCAGCCTTAGCGGCTTTAAGTCCCTGATCGGCCTGATTGCGCTTGGCGCGCACGGCCCGGATCACCGGACTCATCGCAAAAGCCTTATCTTTCCACGTTTGTAGAGGACCGATGGGGCGAGCCAAAACAAATAGGGGGGTCGTAAGGCGCGTGACTTTGTCTTCCCGCAAAAGTCGCGCCAAATCGCTTTCGGCAATCTTGGTATCGGTTTCGCTGGCAATGAGTTCGCGTGCCGCTTTATCACGATCAACGGCCACGCTCATCGCCTCGATACGACTAATCGAACCGGTTTGATTCATGCGCTTGGCGCGATTGAGTTCCTCGTTTTGCTCCGAGAGCATCGCTTCACGCAGGTTTTGCACGGAACGAGCCAGTTGGACGCCGAAATACTTTTGCGCTAAATCGATATCGAGTCGATCTCGTGCCGAGCGTTCGTCTTCGCGTGACTCGGTCACCGAGGCTTCGGATGCGGCGATTTTGGCGGAAATCGCGCCTCCCATGTAAATCGGAAGCTCCACGCTCCCAATGAGTCGCGGTCCGTACAAGTCCTGCGAAAACTGCAGCGGAACGGATATCGGTGGGATATGCGGAATTCCGGTGCTGATGGTTTTGGTTCCGAGATTGACATCTTTATTGCCCCAAAGATGCCGAAATTCTGCAGTTACCTTGGGTCCGTGAAGACTTTTAAGACTTTCGGCCGTGTGTTCGCGGTGAGCGGTTTCTGCTCCGCTGATTCGAAGGAGATCACTTCGGGTGTGCGCCAGCACTCGAGCCGAAGCAAAATCCAAAGCCGTACTTTGGGAAAACGCAGGCTGGGCGAGCAGACACAAAAAGCCGCCGGCTGCGGCAATCCGTCGGAAACGTAAAGTGAGTGAATTTCTATTCATCGTGAAATTTTACTCGCTTTCATCATACTTTAGGTCATCCTCGTGCAGAAAACGTTCCCACACCGAGGATTGCAAATTTTACATCAACGGACAAAACATTCAGGCGCCACTCGTGTAAAATGGGCGCCCTGTCGCTTGATGCCCGGGTGACGAAATTGGTAGACGTAGCGGACTTAAAATCCGCAGCCTTCGGGCGTACGGGTTCAATTCCCGTCCCGGGCACCACGATGTGCAGTAAGATTCTGTAGCGACACCGAGTAAGCCTTGTTTTGCAAGGCTTTTTTGCTCTTTGGCCTCTGATAAACTCAGCGAGTTCTAGCATGAGTTTGCCTTTTTCCTGACTTTGACAGCACAAATCTGAACAAACCCAGTCAGCACAAGTCTTAGCGGCTGATTACTCTCGTCGGACCTATGTTATACCGATTTGAGTTTCAGAGCGGACTTGACCTGCGGAGATGTTGCCATCCTCGGAAGAACTCCGAAACCGACAGCCTTAGCGACGGCTTCGAAGTCCCCTTCGGTGTTGCTTTTGGCGTAGTAGGTTTCTTTTTCCCCGAGAACAAGCTCTTGGAGCCGCGCCTCCGAGAGTGCTTCGGTGATACGCTCTGCCGATAGGTCCGGTCCGGCTTTCCCGAGTTCTTTCTCAAGAAGCCTGTGCATCACAAGCGCCATGAAGCAAACGAGGAAGTGTCCTCGGATTTGCCGCTCTTTCCGGTGAAAGCACGGGCGAGCTTTTAAGAGAGAATTGGAAATGCGGAACGATTCCTCAATCTGCAAAAAAAGGGGGAGGCAATGAATAATGGTACAAATCAGTTTCTTCTAGTGGTGTGCTTGCTACAGGCCTAGCCATTTCGGGGTGTAGTAGTGTGATTTCTCCCAAGGTCGGCGCCTACGGACACGATTTACCGAAGCTTGAGCAACTTCTTACGATCAATCAAGCCACATGGGACGATGCCCGTGCCTTATTCGGCAGACCGACCATTGTCGGCGAAACGATGGATGGTGATAAGTTCTACGCCATTGTCTTTGAGGGCGGAAACAACATCGGCAACATGGCAGCTAACACGGTTCTCTTGATTGCCCCGGTCAGCGTTCTCAAAAGCTTTAACTCCGAATGATTTTGTATGTGAAACTTGATAAGCTGCACAAAGAGGGAGTCCTCTCTAATCAAGAGTTTCAAGAAGAAAAACTCGGTTGCTAAATAAAAACAGATAATGAGGTTTTTGACCCTCTCGTAGCATTTCGGAAGAAATGTTGGTAACGGAGAAAGGGGCGTTCCTTCCAATATTTTTTTTTGAAAACCTCCCTTCGTTCCTGTTAAAGTTTCAACGGCCTCTTGTGCGGGCGATAATTCACCGCCTGTGGGCAAAGTCTCTCCGGTAGGGCGAACAGATGTATCGGAGGCAGGAGGCTTAATATCCAATCGCACGGTAACCATTACCGTTCAACAACTTTGTTTTAGACTTGACCTGTCTCGGACGAGAGCGTTAATTCGCCGCTCTCTTATATCGCGGTTGCGACCATATTGAACTGCGAGTCCGAGGCCCCCATAAGAACGTGATGTCCCACTAATGGCTACGAGGAATCGTAGGTACCTTGCAAGAAAACCTATTAATTCCTTGTCCTTCGTGATACAGTTTCACTGACCGAATCGAAGCCCACCGCTCTTTTTTGAGCGGCATCATAGGCGCGCTCAGGCATGGAGTCCCGCATGTGTCGTGATTCAAAATCAAGTCTTGCTACCCCACGGGCAGTGGCAACGTCGGGCTTCGAGAGGTCGTCCGGAGCACACATCCCGTCTTCGTAGTTTGTTTACCGTGTTTGGCTGTTGGAATGCTTTGCTTGGAGTTATTTCCATGTCCGCTCGACAATCCGGACTAAATGGCAGAAGAGGGGAGACTAAAGCGCGAAAATGCTTAAGGAAGAGAAAAGCGACCCCCGTAGGATTATGAACTCTACCCCAAAAAGTAGACCGTTTTAGTTTTCAATTTTGGGTTATTTGACGACGATATTCTCTCGGAGTCAGGTAGCCCAATTTCTTTTGAATTCGTTCCTCGTTGTAGTACTTGACATATTCCATCACAAAAGTTGAG
>UQUS01000032.1 GCA_900544335.1 uncultured Sutterella sp.
GGCACTTGAAACAAGACCCACTAAAACCGAAAGGAGCATGCTTCCCGTGCCCGGGTCCAAATAGGCCCAGGCATCGATGGGAAACAGCCCGACAAACAGGATGGTCCATCCGACTCGGGAAATCGTCTTGTGTTGGTCTCGCATGTACGCGCTAAACGTTGCAGAAAATACTGCCCCTATACAAAGGGAAGGATTTTAGCCCTTAAGCCGTTTTCTGAGAAAACTGAAGCGAATACAGATGCGCATATTGCCCCTTCTTTTCAAGGAGCTCGGCATGGCGTCCGGTTTCGACAATACGTCCGTCCTTGATGACGACAATTAAGTCGGCGCCCTCAATCGTCGAGAGACGGTGGGCGACGACAAACGTCGTGCGTCCCTGCATGAGTTGCTTGAGCGAATCCTGAATGTATTTTTCGCTTTGAGTATCTAAGGCACTCGTTGCCTCATCCAAAAGAAGAATCGGTGCGTTTTTAAGTAAGGCGCGCGCAATGGAAATACGCTGCTTTTGCCCGCCCGAAAGCCGGCTTCCGGCCTCACCGACCGGAGTATCAAGCCCCTTGGGAAGCGACTCAATAAAAGGCATCAGATAGGCGGCCTTTGCGGCTGCTTCAATCGCCTCCCGTGTTGCATTTTCAACGCCGAAGGCGATGTTAGCAGCAATCGTGTCATCGAAAAGCACGACGTCTTGACTTACGAGTGCAAGATTCTTTCTTAGGCTTTTAAGCGTCACGGCACTTTGCGGCACGCCGTCAAAGTAAATCTCACCGGCACTCGGAACCCAAAACCGCGGAATGAGGTTGATGATGGTTGATTTACCGGCACCCGAATCACCGACAAAGGCAATCGTCTGCCCCGGCTTCACATCGAGCGTGAAATCCGTAAGCGCATTGGTTTTAGCCCCCTCATAGCGAAGCGATACGCCGTCAAAGCGTACGGCCCCCGTAAGCCGCGGCAATTCGGTTTTTCCGGTATCGGCTTCCGGCAATTCATCGATAACCGAATAAATGCTGTCGCAGGCCGCCGTCAGGCGCGCAATCGATCCGTTTAAGCTCGCCAGATGTCGAATCGGCGGCAGGAGCATCAAAAGAGCCGTGAGAAACGTGACAAACTCACCCATCGTGATTGCTCCGCGATGAGCTTGTGTCAGGGCAAAGACAATGACGACGGAAACGGCGCCGACCGCCACAAAGCGTGTCATCGGGGTGCCGGCGCTTGTCACCAATTGCATGCGAAGCGCAAGCTTACGAATTTGCGCATTGACGGATTTAAAAAGTGCCTCTTCGCGGGCATAGCCGTCATAGACCTTAATCACATAGCGCGCATCGATCGCTTCCTGAATCACACCGCTTAACTCTCCGAGCGTTAGCTGGTACTTTTTCGCATACTCGCGCATGCGGCGCGTGACCCACCGAAGAATTAACACAATCAGCGGAGCAATGACAAGCGAGACCAGAGTCAACTGCCAATTCTGATAGAAAAGGACAACGAGAAGCCCTAGGACTTGCAGCGAATCCCGAACGATAGACGTGAGAATCTCGGCAGCTGTTCCGAGGGCATTACTCGCCTCATTGATGAACTTAGAAACAACGATGCCGGAAGGAAACTTTTGGTGGGAAGCCGCGGGCCACCGAATGATGTTTTCAAACATCTTGGCGCGCAAAACGGCAATGACGCTTTGCGAGACGCACTGCAGAAGGTAAGAGCTTGCAAACGTCGAAGCGCCGTGTAAAAAAGCAATCGCAACCAAAGCGGCCGGAGCCCAATAAATCACATTGGGGTCTTTTTCGTAAAAGCCGGCATCGGTGAGTTTTCCGACGAAAAGCGCGATGACAGCCGCAGCTCCTGCCGTCACAATCATGGCAACAACGGCTGCGGCAATCGTGCCCTTGTAGGCACTAAAAAGGCGAAGGAGGCGCTTGAAGTTTTTTTCAGCCACCGGGGGATTCGGCGTCGTAGCCTGTGAAGTATCGGTCATGGAATTTGTCTGCCGTTGCAAAAGCGCAACTAAAAAATTTATCCGTGCAATCGGACGGATTTTACAGACTCAATCTTCTTTAATGCGACCGAGGGCACCCCTATAATGAGAAAGATTTATCCGAGGTTCCTCATGACGACCGTTTTATGCCGCCTACCCAATCACGTCGGCGATTGCTGTATGTGTATGCCCGCTTTGCGCCTCTTGCAAGCGAGCGGTTATACCCCGGCCCTTGTCGGTAAGCGCTGGGCCGGAGATCTTGTTGCCGGCATGGGGTGGCGCTTCGATCCGATTGAAGGGCATTTTTTCGATGACGTCACGCGCATCCGTTTCATTGCACGTAATGCCAGAGCCAAGTACGGTCTTTTGATGCCCAATTCCTTCGGATCGGCACTCCTTTTCCGTTTTGCGCACGTGCGGGTGGCAGGTTTGTCAACGGACCTACGCGGCTTTCTTTTAAATGACTCGATTAAGGAGCCGGGACCCTGCCACGAAGTCGAGCGCTTTTTTTACGTAGCACACGAAGCCATTAAAGCCTGGGGCGGAACCCCGGCTTGGGATGTCACGCCGAAGCACTTAGGTCTTTTGATTCTCAAGCGCCACGAAGCGGCTGCCCGCAATTTAAGACGCGAGTATTCGATTCCCGAGCGCTATGCAATCCTGGCTCCGGTCGCACGCGGTCTACACAAGGGGCAAGTGAAATACTGGTCGCACTTTAACGACCTTTGTGCGCCGCTTCGTGCGATGGGAATTGAGCCCATTGTCATTCCGTCCGTTCGGGAAGAGGAGCAAGCCAAAACCTTGTGCCCCGATGCGATGTTCCTGCCGCCGATGGGTCTGGGAAATTTTGCTGCCCTTGCCAAACACTCCGAATTTGTTATTGCTAACGACTCGGGCGTCAGTCACGTTGCCGCCGGTCTCGGGATTAAACAAATCACGCTTGTGGGTGTTACCGATGCCAAACGTACGGGCCCCTGGAATCCGCAAGCCATTGTCCTCGGAAAAAACGGCGCATGGCCGGAACTTTCGACCGTCTTAGAGGCTATCGACCGCATCCGCGAATAGGTGCGACGGGTTAACAATCCGAAGTAACGCGTGCCTTACCTACGTAAAACGCTTTCCGGACGCGTCAGACTTCCTTCGTGCCAAACGAACTGAGCGTGCGAGCTGTATTCGTAGTACGCCGTGTTGACACCGGGAATCGTCCGCAGAATCTGTATGAAGTGATCGGTCGGGCGAACAATCGTCCTAAGGTCAAGTGCTCCCCTTTTCCCGTGCGCAACAATCTCAAGACGCACGGGCACACCGGCATCCTCGCTTTTCGACTTTTCAATCCATTGGAAGATTTCCGAAATCGATGCGTCCTGCGTCAGACGCACAACAGCCACACCGTGCGAGGCAAGTCGCACCTGCTCGAGAGTCTTGATGACATCGACAACAAAGGAAAGACCGCCGGTACGCCTGTCTTCCTGAACCTTCCCGGTCAGAACCAGGACGTCATCGGGCACTAAAAGGGCACGATACCGTTCGTAAACAGCCGAATAAATCACAGCCTCTTGCGTATCGACCCCGTCACTGAGCGTCACAACGGCCATTTTTCCGCGCTTTCCGACAATGACGCGCACGTTGGTCACGAGACCTGCAATCGTCACGGACGCTCGTCCGATTTGAAGCGCGGCAAACGGGGTCGAGAACGCTTTGACCTCCTGACGGTAGGAGGCAAAGGCGTCTCCCGTCAGGCAAAAACCGAACACTTCCCGTTCCTCGGAAAAGCGTTTTTTTTCATCCCACTTTTCTGCCGTGCGCCAACTGACGATGCGTTCAGGCTCGCCGAAGGCATCGGCAAAAAGGCTTCCCTGACCGGCGCTAGAGGCTACGGCCTGAGCGGCAAGAACAGCCTGCTCGGCATTGGCAAAAAGCTTGCCGCGGTCCTCATCCATGGAGTCGAAAGCCCCGGCTCGTGCCATTTGTTCGATGGTCTTTTTATTGACGCTCGGCACGCGCGCAGCCAAATCGAAAATGTCGATAAAGGGACCGTTCATGCGGCGTTCATCAAGGATGTCTTCGACGATTTGCTGACCGACGCCTTTGATGGACCCTAAACCGAATCGCACGCTTTCCTCGTCGGGAACCGTGTAGTACCACTCGCTTTCGTTGATGTCGGGAACGAGAATGCGAATTCCCATCTCGCGGGCATCGTCCACTAGGGCGCAGGTTTTCTCGCCCTGGTCCATCACAAGACACAGGTTGCCGGCAAAAAAGGAAGCCGTGTGATGCGCTTTCATGTAGGCCGTTTGCCAAGCCACATACGAGTATGCTGCGGCGTGCGACTTATTAAAGCCATAGCCCGCAAATTTTTCCATCAAATCGAAGATTTCCGTGGCCGTCTTTTCGTTCACACCGCGCTCGGCGGCGCCTTTTAAAAAGACAACACGCTGCTTTTTCATCTCTTCGACGTTTTTCTTACCCATGGCACGGCGCAACAGGTCAGCACCCCCGAGTGAGTACCCGCCGATGGCGCGTGCGACGAGCATGACCTGTTCCTGATAGACCATGATGCCGTACGTTTCACGCAAAATCGGCTCCATGCGGGGATCGAGGTACTCGACTTTCTCACGACCGAACTTGCGATTAATAAAGTGCGGAATCTGGTCCATGGGACCGGGACGATACAGCGCGTTTAAGGCCACAAGATCTTCAAGGCAATCGGGCCGAGCTTGCCGCAACTGATTGCGCATGCCGTCCGATTCGAATTGGAAAACCGCGCCCGTGTTGCCTTCACGGAAAAGCTCGAGCGTTGCCGTATCATCGGTCGGGATGCGATCTAAGTCAAAATGCGTGTCCGGGTGAAGCCGGTCGACATACTCAACGATTTTGGCAAGAATCGTGAGAGTCGTAAGCCCTAAAAAGTCGAACTTAACCAAACCGACGTTTTCGACGTCCTTCTTATCAAATTGACTGACGGTGTTTTCGGGCTTTCCGTCGGCGTTATAAAGCGGACAAAACTTTTTCAGTTCCCCGGGAGCAATCAACACACCGCCGGCGTGCATGCCGATGTTGCGCGTCAGACCCTCAAGATCTCGCGCATACCCCATCAGTTCCCGATACTCTTCTACCTCTGAGAGCTCCTGAAACTCCGGCTCCATTTGTGCGGCTTTTTCAAGCGTGATATCCATCCCGGGCTTTTGCGGAATGAGCTTGGCAAGTCGATCGACCTGACTATAGCCCATGTTAAGAACTCGGCCGACGTCGCGGACAACGGCCTTAGCGCCCATGGCGCCGAAGGTCGCAATTTGGCTCACAGCTTCTTTGCCGTACGTACGCTTGACATATTCGATGGTTCTGTCGCGATTGAACTGGCAAAAGTCCACGTCAAAGTCAGGCATGGAAACGCGTTCGGGATTAAGGAAACGTTCGAATAGAAGCCCGTAGTGCAAGGGATCTAAGTCTGTAATCCCAAGCGAGTAAGCAACCAGGGACCCGGCACCCGATCCGCGCCCCGGACCCACGGGAACCCCGTTACGCTTAGACCAATTGATAAAGTCCTGAACGATAAGAAAGTATCCGGGAAACTTCATCGAGATGATGGTCTTTAATTCATAATCTAGGCGCTCTTCATACTCAGGTCTTCGGGCATTGCGTTCTTTTTCATCCGGATACAAAAACGCCAAGCGTCTTTCCAGTCCCTCTTTGGAAAGCTTGACCATGTAGTCATCCAGACTCATGCCTCCCGGTGTCGGAAAAACAGGGAGCTGAGGCTTTTGTAAAACACCGTCTAAGTTGCAACGCTTGGCAATGACAACCGTGTTTTTCAGAGCCTGCGGCATATCGGCAAAAAGCTCGTGCATCTCTCGGGCAGTTTTCATATACTGCTCCGGAGTAAAGTCGTGCGGTCGTGTGGAGTCGGCCATGACGCGCCCCGTGGCAATGCACACGCGTGCCTCGTGCGCTTTAAATTCTTCTCGCTTTAAGAACATCACCGGGTGCGTGGCAACAACGGGAATTCCCATCTTGACAGCCAAATTGGCAATGCGAGAAACCAGAACCTCGTCGCCTTTGCGCCCTGCGCGCTGCACCTCTAAATAAAAGCGGTCGGGGAAAACCGACTGAAGGAAAGAGGCTTGCTCTAAAGCTTCAGCGGCCTTTTTCTCCATCAGTTTGACTTCGACCAGACCCTTGGGACCGCCGGATAAGGCAATTAATCCCTGACACGATTCGGGTGTTAACCACTCGGCGCGAATCTCGCCGCGACCGGCATGTTGGTTTTCAAGCCATCCGCGCGTCAGTAGTGAGCAAAGCGACAAGTACCCAGCATGGTTTTGGCAATAGACCGTGAGGCGATATGGGGAATCTGCCCGATTCTCATCCGGATTTGTGACCCACAAATCGCATCCGACAATGGGTTTAATGCCCGCAGCAATCGCATGCGAATAAAAACGCAGGCCCCCGAAAATGTTCATCTGATCGGTAATTCCCAGTGCCACGCAACCGTCTGCAACGGCCGCGGCAATCGCCGGGTCTAAGCGGACGATTCCGTTAACAATGGAATACTCCGAATGAAAACGCAGATGAACAAAATCCGAATCCATGGACCTGTCGCCTTTTTAATGCTTTAAGGGTTTAAAACGGATTCTATGGGGTTTAGCGGCATCCTCACCCAAACGGCGCCGTTTGTCGGCCTCATACTCGTTGTAGTTACCCGCGAAGAACACGACCTTAGAGTCTCCTTCGAAGGCCAAAATGTGTGTGGCGATACGGTCGAGGAACCACCGGTCGTGACTGCTAATCATCGCGACACCGGCAAACTCCAAAAGCGCTTCTTCAAGAGCTCGGAGCGTTTCGACATCTAGGTCATTGCTCGGTTCGTCCAACAGAAGAACGTTCCCGCCTTTAAGAAGCGTTGCCGCGAGGTGCAAACGCCCGCGCTCGCCGCCCGAGAGAATGCCGACTAACTTTTGCTGGTCGGCCCCTTTAAAGTTAAAGCGTCCGAGGTAGGCACGGCTCGGCATCTGAAAGCACCCGACCTGAAGCGTGTCTTGCCCGCCTGAGACTGCTTCGAAAACGGTTTTGTCGTTCGGAAGAGCGTCGCGCAATTGCGAGACAGCGGCCAGACGAACAGTTTCTCCTAATTCGATACTGCCTGAATCAGGCTTTTCTTTACCGTCAATCATCTTAAACAAGGTGGATTTACCGGCACCGTTCGGTCCGATGACGCCGACAATGGCACCGGGCGGAACGGTAAAGGAAAGGTCGTCGATAAGGAGCCTATCGCCGAACCCTTTACTGACGTGTTTAAATTCGATGACTTTATTGCCTAAGCGCTCGGCAACCGGAATAAAGATTTCATTGGTTTCGTTACGGGCTTGGTACTCGAAACTTGAAAGCTCTTCAAAACGATTTAAACGGGCCTTGGCCTTGGCTTGGCGTCCTTTGGGGTTTTGGCGGACCCATTCCAATTCGTGACGAATGGACTTAGCGCGGCTTTCTTCGGTGCGCTTTTCAAGTTCCAATCGCTTTTCTTTTTGCTCAAGCCACGAAGAGTAGTTACCCTTCCAGGGAATGCCTTCCCCGCGATCGAGTTCCAAAATCCACTCAGCCGCATCGTCTAAAAAGTAGCGATCGTGCGTAACGGCAATGACCGTTCCCGGAAAGCGATGCAAGAATTCTTCGAGCCAAGCAACGCTTTCGGCATCCAGGTGATTGGTCGGTTCATCAAGTAAAAGCATGTCCGGCCGAGAAAGCAGGAGCTTACAGAGAGCGACACGCCGCTTCTCACCGCCGGACAAGTGTTCGATCTTGGCATCCCAAGGCGGAAGTCTCAGGGCGTCGGCTGCAATTTCCATCTGTGTTGCAGCATCCGTTCCGGCCGCATTAATCACGGCCTCTAAATGCGCTTGCTCAGCGGCGAGCGCATCAAAATCGGCATCGGGTTCCGCATAGGCCGCATAGACTTCTTCTAATCGCTTTTGAGCGGCAACCACTTCTCCCATACCGGCTTCGACTTCTTCGCGAACGGTTGCCGAAGGATTCAGAGTCGGCTCCTGAGGTAAATAGCCGATTTTCAGCTCGGGTTGCCAAATGATTTCGCCTTTGATGTCGGTATCCAGACCCGCCATGATTTTAAGAAGCGTGGACTTACCGGCACCGTTTAAACCGAGGACGCCGATTTTGGCTCCCGGGAAAAAGGAAAGAGAAATATCTTTGAGGATGGCGCGTTTCGGGGGAACAATCTTCCCGACACGCATCATGGACATGACGTATTGAGGCATAAAACAAATTTAGTCAAAATGGTATAAAGCAAAACACACGACCCAATCTCCGAGATTCGGAAGAAAAAATCCCACTTCCTCTCGCTTTTTCGCGGACGATATTCTTCATTGGCGCCTTTTTTAAAGGGCTTTTCAAACACTATTTCGTTAAAGGACTCCGTCAAAGTGGCGCATCTGGTAGTAGCGAACATACTTTGAGAGCGTGTATGCGTAATGATTGGCCGCAAAAACAAAGCCAGCCTTTCCGTCCAGGAATCCCAAATTAAAGAAGTACACCTTTATAAAAGCCCAAATCGGGTGAAACACAACATGTGAGAAGAACCCACACGGACGATTCCGTTCCATCAACTTCTTCGCTGCTAAACGAGAATACAGCATCTGCTTGGAATAGTACTGGTCCCACGATGTGTATGAGTAATGGAGCAAGCGGCCGGAGGCTTTTTGCTTCGGAAAGGGGCTGACAACGGCTTCATGAACACATCCGTCAACCATTACCCCATCCCGAGGCATCAATCTCGGCACCCAGTCCGGGCGCATGGTCCCATGTCTGACTGTCATGTTTTTAAAATGATTCTCACGCTGAATCCAATAACAATACTTTCCGCCCTCTGTTACCGCCTTCTGAATAAACTCTCTTAGCGGTTCCGTCACACGTTCGTCCGCATCAATAAAGAAAAACCAATCGCATTTTGCCTGTGCAATCCCGTAGTTTTTTTGAGTTGCAAAATCTCCATTGAGTGCGCGATGAAAAACCTTTACCCCATCAAATGTCTTAGCAATTTCTACGGTTCGATCAGTACTCTGATCGTCAACAAGGATGACTTCCTGCGCGAAATCACAGTTCGCAAGGCAGTCCGCTATGTTTTTTTCTTCGTTATGTGTCAGCAAAATAACGGATATCGGAAGTTTCACCTTTTTACTACACCAATCGTCCTTTTCTGAGTGGACATCCAATTGTTCTTTTTTTGCTTCTTTTTCTGGCTGCGTAGCCAACAACACAGCCACCAAAAGGACAAACGTTGTACATTCTGTGATGTCCCTTGAAAATGTGTTAAAGAACCCACCTGCGATATATAGGGCTGTCACGCCCCATACTCCCCACTTGTCCTTAAGGGAAAACGAGAGCGATTCTTTAAGGCATTGGAAGAAGAACGCTATCCAAAGAAGGAATCCGACGACCCCATACTGTGCTAATACAAACAAAAAGTCTTGGTGTGGATTCCGAATCTCGTAACAAGACCCATCCTGGTTAGGAGTTCCGATGGCATATTTGCAGGTGACATCCTTTATGGAACCGCACCCAACTCCTAGAATCGGGTTGTCTTTTATGATATTGATTGACGTTTGCCAGAAATAAAAACGTTGTCCCATTGAGGTGCTCTTGTCACCTTGATAAAACAGTTTTATGTCATTTAAGGCCGCTTGCCCGCGAGTTTGCACAGGCCCAGAAAAAGATCCGGCAACTAGAGCTGCAATCAAAATAATGCAAAAATACGTTGCAATCTTCTTTCTTTCAACAAAAAAGAAAAAAGTCGCCATCACAAGACATCCGACAATACAAAGATAGCCTGTTCTCCCATCTGTCATAAAAACAGAAACAACAAATGCCAAGAACGCAGTAATTACAGCCACAACACGCAATTCAATATGCTTAGAAAAGAGGATATATCGAACAGCGACAACCATATGGCAACCTAAAAGAAAACCTTGTGCAATATGGCTTTTATGGAAAATTGCCCCCTGCTCCGGAGTCATCGGAGGAAGGAAAGGAACACCCAAATAAATGCCTATGCAAACAATTGTCAGAAGCGCTGTTGAAAGAAAGAAGGCAAATAGAATTCCCTCTCTCCAAGACTGTCTAGATTGGAGCAATAGGAAGAGCACCAAAAGAAAAATAAAGCGACGGTAATTTCTTAACTCTGACCAGTAAGAACTCCAAGAACCTTCTTTCCAGAAAGCCGAAATACAAACAAGGAAAAGAAACGCTATCATAGCCAGAGCAAATGGTCTGGCTAAGAGTTTTTTGATGTCTCCTTGTATATTTGCGCCTAGAACCCAAAAGACAATTGCAGTCATTGAAAAAACATTGGTAACAGCAGTTGAAAAAGGGAGGAACAACCCTGTCACTACGCAACATAAGAGAGCATAAAAAATACAGTGTCGTCTAAAATCTTTGGTTGTTAGTGTCATCTTCTACAAAATTACGCTAGTAACTTTTAATAATCTACCTATTTTAAATTATTCACCTACAGAAAAGCATAAGTTTATTCTGAAACAATTTTATAAATCAAACAACATCTAAACCCAACAAAAACATACCCCTATCAAAATACACGGTGTTTGTCAAGATAGTTTTCCGCAAGGTTTTAATTTATATGCGCCCCCCCCATTACACAAACAAGCCAACCGCTATTCCTCTTCACTATTGTAGCGGTCTTTCCAATTTTGGCGATGAACTATCACCATACCTCATTCAACGCATAACAGGTAAGCCTGTGACTCCAACCTCAGAACCCTTTGGTCTTTACTCTATTGGATCAATTCTTGATTGGGACGTGATGCACTCCAACTGCCATGTCTGGGGAAGCGGAACTCTTACTTCAAATTCTTTATCCCTCTGCCCACATCTATTTCCTCTTTCCCGCTCTTTCAAAACAATACTTCGCCGTCTCCGAACAAACAACCCTCTTGAAGCCAATATCTACGCCGTTCGCGGACCTTTAACACGGCAACAAATCCTAAACATCGGCGGAAAGTGCCCTGAAACATTTGGAGACCCAGCGATTCTCCTACCTTTTTATTTTAACCCTCCCAAGCAACCAACCCATTCAGTTGGAATGGTTCTTCATCACTCCCAAGAAGATTTGAAAAACCTGAAACGAATCAAAGAATGCGGCATTTTCCCCATCTCCATTCATTGCAATGGAGAAAAAGCAATTGAATCTTTTATTAGCAACCTTTGCCAGTGCGAAGTGATTTTTTCGACATCTCTTCATGGGCTGATAGTTGCCCAAGCGTATGGCATAAAAGCCCAGTGGATTACACTCAAAAACAAACCTATCCACCGAGATGCTACGCATAAATTTATGGATTATTTCTTAGGAGTTGGCGCCCCCATACAAAAGCCGCTTGTCATTGACTTACAGGAAGAGTCTCTTAAATCCCTTCGAAGAATCATTCCAAAGGAATTCACCATTTGTGAACAAGTAAAAACTAAGTTGTTAGCACGTTTTCCTGATGAGTTTCTTTAAGTTACTTCCACATTGCACGTCTTCAGTGGATACAATGAGGCCCTCTTGATTTGTTTTCCCTTCGTTAGTACCGATGTTATCTTTTCGTCAAACCCTTGCCCTGCTAGCAATTTCCTGTGCGGTTCTCACCTTTACCGGGAACTCTTTAGCTTCGGAAACCGAAGCTCTCGCTATTGAGAATGAGGATGCCGTTGTCGAAGAGGATTCGTATACCAGCGATGTTTGGGAAAGAATCCGTAAGGGTTTTCGCATGCCGACACTTACAGGCCGGCGAGTGACAACACAACTTCGCATCCATGAGCGCATGCCGCAGTACATCGAACGGATGGCACAGCGCTCAAGCAAATACCTTTACCACATCGTAGAAGAGGTCGAAAAGCGCAATCTTCCGACTGAATTGGCATTACTACCTTTCGTTGAAAGTGCTTTCCAACCCGAAGCTCTTTCCTACGCGAAAGCTTCTGGTCTGTGGCAATTTACCGCCGCAACAGGCAATGTCTATTCGTTGCAACAGAACATTTGGAAAGATGACAGACGCGATGTTTTGGAAAGCACGCGAGCAGCACTCGATTACTTAGAAAAACTCTATGCTCAGTTCGGCGATTGGCAACTGGCACTTGCCGCCTACAACTGGGGAGAAGGAAGTGTTGCTCGGGCCATCCGTCGGGCTAAAGCACGGGGACTTCCGACCGATTACTCCCACCTGAGGATGCCCCGAGAAACGGCTAACTATGTGCCAAAACTCGAAGCCATCAAGAGAATCGTGCTTAATCCCGAAAAGTACGGTATTACGCTTCCGGAAATTGATAACGAACCGTATTTCGTGCAGGTGACCAAACAACGCGACATCAGCGTTGAAACAGCCGCCGACTTAGCAGAAATGGATCCGAATGAGTTTCGGCAACTTAACCCGGGCTTTAACCTTCCGGTTATTGTGGCCAACCACAACTCATCATTTCTTCTGCCCCTGGAAAACCTGGATGCTTTCCTAGATAACCTCGCGAGTTGGGTCGATACCGGAAAACCCCTTTCGAGTTGGAAACTCCACCGCGTCCAACCGGAGGAGACAACAACCTCGATTGCCTCGCTTTACAACATGCCTGTGGAAGAACTCCTGCGGATTAACCATATTCCGAAAGGACGTAAGGTTCTGGCCGGTTCCGCCCTCCTTGTTGCGGCCGATGCGAGCGATACCGAAGACATTACCCAAGAAGCCTTGCAAGCGCGCCTTGCGCTTTCTGCGCCTGAAGTGCGGCGTGTCGTTTATCGCGTCCGAAAAGGCGACACAGTCTCTTCGATTGCTGCTAAATACGGTATCTCTCAATCCTCTGTCCGTAAAACAAATCGCTTGCACACCTCGATAATTCGCGTCGGGCAACGTCTTGTCTTAACCGTTCCGCCCAAATCCCCGCGGACAAATCGTATCGTGGCCTCTAAGCACAATACTCACGTCGTACACCGCGGGCAGACTCTTTATGCAATTGCCAAGCAATACAAGACAAGTATCGCCAGTCTTCGGAAATTAAACGATTTAGATTCAGTGCGAATTTACGCCGGTCAACAATTGCGGATTCGCTAACGGCGTTTGGGTTCGGCCGTCTTGTCGCTCTCGGCTTTCTTCCGACACTCTGCACACAGTCCGTAAAGCGAGAGGCTATGCCCTTGAAGTTCGAATCCGAGTTTCTCGGCAATAGCCTTTTGACGGTTTTCAATCTCAGGATCGACAAATTCCTCAATCTTTCCGCAGCGAACGCACACAATGTGGTCGTGATGCTCGCCGTTTTCAAGCTCGTAGGTAGCAAGATCATTTCCGAGATGACGCCGCACAAGGAGTCCGGCTGTCTCAAATTGCGTTAGAACCCGATAGACCGTCGCCAAGCCGACATCCAGATTTTCGGCAAGGAGCATTTTGTACACGTCCTCAGCCGTCAGGTGCCGCACGGAAGATCCGGAGGCCTTCAAAAACAACTCCAGAATGCGCATCCGAGGCGTCGTTGCCTTAAGTCCGAAGCTTTTAAGCTCCTGCTGAGAAACACTTGCTGACGCTTCGCTCATCGTTCGCCCCTCCAAAAACGTTGAATACGGCTATCATAGCGACTTAATCGGTCGGACGAATCCTATTGAAACGATTTTTTCTATGACAAAACCGCAACTGATACTGCCATTTGTCGCCGCCTGCGTTCTCGCACTTGCCGGCTGCAACTACAACAGCTACGTTTACCGAATTGACGTTCCGCAAGGAAATCTCATCACCGAGGAAATGGCCGAGCAAGTACGCACGGGCATGACGCGTGAACAAGTGCATTTTCTTTTGGGAGAAGCACTCGTTCAGAGTGACTTTCACATGAACCGCTGGGACTATGTGTATTACTTTAATCCCAGATATGGGAAAGTTCAGCTTCGCAAAATGACCATCTTCTTTGACAAAGAAGCGAAGGTCGAAAGAATCGTCAGTGACCCCTTGCCGAACGAAACACAAGCCGATGAAGCCATCCTCGGCGCTCAAATTGATTTAAAAAAGAACACGAAGGAATAACCATGAACGAACAGTTAAACCAACTCGAACAATCCGTCTCGAAGATTTTGGAAAGCTACCGCGCCCTTAAGGTTGAAAACGAAGCCTTGAAAGCGGCCGTCGAAAATGCCCGTGCCGAGGCACAAAACATTCAAGCAGAGCGCGACCAACTCAAGAACGCTCAAGCCGCCTTTGAAGCGGAAAAAACCGCTCGCGAAGCGCAGCAAGCCGAATTAGCGCACCGTTTGGATGCCATTATCGGTGCCTTGCAATCGGGAACGGAACACTAATTCATTATGAGTAAGCTCACTCTGACAATCCTAAACCGGCAGTACGCCTACGATGTGGCGCCCGAGGATGAACAGACGCTTAGGGCGGCAGCCGAACTGATTAATGCCCGTGCTAAGGAGATTCGCGGAGACTCACGACTCCTGACGACCGAACGCATTGCCGTATCGGCTGCCCTACAAATTGCCTTCGATTCTCTGCGAGGCAATATCGGGAATATTCCGGCAGATCCCGCAACTCTCACCCGCGTGGCAACACTACGGATGAAAATTGACGAAGCCCTGGATCCGGCGCTTGGCGATTAATCCGATTCGACTACTTTTTCAAAAGGCAATCTTTTCGAACTCGAGCGTCGGCAAGCCCCATGCGGGCTGCCGCCTCTCGGCGCAACTTCAAAAGCCCTTCCGTGGGCTTTTCTGTGGGCACGAATCGTCCGTGTGCTTCGTTGCGGACAAAGTACTGAGGATGCGCCAAGTTTGCAACGGCCCCTGCTTCGTTAATCGCGATTCCGTTGCCACCGACTGCATACGAAAAGCTCAGGGAAAAGCCATCTTCTGTCCCATAGACATTGCGTCCCTCAAAGGCTCTAGCAGGCTCCTTGAGGACAAGTTCACGTAACGTTGGAAAGACGTCAAAGTGTCCGACCCACTTTCGAGTATCGGGGTTTGTCGGTCTCCAAGCTTTCGGAACCGAAAAGAAAAGCGGAACCCCGAACTGGTGATTCAAAAGTGAAGAGGCCGGATATTCGAAAATTGTCCGAGTATTGTGGTCGCCCGTTGCGACAATAATCGTTTGCCCTCGAGTCTCTTTCGGTATATCCAAAATAAAGTGACCGAGACTATCTGACGCATATTGGTACGTTTCCATGATGCTTCGGGCTATCTTGCTATCGCGTGTCTTCCATACCGGCAAAGCCTCATAAGAAAGCGGCTTGACCTGGTACCCAGTCGGAGTTTTATACGGCGGATGATTGGTTGTTGAAAGGCATACCAGAAAAAGCGGTTTTCCTTCCCGCTCGGATTCTTTTAACAGTTCTTGAGCATAGCGGAACATATACTCATCCGGAATACCCCAAGTTCCTGCCTCGATGTTCTTGCCGTACCGTTCCTTAAGACATTCGAAGCCGTAAATAGCGTCAAATCCCTGGCGAGGAAAATTGATATCCACATTGCGCCAGACAGAGGTCCCCGAGGTCAAAAAGACCGTTTTGTATCCAGCCCTCTGGAATTCGCGCATGGAAGAAAACCCGAAAGAACGATGTCCGTACCGTGATTGCGAAATGGGAGAAATCGGCGTATTAAAAAGCAAACCTTCTAAACTCGGGAATGTTCCGTTTTGGATGGAAAGGCTGTTTAAAAACACATCGCCAGTTTGCAAGGCCTGCGCCATGGCTCCGAGCGTGTCATTGACTCCGGGGACGTGCGATTCAAATAAATCCTTTCCCATCGCCTCCATCACGACAAGGACAATATTGGGAAGACGCATTTCCGATGTACAAGTCAATTTGTGCGGCGTAAGGAATGACCGTGCCTCATCTTCCGTTTTAAACCCGAGGGCTCGTAACCCGGAAAGCGGATTGTTCCCGATATCCTGTTGTCGCTGCTCTTTGATGGCATCGTAAAAAGCCTGCGCACCGTTATTGACCGCCTGATTGATAAAGGCGTCTGTTGTTGCGTTCAGGTCCGTTTGGCGTAAAGGAAACGTCCCGAAAGATCCTCGTGCAAGAGAAGCGCAAACAACAATTCCGAGCACAACAAAACCAGCTTCTTTGATTCGGCTTAACTTGGCTTTCTTTTGGTCCGGTTCGGAACGGTCAATCAACTTTTTGCGAGCCAAACAAAGCACGGCAACAAAACACACCAGAACCAGGCAGTATCGAACAACCGGCCAATCCTTCACAACAGAAACAATCACAGCCCACGTATCGTCTTGCACAAAGCCGAAAATCAGCGAGTTAATTGGGCTACCGTAAAAGCCGAAAAAACCGAAATTAATAAGCGACAGGAGAAAAAGCAACGCCGCCAAGAAAACAGCCAATCCGTCAGATACTCTGTAAAGGGAGTTTCGTAAAGGCTCAGAAACAACACACGCAATGAGAAGAGCAACAAGCGACGGGAAGAAAACGATTGCCGTCCACTTGGCATCAAAACGAATTCCTCGGGCTAGTCCAGCGCAAAGGTCAGAAATAAGCGGCTCTGCGCTCGCCGAACCAAAGCCGTATGTCCACAAAAATGTAACTCGGATACAGGACAAGCCGATAAGAGTGGCAATAAAGACTGTGACAAGAAACTCCATTCTCTTTTGCATAGTGTGTCAGATCCTTTGTCGGACTTCCCTCATCACATCGTTTACGGTCACATCGGCTCCCTTGCCGCCGATTGTTGCGCAATCGACCTCACCGATTAACGAAATATTCTCCGGTTTTGTGTCCACCCAGATCCCGACGCAGGGACGAGCCAAAGCCGCTGCCAAATGCATCAATCCCGTGTCGACTCCGATGCCAATCCTAGCGTGTGCAACAACCGCGGCAACAGCCGGTATCGGCATGCGCGGAAGGACGTGAACAAAGGGTTCATGCCCGGCGATACGCAAAGCACGCTCTTTTTCCTTTTCATTTCCCCAAAAGAGAATCGAATCAAGTCCAAGCGCTTTTAATTCCCGGATAAGAACTTTCCAACGCTCTTCCTGCCAATTCTTTCTTTCTTGGCTTGTGCTGACAAAAAGCGTTGCGTAGTCAGGCGGTAGCGTCACGTCTTCCGGCACCTTAGGAGCCCTAAGACCGAACTGAGGATTCTCCTCATCAATGGAATACCCTAGGCACAGCGCAGCCATCCTCCGATATCGGCGAACGGTTCCGATGGATTCAGGTAGCCTTTTTGTTTGCTTATAAAAAAGTGTTGCCAGCGATTCGCGCACTGTATCTCGCGAGTATCCGAAAACCGGGCTTCCCGACCAAGAGGCGGCCCAAGCACTGCGAAGTAGTCCCTGAGCATCAATAACGGTGTCATAGTGTTCCGAACGCAAGTTCGCTTTTACCGCGCCGATTTCGCTCCAGGTCTTCGACGAAAATAGAGACTTTCTCCAGCGTCGAAACGCCGTTTTTTTCACCTCATCGACAAAGGGACTCAAGGTGCAAACATCCGCAAAAGAGTCCTCGGCAAGCCAATGGAGCTTTGCATCCGGCATCGCTTGTTTGATGTCGTACGCGACCGGAAGCGTATGGATAATGTCTCCGAGCGAAGATGTGCGAACCAACAGAATCTTTTGAGGCATGGAATGTTTTCAAGTGTTTTTGCAATGCTTGGCATTCTAAAGAAGGAGCAGGCAGGGGAAAAGAGCACTTTGCAGCAGTGATGTCGCCCTGCGGATTATGTTTGCGCAGCCAATACCGACTCAAGGAGATTTACTTTCAGTCATTTCCGCAACAGGTCCCCAGACACACCCTCCTTGTCGCCAATCGCCACACCAAAGGCTCTCAACTCTCAAATTTTTGTACATTAATCCAGTCACCTGCCTTAATCGATCCATTAAAAATCACGTTTTCAATGATTTCTACTGCTCTTTCAACCAATGTCTGAGAACCCGCGATTGTCATGAATTGATGTTTCCAAAAGAAAACCGCGGAATCGATACTCCGTAAGAACTTGCAAGTTTTATCACACGCGCCGTAAAACCTGTTCCTTCAGGAGGAGGATATAAGGCGCTCAGGTTGTTGTGTTCAAAACTACG
>UQUS01000033.1 GCA_900544335.1 uncultured Sutterella sp.
TTTTTCAATGAAGTCCAGGTCATCATTCACGTTGTCTCCGTTGACCCGGAAGTCGACCCGGACATCCCCTCGATGATCGGTGCTTCGGCTGCGTTGATGATTTCGGGCATCCCCTTTAAGGGGCCGATCGGAGCGTGCCGCGTCGGTTACATCAACGGCGAATTTGTTTGCAACCCCAAAGTCAGCCAAATGCCCGAGAGCAAGCTCGATTTGGTTGTTGCCGGAACGGAACGCGCTGTCCTCATGGTCGAATCCGAAGCCGATCGTCTTTCCGAAGAAACGATGCTCGGAGCCGTCACCTTCGGTCATGAGCAGTTGCAGGTGGCCATTAACGCCATTCACGACTTGGTCGCCGAGGCCGGAAAGCCCGCTTGGGATTGGCAGCCGCCCGCGAAGAACGAAGCCCTGATTGCCCGCATTCATGAGATTGCCGATGCCGGTTTGGCCGAGGCCTATACGATTCGCGAGAAGCAGGCGCGTAACGAAAAGCTGCGCGAAGTCTATGAACTCGTGGAAACGACGCTTAATGCCGATGCGGAAGCTGCCGGCACAGATGCGCCTGATATCAACGAAGTGAACGGCATCCTCTTTGAGATGGAAGCACACATCGTTCGTTCGAACATTTTGGAAGGCAAACCCCGTATCGACGGACGTGACACCCGTACGGTTCGTCCCATCGAGATTCGTCAGGGTGTGTTGCCGCGCACGCACGGCTCGGCCCTGTTTACCCGCGGCGAAACACAGGCCCTCGTTTTGACAACGCTCGGCACCAAGCAAGACGAACAGATTGTCGACTCGATTATGGGCGAGAGCCGCGAACGCTTTATTTTGCACTACAACATGCCTCCGTTTGCCACGGGCGAAACGGGTCGTGTCGGCAGCCCCAAGCGTCGTGAAATCGGTCACGGACGCCTGGCTAAGCGCGCCTTAAAGGCCGTGATTCCCTCCGAGGAAGAATTCCCGTATTCGATTCGCGTCGTCAGTGAGATTTGCGAATCGAACGGCTCGAGCTCCATGGCCAGTGTCTGCGGCGGGTGCCTGTCGCTTTTGGATGCCGGTGTCCCCTTGAAGGACTACGTTGCCGGTGTGGCGATGGGTCTGATTAAGGAAGGAAATAAGTTTGCCGTTCTTACCGACATTCTCGGTGATGAAGATCACCTCGGCGACATGGACTTTAAGGTTGCCGGTACGGAAAACGGCGTGACCGCCCTTCAGATGGATATCAAGATTGAAGGCATTACGACCGAAATCATGCAGGCGGCTTTGGCTCAGGCCCACGAGGGTCGCATGCACATCCTCGGCAAGATGCACGAGATGGCCGGGGGCGGTGCTAAGGCTCTGTCGGATTGGGCCCCGCGCCTTGAGACCTTCAAGATCAATCCCGAAAAGATTCGTGATGTAATCGGCAAGGGAGGCGCGACGATTCGCGGTCTTGTGGAAGAAACCGGATGCGAAATCAACATCGAAGACGACGGCACCGTGACGCTTGCCTCGAGCAACGTCGAGAAGATTGCTGCGGCCAAAAAGCGCATCGAGCAGATTACGGCGGAAATCGAGGTCGGTCAGGTCTACGAAGGCACCGTGCAGCGCATTTTGGATTTCGGGGCGATTGTTTCGCTCCTGCCCGGCAAGGACGGTCTGCTTCACATCAGCCAGATTGCCCGCGAACGCGTCAATCAGGTCAGTGACTACCTCAAAGAAGGGCAGGTCGTGCGCGTCAAGGTCATCGGTGTCGATGAAAAGGGTCGCGTGCGCCTTTCGATGAAAGCGCTTTTAAAACCCGAGGCTTCCGAGAGCGCTGACAGCGACATTCGCGAGGAATAAAATCCCATCTTAGGGAGGGGAGGTGTTTGTTTTTACGCCTCCCTTCTATAAAATCAACAATTCCCGATAAAACTTCTTAAGGAAATAATAAAAATGTCTCGTAAACCGCTTGTTGCAGCTAACTGGAAAATGAACGGATCTACGGCCGCTAACGCCGCTTGGATTGAGTCTTTCTTGCCGCTCGTCGGCTCCTTAAAGTGCGACGTTGTTGTTTGCTCTCCGGCTATTTACGTTCCGCAGCTTGCCGCTGCGTTCAAGGGAACCGTTGTCGGTTTCGGCGGCGAAGATGTGAGCGAATACGATCACGGTGCCTACACCGGTGAGACGGCCGCTTCCATGCTTGTCGATATCGGTGCCGGTTGGGTTCTGACGGGACACTCCGAGCGTCGTACGTATTTCGGTGATACGGATGCGCGCGTTGCCGCCAAGACCAAGGCTGCCGTTGAAAAGGGCTTAAAGCCGATCGTTTGCATCGGTGAGACGCTTGCCGAACGTGAAGCCGGCAAGACCATCGAAGTGGTCGAACGTCAGGTCAAGGCCGTGATGGATGCCGTCGGTGTGAAGGCTCTGCTCCAGGGCGTTCTCGCTTACGAACCGGTTTGGGCAATCGGAACGGGTAAGACCGCAACTCCGGCTCAGGCTCAGGAAGTGCACGCCGCAATCCGCGCCTTTATCGCTAAGACCGATCCCGAAGTGGCTGCCGAACTCCGTATCCTGTACGGTGGCTCCGTCAAGCCTGCCAATGCAGCCGAACTTTTCAGCCAGCCCGATATCGACGGCGGCCTGATCGGCGGTGCTGCTTTGAAGGCGGATGATTTTTACAAGATTTGCGCTGCCGCGTAAGTCACCATAGGAAATAAACATGCAAATGATTTTGAGCATCGCGGTTGTCGTGCAGATTATTTCTGCCGTCGCCGTCATCGTTCTCGTTTTGTTACAGCACGGCAAGGGTGCGGATTTGGGTGCCGCTTTCGGATCGGGTGCTTCCGGTTCCGTGTTCGGCGCTTCCGGGTCGGCTAACTTCCTGTCGCGTTCGACAGCCGTTGCTGCAACAATCTTCTTTTGTGCCACTTTAGCCATTACGATGGGTTCGGGTGCGTACCAAAAGAGCGTGCGTCAGAACGCTTCGGGCGTTCTCGGCACGATGACGATGGAGCAGACAACCGGCACGGATTCGACGAAGGATAACAACTTGCAATCCAATCAGGTTCCGCGCTAGAATGCCGTCTTCCCGACGGGAGAGAACGTGTCGGGAAGCGAAAAATCCGGTGTGCGGTCGTGGCGAAATTGGTAGACGCGCAGCCTTGAGGTGGCTGTGGCGAGAGTCATGAGAGTTCGAGTCTCTCCGACCGCACCAAGGACTGGGGTATAGCCAAGTCCGGTTAAGGCAGCGGATTCTGAATCCGTCATCCGTAGGTTCGAATCCTACTACCCCTGCCAGAATTCTTCAGAAGGCCTTCCGAGTGATTCGGAAGGCTTTTTTCTTACCGAAAATCGCTCGGAAACCCCGGTGCCTGAGGGTACAATTACGCTGGCTTGGCAAGGACGGTTTTTTCGTCCTTTTCTTTGTTTCCTAATTTGTCTTTTGGGCCTTAACTATGTTCTATCCGATTGAAGTTGCCGGTTTAAAGCGTGACCTTCGGCTGTTCCCTGTTTCCGACAAACTGGCCATTGCGGCGTTTATTTTGCTCGGGGATACGGAGTTGACCGTTTCCTGTGCGAGTGCGTTACTCAAACTTGCCCCTCAGTTCGATTACATGCTCACGGCGGAAGCTAAGAGCATTCCCTTAATCCACGAGATGGCCAAACAGTGCGGTGCCAAGCATTACTTTGTCGCCCGTAAGCACATGAAGCTATACATGGGTAAAGCCCTTCAAACCGTCGTGCATTCGATTACGACGGCCGGAGAACAAAAGCTATTCTTGCCGGAAGAAGACGTCGCAAAAATCCGCGGGAAGCGCATTCTCATCGTCGACGATGTGATTTCCACGGGCGAGTCCCTTCACGCCTTAGAGACCCTTGTCAACGAAGCGGGCGGCACTGTTTGCGGGCGTCTTGCGGTTTTGGCCGAAGGCGATGCTCAAAAGCGTCCCGACATCCGATTCTTGGCTCCTTTGCCGCTTTTCTCGGTTGACGGAAAGCCGCTCCCGCTCTAATTCGTTTTTCTTCGGGGTGTCTGAATCGTGATCGGAATTATCGGGGCCATGGCCGTTGAAGTGGCCCACCTGAAAGAGGCGATGCAATCGCCTCACATCGAGGTTGTAAGCGGTATTACGTTTTACCGCGGACGCCTAGCCGGGCAAGAGGTTGTGTTGGCAAAAAGCGGCGTCGGGAAGGTCTTTGCTGCCATGTGTGCCCAGACAATGGTCTTACGGTACGGCGTGACGCGCCTTTTTGTTTCCGGCGTTGCCGGGAGCCTTTCTAAGGACCTACACATCGGCGACGTTGTGATCGCCACGACCTGTGTGCAGCACGATATGGATACCTCGACCGTCGGAGATCCGATCGGGATGGTCTCGGGCATTAATCGCATTCGTTTTGAAGCCGATACGGCGATGGTTCGGGAGCTTGAAGCGACTTGCCGGGAACAAGGCGTTTCTTACAAGCTCGGGATTGTGGCAACGGGAGACCAATTTGTTGCGTCTGCCGCCAAAGAGCGGTGGATTGCCGAGACGTTCGGCGCCGTCGCCTCTGAGATGGAATCGTGTGCCGTGGCGCAGGTGGCCTTTGTCAACCGCATTCCGTATGCTGTCATTCGCGTGATTTCCGATGAGGCCGACGGAAAAACACCCGAGGACTATCCGACCTTTGTCGCGCGTTCGGCCGAGCGGTCTTCCGAGATTCTGATAGCCTGGCTTAAGACATTGCCTTAAGAGCTGAGCTGAACTGAAAAAAAACAAGCGGGAACCTTCGGGCTCCCGCTTGTTATTCGGTGCGTCTTAGAGCACTAGTCGGTTGCTAGTTCCGGGAAGAACTTTTGCATGGACTTAAAGTAGGACTTGAAGTTGGCGCGATAAAACTCCAAGCACTTGGTCGAATGCGAGCCGAGGAACTTCTGGATAATCTCTTCGGCCTCTTCGGGGTTACTCTTAAAGAACCCTTCATGGATGGCACTTAAGACCTGACGCTCCTGCGGGCTCATCTTGGCAATGAGCGACTTGAAGACTTGGTGGCTCGTGCTCTTGTAGAACCAGAAGTACATCAAATCGAGTAGATGAGCGAAAAGCTCTTCGCGCTGCACGGCGCCGACCTTCTGCGTGACGCGACGGAACTCGCCGGGAGCCGCAAAGACTTCGAGCATGTTGCGCTCCGGGAAGAGTGTTTCCAGTTTCACGTAGCACGCAAAGATGGCTTTGAATTTTGCAGCGTAGTCGAGGCGACGCAACCTGTAGAAGTTACGGCGGTCGGCCGTCGCTTCAATCATGAGGGCAATCGTATCGGAGGCCAGCTTCGTGATAATAGCCGAGGAGTAAATCAGGACGTCCGCTACGGGCATCGAGGTTAAGAACGGCAGAATCAGCGCCAAAACCGCGTTGTAAACCAAAGCGACGGGAATGGCCAGGACACTGCGGAAGAAGTTTCCGACGACGGCTGTCATCGGGAATCCGCGGAAAATGTTATGTGAGCTGATGTAGGTGCCGTTTGCCAAGGCAATCACGGTAAACACAAGGAGCGGGTGCTCGGTGACCTTGATGTTAAATAGGCCCACCAAGACGGCATTACGCATAATGCCTTCCAGGAGAACGACGGACCAACCCGTGTACATCAGGGACTCGCACAAGCGCGTCCATTGCACCGTCTGATACCACTTGACGCGGCTTCCGAAGAACGAGCCCGAAGCGATAATCATCTGAATGATGTTGCGCACGCCCGTGATGCCGAGCCAAATAAAGGCGCCGAAGCATGCAAGGAACCACCAGTTCTGCGTCATCATGAAGGTGCAAAACGCAGGGACAAGACCGATGAGGACCTTGAGGACGTTGAGAACCGGGGTTGTCAGGTACTTGGCCGGAATCTTCTTACTCGTCGCCTTTTTGGTGTCGGCTAAAAGATTGTTGTCGGCCGCTCCCGTCATCCCGCCCAAGGTGGCGATGTTGCCGTTTTTCGAGTTAACTTCAACCGAGCGTTCGGCAATGGTGTAATCGCGCTTGCGCGTCATGCCGATGGCCGGGTTGCCGCGAATCTTACGGACAAGGCGCGTAAGCAAACTCGGGGTCGAGACGTCCTTGTACGTGTCGCTCACCTCAAGCTTGACGTCCACCGGAAGGAGTTTTGTGTTCGCGCGTAACTTCTTTTGGGCCGAAGCCGGAAGCGTATCGATTACGGCAAGCCCCATGCCGACACGGTTGCCGACGTGACCCGTGGAGTCTGTGCCGAAAGCACTACCGAGCGGAGTGATGCTGTATAGGTCAATTAAGTCGGACAGATTGTCGAGAATGAGCGTTAATTTGTCGCTCCGTGCCGTATCGTGGGCGTTTTCCAAAATCAGTTCGCTTAACGTTGCCTTCAGGCTCATGATGCGCGCGGTGTTAATGTCGTACTGAATCTTGCCGATGCGCTCCAAGTCAAAGACTTCGCCTTCGTTGTATTCTTTAAGATTAATGCGCTCAAGGTGCGTAAAGAGCCCGTGGGTATCCCAAAGAATCTCCAGGACATCGGCCGCATCCAAACCCGTTAGCTGCAACGTCGTCCTAAAGCCGCTACGCAAATCCGTCACGAGCTTTAAGTGATCGAGAATCGGCATCGAAAGGAAAAGCGGACGCCCGTCATCGGCCGGAACGTCGCGATCGGGGACCGTCGGATTCTTTTCGGCACTCAGATAGTCCGAATAAATCTTATTGGACGTTAAACTGTTGAGTTCTTCGATTTGCGCTAAGGCAGCCTTGCGGTCCGCTTCTGTCATCGAAGCAAGCGAGGCGCTCAGCGTCTCGGCACGCTCTTTCATCGGCTCGAACAGGCACTTGTGAATAAAGTCAGCCAAATGCAGACGGCTTGCGCGACCCGCACCGACAAACTCGGTGAAGGTCTCTTTACTCAAGGGCGCGATGTCCGGCAGTCCGAAGTGCTTCTTAATCTCTTGTAAGTGGTTCTGATTGAAGCTCTCAAGCAGGGCATAAGTCTGCTCGGAGTACCAAGCATTGGCCTTTTCGCCTTCCTGCAGGACTTTGCGAACCGGAGCGCTCTTGAAGAATTCGACCACATCTTCGGCCTTGGCAAATCCGCGAGGAACCCAAATAAAATCAGCGTATTTCTTGCCGAAAACAGAGCGAAATTCCAGTCCGACACGCACGCGAATCTTCATGATTTCGGCAGCTGTCGTCAACTCTTCGACCGTTGCCGGATTGACCGTGTTGTGATAAATCACCGTCAAACTGCGAATGCCTTTGACCCAGGCATCCATAATCAAGTACGTCGGATTCTTGCGGCCCTTCGTATTGGAGTCGTGCACGTGCTGGTCCATCGTGAGCTGATCCCAACTCTCGGGCATTTCGAATAGGTAGCGCGAGGCCAGGAAGGAACGCACGATACGGGGGTTACCGGCAGCCACTTTGCGGAAATCATGGATGAGCTTTAACTGCTCGACATCGTTACCCTTAGCGCGAACAATGTCTTTCATAATCTGCACGAGAACGCGTCCCGTGTTGATTCGGAAAGGCGTTGTGGCACTGTTGATCACCTCGTCGTAAAGGGCCCGCAGGGCACTTAACCGTTCGGAGGCATCGCCTAATCCTTCAATGCTCTTTAATAGGTTGATAACGGCGTAAGCCATGCGGCTTTCGTGCGTCGTCGCCAAACTGAGGATTCCGTGCGGGTGTAGGGCGGTGTTAAAGAGCTTTTGTTCGAGATTGACATCGGTCTTCTGTTCCGTGGTCGAATTGACAATATCGAGCAGGTCGCGATCGCTCTTATCAAAATACAAATTTTCCGACATGCGAAGAACTCTCTATTAAGAAAAATGTCCCATTTTTTTAGTTGTTTCCCGAGACCGGGGCAGGGACTGTTCAAAATTAAAAAATCAATCTTATCAATATATTAGGTGTTTTTGCTAGCCGAACGGATTATTTCTCTTGACCTATTGCGGATTTCCATTAAAATGCCCAACCTCGCCGAATGTTCGAGAAGGTCGAAAAATCCTTATCGAACTTCGGGATCCAATGCGGTCGTGGCGAAATTGGTAGACGCGCAGCCTTGAGGTGGCTGTGGCGAGAGTCATGAGAGTTCGAGTCTCTCCGACCGCACCAAGCCGACTTCCGTTCCGGAAAACTTTCCCTGATTTTGTCAAACGAATCAAGGCGTTGCCTTGAGTGTTTTCCCTTAAGGCTCGGATTGATCCGACGGGGTTTTGACCGGGGTTCCCGTCGCAGGAGCGCGTTTTTTCGGACGACCGAAAATCAAAACCGCGGCGACCGGATACAAAAGCGCTCCGGCAATGCCAAGGACGATTTGATTGGTAAGGTACGTAGCCATCACGCCGCCGAGAATCGGGCCGAGGACGCTGCCTAATTGTTGGGCACAGTAACTGTAACCGAAGACGCGACCTCGGTCGGCCGGATCGGTCGATTGCGTTAAAACGGCGTTAATGGCCGGGAAGATTCCCGCGAAGGCAATTCCTCCGATAAAACGCCAAATCGTAAATTGGGTCAAATCAAACGGAACGGCCTGAATCCACCCGAACGTCGCTCCCAAAACGAGCGACAGGTACAGGACGGGGCGATACCCCCAACTTTGTCCGAGAATGCCCCACAAGGGTGAGGCGAAAATCCCGGAAATTCCAACGACGGAAAAGACCAATCCCGAAATAAAGATGATGTGGTCCATCGAGTTTTGGAGTTCGGCAATGTAAAGGGGCAGCACCGGTTGCGTCATCATGACGGTGAGTTGGACCATGGCAGCGGCAAAGAGCATGCGCTGGATAACGGGGTTTTTAAGCGTCGGATGAATGCGCCACTTACTTTGTACGGACTCGACTTTTGCAGCAACCGGGGCCTTGGGCGGCTCGTCGATGAAAAAGAAAATCATCGTGGCAATACACGTAAGACCTCCGGCAGCCACGAGAAACGAGGCGCGCATCCCGAATAGTTCTGCCATCGCACCGCCGAAGAAGGGGCCGATTACGTGCCCGGCCGTGAGGCCTCCTTGCATCACCCCCAGGCACAGTCCGAGACGGGCGCTCGGGGCTTTGGCGCTCATAATCGCTAAGGTAGCCGGCCACAGTCCGGAAGAAAACCCCTGAAGAGCCCGCATGCCGAAAAGTTGCATGGGCGTCTGAACAAACGCTCCGAGAAAGTACGAGACGGCCAGACACACGGCCGCTCGCATGGCCATGAGTTTTCGGGATTTCCGATCGGCCATCGCTCCCCAAATCGGGGCCATCAGACCGGAAATCAAGAACGTAATGGAAAAAATCAGTCCGCTCCACCAGTTCACTTCGGCGACATCGACCCCCAAGTCCTGAATCAGATACATCGGCAGGAACGGGATGAGCATCGTGTAGCCCGAGGACATGAGCACCGAACTTAACGTCAGGATGCCGAGCGTTACTTTCCAATTGTTTTTCAAGTCCATGTTTCGGAGCGACTCGGTTAGAAAAAAATACACGGAATTTTCCGTGTGTTTTCAAGAAAGACTTATCTAAATTTTAAAGGAAAGATGCGAAAAAATCTTGCGAAAAATGCACCCCGCGAAACTTTCACGGCAAGGCCCGACACGCATCGGTGTCAGAGCCTTGCCGCAAGGTAATCCGATACGAATCAATTATCGGATTTGGAACGTGATATCGGCCGGAAAGCCTTTGACCAGGTCACCGGCTTTAACACCGCGGAACGCATTTTCAGCATCCGCACCGGCCTTGACGGCCTTGGTGACAAGTTCCTTGGTTTTCGCTTTGCTCATCGAGCACTTGGCCGTGTCAACGACAAAATGCGCATCGGCTGCGATGGCATTGACGGAGGCACCGCCGCGAAAATCGCTCACATCCGCGCACGGCAGGAGTTTTTCGAGCGCCAAGACGGCACGCGCTCCGGCGTGGACGGCATTGGTGTTCCCGTACGAACCGTTCGAGTGACCTCCGGGTCCTGTGATGGCGACTTCATAGACGGTTGCCGATGCCACGGAGGCCGCAAGACCGAGAGCCAGAGTTAAAAGGACTTTTTTCATACGTATCTCCATTAGTACATGTCTTCAGTGGTTCTCGGACCGATCGGACCCATCAGGGGATCGACCTTCTTGCCGGCGGACGTGTTGTAGCCCGAGGCCATCAAGCCCATGAGAATCATGCGGTAGACACGTTTTCCTTCATCAACGCCGTTACCCGGGATACCCCATTCGTACCAAGCATGGCCGCCGCCACCGCCGGCATTGGTACCGACGTTGATGTTGACGGTCGGAACGCCGACAGCCGCCGGAACGTTGTCATTTAAGGAAACGGCCCTCGTATCGAGTTCTTTGCGTTCGTCAATGCCGACGACCTTGGCCGACTGCCAGTACGCCTGCATCACGCCGTCGTTGTAGTGCTTACGCTGGTGAGCCGGACGGTCACCGAACCACACCAGTTCCATCTTCACGGCCTTGGCGTTATCGCCCTTGACCTTAAATAGGGCGTTTTCTTCTTCTAAAGCCTTCTTAAACGTCGGCTCGATCTTGGCGCGCATGGCACTTAAGGGTTCCTGCGTCGGGCTACGCATGTCGACCATCAACGTGCAAGCCTGACTTCTCTGACCGGTCTTGGCTTTCGTGCAGTTGCCGACACCGACCGTGTAGGTGGTTCTTTCGGCGGTCTTATCTAAGTCGTACGGGCTCTTGAGATTGGAAATCATCTCAATGGCGCGGGACATGGCGCGAAGGGCCGAGGGCTGTTTGGCGCCGACCTTGACGCCTTCCGGTTCGGTGTACTTAATTTCGAAACGGTAGGAACCCAAGTAGTTGACGGTGCCGGACTTGGGCGATGTGCTGTCGGCGCCGACGTTGGCCACGAAGTTAAGCGCGTTGTTACCCTTGCCGGTATCCTGGTTGTAGCCGTAAAGTTGCTTCATACCGCACAGGTTGCCTTTACCTTCTTCACCGGTGGTGGCGCAGACCCAAATGTCATAAACGGGCTTGACGCCGTATTTATTCATCAGGTACGCCATCTGCATCACGGAAGCCGTGTTAATCATCGCATCGTTATAGCCAGGGACATACAGACGATAGGCGTCTTTTTTCTGGGCTTCTTCGTAGTTCTGATAGCGCTTGTAGGCCTTGTGATAGTTCTCGTCTTCGATAATCTTGCCGTTCTTGTCAAAATGCAGTTCCTCGGCAATCGAAGCGAGCTCATCGCGCGTTTTCACAAGGGGCTGCTTCACGGGCTGCAATTTCACCGGCTCGTAAGGAGTGGCTTCCGGGGGAAGAACCGGGGGATTGACCGTATCGATATGACCTTCAAGGAGAACTTTGGGGAATTGGCCCTTGTACGATTGGGCGTCCTTTTGCTTGGAATAGGTGCCGGCAATACGCACACAGGCGTTATAAACCGGAAGACCGTCGACAAGCTGAATGCCGGCACCGGGCAGGTACCCGTCAAGGCGTGTCAAGACCTGCTCGGGAGTAAAGCCCCATTCCTGCGTAAAGCGGCGCATGATTTCCTTTTGACGACGCATTTCCGAACGAGAAGGGGATGCAATACGGACGATTTCCATCTGTGTGTTAAATCGCCATTTTTGACCTTCCGGGCTCACGGCCTCGGCAAGGATTTTTTGCATAAGGGGGTCTTGATTAATGGCATCTGCCGCGGCTGCAGCCTGCGGTGAGACGGTGGGAACGGCGGCGATCGATGCCGTGCTCAGGAGCACGAGAGTCGCGAGTGCCGTTAGTTTTCTCAGTTTCATACGGGCCTCCAGATTTTGAAAAAATCACGGACATTTTGGTGTCCGCTTCTTGACGATACTGCTAAAGGAAAAATTCTTTGTCAAGTGCGATGCAAAAAGTGCATAGAATCGATACGATTAGTAGATTCAAGCCGGTTTGAGAAAAACCGTTCAGGGTTCCGCACCCGCTTGTAAAATGGGGAACCGTCACTAGGACCAGTTATGAAGAAACTCACTTTGACTCTTGCTTTCCTTGTCAGTGCCGGCTCTTGCCTCGCGTTTACGCCGGATTTGTCGGAAATCGAATCGGCCTGGATTGCGCAAAAGTATCCGACCGGATCGATACAAACGCCCAATCAAGCGCGCAAGGCTCTGGCCGATTGCGAAAAAATCCGTGCCTATTCGCAAAAGTTAAGCGACTACTCGCGCAATCGGTGCAACGAGACATTCTTCGTCAATCGCTGCATCGATCAGGTGAGACAAGCGCGCCAAAAATCGGAGCGCCACTTGCTTGAGATTGAAGTTCCGGCGAAAAAGGTTCTTCGTGCCGAGCAAATCCGAGAGGAAAAGGCGCGTCAGGCCTCGCGCGATGCACGCAAAGCGCAGGGGCCGAAAGACCCGTTTGTCGGATCTACAAAGCCTAAATCCGGTCAGCCCGATCAGTCGTTTTCCGCGCGAGCCAAAAAACGAGCCGACCAAACTCAGGAGCGTCAGGGGGCTTTAACTGAAAAAGCACGTGCCGAACGTGACAATGAACTTGCAACCCAAAAGCGTCTTGAGGCGCACGCCAAGCGCATTGCCGAGCGCGAAGCTGCCTTGAAAAAGCGGGCGCAAAAAAAGGCGCAATAGCCTCTCGTTAAGACAGAATCGGGGTTCGGACCTATGACGGAGCCAACGGAAGAAAGCGATTTTGTTCGCGAAATCGGGATGTGTTTTTCCCCGGGCGGACGCTTAGCGCGCAATTGCCCGGGGTTTGTTAGTCGCCCCAGTCAGATTGCTTTTGCCAAGATTGTGGCCCGAGCCTTGGAAAATCGCGAAACTGCCGTTCTTGAGGCAGGCACGGGCACCGGTAAAACCTTTGCCTATTTAGCTCCCGTGTTGCTTTCCGGCAGGAAAGCCATCGTCAGTACCGCCGGCAAGACCTTGCAGGAGCAACTCTTTAATAAAGATTTTCCGGCTCTGGAAGCGGCCTTGGGTGTCCATGTCACAGTCAAACTGTTAAAGGGGCGATCGAACTACATTTGCCTCAGGCGCCTTAAAAATGTCAGGCAAATGGGACTACCGACAAAAGAAGCCTATGAGGATTTAAGGATCATCGAACGCTTTGCAGCCGTCGATTTGACCGGGGACCGGGCCGGCGTCGAGGGAGTGGCTGAAGATTCCGTGATTTGGCCGTATGTGACGAGCAGTCGGGAAAACTGTTCGGCGAAAAAATGCCCTCATGCGGCCGAGTGTTTTGTCAATAAAGCGAGGCAGGAGGCGCGCGAGGCGCAAGTGGTCGTCGTCAATCACCATTTGTTTCTGTCGGCCGCCTCCGTTCGGGAAGCCTCCGACAGTCGCATGCTTCCCGATGCCGACATCGTAATCTTTGATGAGGCACATAAGCTTGCGGATATCGGCTCGCACTTTTTCGGAGAAGAATTATCCACGTCGGCCGTCTTCGATCAACTAAAAGACGTGCGACGCATCACGATGAGTCGGCATCGCCATGCTCTCGGCAAGGATCAGTCATGGGAGGACCTGTATGCAGCCGCACGCGATGCGCTGCAGGATTTTGTCCTTAAACTCGATGAACTCGGCATCTGCGAGAGCGATTCGAAAAATATTGCTTCCGTCAAGGACATTGAAAGTGCGGTGCCGTTACTGACCGAAGCGTATCGAGCCGTTGAGACGCTAACGGCGCATCTTGAGCCTTTGGCACAAGAAGATGACGATTTGAACGCTCCTTACGGAGTTTTAACAGAAGCCCTCGATCTAATGCACCATTGGGAAAAGGCCCTGCAATCGCCGGAAAACCTTGTGCGCAATGAATCAGGAAAGCCTTACGTACGCTGGATTTCCCGTGTCGGACGCGATGTGCGGCTGTGTCAAACGCCCCTTTCTTTTGCTCAGGACTTTGCCGCGATGATGGCTCAAAGCCCGAATACGGCTTGGGTGTTTACGTCGGCAACCTTGGCAACGGGAAAGTCCGACTTCTCGCATTTTTTAAAAGAACTCGGCTTGGTCGGCGTCTTTTCTCAAGCCTGGGAAAGCCCGTTTGATTTTCCCAATCAAGCGCTTTTGTATATTCCGCGGGATATGCCTTCGCCCGCGATATGCGATAAGTCGCTTTTTATCGAACATTTGGTCGATGAGTCTTGGCCTGTCATTGATTTGCTGCAGGGGCGAACGCTTTTTTTATGCACGAGTCGTCAGGCTATGCGACTAGCCGCCGAGCGACTGAGGGACCGCATTCAGGATAACAAGCGCCCCTACACCGTGTATGTGCAAAACGAAGACTCGCGGCATAACCTTTTGATGCGATTTCGAGATAATCCGCAATCCGTGTTGGTCGCGACGATGGGGTTTTGGGAAGGGATTGATATTAAGGGCGAGGGCTTAAGCCTCGTGATTATCGACAAACTTCCGTTTGCTCCCAAAGACGACCCGGTTCTCGAGGCCCGGTGTCAGTGGATTAACGCCGAGGGCGGCAATGCGTTTTTCTCGCATCAGATTCCGCTTGCGGCCATTTCGCTCAAGCAAGGGGTCGGCCGCCTGATTCGCAGTGAAACCGATCGCGGCATCTTGATTGTGGGCGATGTTCGCCTGATTCCGGGGCGTTCTTCGTACGCCTCGCAATTTATGGCGAGTCTGCCCGATTTCGTGCGCACGCGCGAAATCAGCCGGGTCCTGGATTTTTGGCAACACCCGGACGATTGGCTTTAAGATCCCGTTAAAGCGACGCGGCGATAATGCGAAGCGCTTGCGGCAGGCTCGTAAGGTCGATATTGGAGTACGAAAAGAAAAAGACGTGCTCACGCTGCGCCGTTCCGGGTACATAGTACGAAGAAAGCGGACAAAGGCCGACGCCCTGCGCATAAAGGCAATCTGTAAGGGCGCAATCTGAGAGAGTTGTCTTGAGTTCAATCAAAAAGTGCAATCCCGACGGGTTCTCGAAGACGCGGCAAAAAGGAGCCAACGGACTTTGGGCAATCAGACGTAAAACCGCCTCGCGTTGTTTGGCGTAGTGCGTGCGCATGCGGTTGATGTGCTTTTCAAAGTAGCCGCGCTCGATAAATTTGGCCACGGCACTTTGCTCGAAGTTCGAAACCGTGCTCGCGTAAAACCCGAGTTTGCTCTCAAAGAGCGAGAGCAAAGAAGGCGGTAGGACCATGTAGGCTAATCGCACCGTCGAGGCTAGAGTCTTGGAAAACGTATTGATGTAAATGACCCGACCTTCGGTATCAATCGACTGCAGCGCCGGAATCGGTCGCCCGACCAGACGAAATTCGCTGTCGTAGTCATCTTCGATAATAAAGTGACCGGGGTTTTGAGCTGCCCAGGCCAGTAACTCATAGCGCCTGGCAGCCGGCATGTCGATGCCGGTCGGAAAGTGGTGTGTGGGACTGACATGGACAATCGAAGCCGCGCTTTTCATTAAGTCCGTCACGCAAAGTCCGGACTCGTCAAGACCGGCAAACGTCACGCGCGCTCCGTGACTGCGGTACACGCGTTCGATGGTTCTGTAGCCGGGGTTTTCAAGACAATAGACTTTGTCGCTTCCGAGGAGTTCAATGACAAGCCCGTAAAGGTATTCGGCACCGGCTCCGATGATGATTTGCTCGGGGGCCGGAGAAAACCCGCGAAAGGCGGCCAAGTGTTTGGCGACGGCACGCTGCAACTCGGGCATGCCCCCCGTGCGATAGCGCGTGAGCAAAACCGTCCGGTCACGAGCGGTTTCACGCATGAGTTTGGACCAGACGGAAAAGGGAAAACACTCCGGGTCGGTGTGGTTGCCAGAAAGCTCGAATCGTACGGGCAAAGCTTCCTGAGCCGGAGGCTTGGGTTCGCTCAAGGAATCTGTAATCACGGTGCTATTGGCCGGTTTTCGGGTAATCGCTTCGACAAAATACCCGTGTTTGGGTTCCGAGTGGATATAGCCTTCTGAGCGAAGCTGGTCATAGGCTCCCTGCACGGTCACCGTGCTCACACCGAGGTTTTTGGCAAAGGCGCGTTTGGAGGGAAGTCGCACGCCGGCCTTTAAGAGCCCTGATTCGATGTCTTTTTTCAGACACCGATACAAGTGTTCGTACAACGGGACGGTAATGCCTTCGAAGCTATAGGTAATCATCTGTAGAGCCGACTGTTTCTGGCTTATTAAAAAGATCAATTTTGGCTATTTTAATATATCCAGATTGCGCCTAGGATTCAGACCATTGTTTTTTCGTTTTTTTCCCTAAAGGAGGGAAACAATGGATACCAAGCAGTATGAACTCAATAAGGGTCTGGCTCAGATGTTAAAGGGCGGCGTCATTATGGATGTGACGACCCCCGAGCAGGCCGAAATTGCCGAACGCGCCGGCGCCTGTGCCGTCATGGCCTTGGAGCGTATTCCGGCCGATATTCGTGCCGCGGGCGGCGTTTCTCGTATGAGTGACCCGGCGATGATCAAGGGCATCGAAGAGGCTGTTTCCATTCCCGTGATGGCCAAGTGCCGTATCGGTCATTTTGTCGAAGCGCAGATTCTTCAGGCCATCGACATTGACTACATCGATGAATCCGAAGTGCTCTCGCCGGCTGACGACACTTACCACATCGACAAGACGCAGTTTCGTGTGCCCTTTGTCTGCGGCGCTCGGGACTTGGGCGAAGCGCTGCGGCGCATTGCCGAAGGCGCATCGATGATTCGCACCAAGGGAGAGCCGGGAACCGGGGACGTCGTTCAGGCCGTCCGCCACATGCGCAAGATGAATTCTCAGATTGCTCAGGTCGTTTCGATGCGTGAAGACGAGCTTTTCGAAGCAGCCAAGACGCTTCAGGTCCCTGTCGACCTCGTGCGCTATGTTCACGAGCACGGTCGTTTGCCGGTCGTCAACTTTGCAGCCGGCGGTGTAGCCACTCCGGCCGATGCGGCCCTGATGATGCAACTCGGAGCCGAAGGCGTGTTCGTCGGATCGGGTATTTTTAAGTCCGGCAATCCGGCTAAGCGTGCCCAAGCCATCGTTAAGGCTGTCACGAATTTCCGGGATGCCAAGCTCATTGCCGAACTCTCGGAAGCCCTCGGTGAGGCGATGGTCGGCATCAACCCCGCGGAAATTCAGACGATTATGGAGCAGCGGGGCATCTGATGAAAATCGGGATTCTGGCCCTGCAGGGAGCCTTTATCGAGCACCAAAAGATGCTCGAATCTCTCGGGGCGACGTGTGTTCAGTTGCGCCAAAAACGCGACATCGACGGCATCGACGGGTTGGTTCTTCCGGGCGGTGAAAGTACCGTTCAGGGAAAACTCTTGCGTGAGCTCGAGATGTTCGAGCCCCTACGGGAGAAAATCAACTCGGGCCTACCGACCCTCGCGACATGCGCCGGAATGATTCTTTTGGCCGAGCACCTGGTTGACGATCCGGTTCGGCACTTTGCGACGCTGCCCGTTACCGTCAAGCGCAACGCTTACGGCAGGCAACTCGGCAGCTTTATCACTACGGCGCCTTTTGTCGGACTCGGGGACGTGCCCATGATTTTCATCCGTGCGCCGTATGTAGTCGCGGCATCTCCCGCAGTTCAAACGCTTGCCGTCGTTGACGGTAAAACTGTTGCCGTTCGCTTCGGCAACCAGATGGCGTTGGCGTTTCACCCCGAACTCGGAGGTGATACGCGGATTCATCGGCTGTTTCTAGATGCTGTCTGCGGTCGCAAGGAGTGCGAGCCCGATCGCATCGCGGCCTAGTAAGTGCTCCTCTCCCGTTGGGTTCGAGACAATCGCCCGCATGCGCGCTCGGCGATTTCTCGGGCCGGAACGGGTGTGCATAACTGCCGAAAGCCTTGCTTTTTCGTGAATTGATTCGCTCCTTCGCCTTCGGATAAAGTTTCGCCCAACGAGGGCTTTTTTGAGAGACACCGTACTGTCGCTTTCGCTTTTTACCGACAGCGGCGTAAAGCGCCGTCGTTCAGGGCGGGGATATAAGCCGCGCAAGCCAGGCGCAGACTTCATATAATGCCTTCATGTGGATACGCAAAGGTTTCTCATTCAAACTCACTCCCGACGGAGCCCA
>UQUS01000034.1 GCA_900544335.1 uncultured Sutterella sp.
CCTGGCAAAAAGCCATCGCCCCGCTGTTCGATGAACAGTTCTGGGCACGCTAGGGAGGCGCATCGCCGAAGTCAGGAGTGCGTGCCGGCTTTTTTTTCGGCCGGTTGCGGGCAAGTAGGAAGAGTGTCCGCTCCCCGCTCTTTTCACGGCAACAATCGGCTACAAAGTTTTCCGGTCTCTCGCAAAAATTTGCTTGACAGAAAAAGCCGGCTACCCTCAAGATACTTATACCGTCCGGCCCAAGCAGGGCCGCTTTGACTTTCGGAGTGATTTATGAAAAAAACCATTATGCTTTTATCGGCTCTTTGTGCGGCAGGGCTCTTTGCGACACCTGCCTTTTCCCACGATGCGTGTCCAGTGGGCTTTGATGACCATGCATCACACGCTGCCGCCTCTCGTCCCCGAGGATTTGACACGAGCAAACCCATCACGATTAAGACGCTGAAAGAGACGGCCCGTGATGATGACTTCGTCACGTTGCGCGGACGTTTTACCAAGCACGTTCGTAGCGACAAGTATCTTTTTACCGATGAGGCCGGCGATACGATTGTCGCCGAATTAGACGATGACAAGGATTGGTCGCATGTCAGTCGCAATGCCCCATGCGAGATTTCGGCTAAGGTCGATAAGGATTGGAATAGAATCGAGTTAGACGTCAAGCGCGTGACGCCTCTTCGGTAGCGTTCCGGCGGCCCCGAAGGGACGCGGAGCTCTCGGCCATTTACGGATCGAGAGCATCGCGAGCGCTTTTTGCCGGCCCGAGTGTGTCCGAAAAGGGCGCCTCGGATTGACTTTTCTCAGGAGCGCTCTAGCGAAACCGTCCGAACCGATCCGGCAGTTGCGCGAGGAGGATGGCAACAGCCATGAGAACGCATCCGAAGACTTCCCGCCCGGTCAGAGTTTGGTTTAAAAGAACCCAGCCGGCAAGGACGCTGATGACGGACTCCAGGCTCATGACAAGACTTGCAACCGTGGGGTTGACGCCTCGCTGACCGACAATCTGCAACGTGTAGGCCACGGCACTGCTTAAGACGCCGGCGTAAAAAATCGGGAATGCCGCTTCTCGGAGAGCTTCCGCGTCGATCCCTTCAAAGGCCAGGGCGGCAAGTCCCGAGACGACAAAGCAAAACAAGAATTGAATGCAACTCATACGCACGGCGTCCAGGTTGCCTGCGTACCGGTCGATAAAGAGAATGTGCCCGGAAAAAGCAAAGGCGCCGAGGAAAATGAGGATGTCGCCGAAGTCAAGTCGCCAGGAAGCCGCTTTAAAGCATAGGAAAAACAGACCCGTCAGAGCCACGGGAACGGCAATCAGGGTCAAACGCGTCGGGCGACGCCCGAGAAAGAAGCCTGCAATCGGAACGATGATGATGTAAAGACTCGTGATAAACCCGGCTTTCCCGACCGTGGTCCACAAGAGTCCGTATTGCTGCAGCAAAGTACCCGAAACTAAAAAAAAGCCGCAACCGAAGCCCGTACGCCAAAGTTTTTTATCGCACCAGCGCTCGGTAAAGGTCCCGACTGCGGTTTTGCTCGGCAGGAGGCGATTGAATAGGGCGGCAAGGACAAACAAGGCCAGGGCGCCGAGAATCGAGCGCGCAGCGGTAAAGGTAAACGGACCGACGAGCTCGTTGCCGACACTTTGAGCCACAAAGGCCGTGCCCCAGATAAAGGCCGTAAGGAACAGTAAAAACGTATTTCTCAGTTGCCGATTCATAAAAGAAACCGCCCGAAGGCTCGGGCGGACTCCTGACGGATGAAAAAACTCCTTAAAGCGGATCGCCGGACAAAATCATCATACGCGCGATTTCCGCGGCATTGTGGATTCCGAGTTTGCGATACGCAGATCCCCGGTGCACTTGAACGGTTTTTTCGCTGATGTTAAGCGTATCGGCCAAAGCCTTGTTGCTCATGCCTTGAGCGACCATACGAATCACTTCGCGTTCGCGGGCCGTGAGGTTCTCAAGGCGCGCCTTAAAGTTCGAAAGCTCCTCTTCATTGCGCCGATGAATGAGGTTCGTGGACACGGCCTTATTAATCGCGTTTAAAAGACGTTGATCGTCGACAGGCTTTTGCAAAAAGTCAACGGCGCCGATCTTTAAAGTGTGAACGGCCATATCGATGTCGCCGTGTCCGGAAATAAAGATAATCGGCAAGTCGACCTTCAGTTTCATCAATCGATCTTGCAATTCCAGACCGCTCATGCGCGGCATGCGCACGTCCAATACAATGCACCCGGGACGGTGAAAATCATTGCTCGAAAGAAAATCGAGTGCATCCGAGTAGGTGATGACGTTCCAGCCTTCGCCTTCGATGAGAAAGGCCCAAGAGCGGCGCATGGCATCGTCATCATCGATGACTCGTACGAGCGGCTTCATTTCCTGCATGACACATCTCCCAAAAGTCTTTGATTATTGAGGTTTTTTCACAAGAGCGAGTGGTTATCCATAGGCAAAAGCGCCTATCCGAGAATCTTTTTCACAAGAAAGTCGACGGTTTTATCCTCGGCAATCATGGTCTTTTTATCCATGGCATCGCGTGCCGTGTACTCAAGTTCCCCGGTTTTCAATCCCCGTTCGCCGATGACGATGCGGTGCGGAATCCCGATTAATTCCCAGTCGGCAAACATCACGCCGGCGCGTAAATCACGGTCGTCCAACATCACGTCGATTCCTTCTTTTTCTAAGGCATCGTGAAGCTTTTCGGCGGCTTTTCGTACCGCTTCGCTCTTTTTCAGGCCCATCGGGCAGATGACCACTTCAAAGGGCGCAATCTGCACGGGCCAGAGGATGCCTTTCTCGTCGTGGCGCTGCTCGATGGCGGCTCCCAAAAGACGTGTCACGCCGATGCCGTAGCAACCCATTTCGATAAACCGGGGTTTGCCGTTTTCATCTAAAAACGTTGCGTGCATGGATTCGGAATACTTGCGCCCGAGGTAAAAGACGTGACCGACTTCAATACCGCGCTGCAGCGCCAGAACACCCTTGCCGTCCGGGCTCTTGTCCCCGGCAACGACGTTTCTTAAGTCTGCGACTTTCGGTTCGGGTAGGTCGCGACCGAAATTCACACCCGTGTAGTGAAAGCCCGTTTCATTGGCACCGCAGCAAAAATCGGACATGTCTGCGACGGTCTTGTCGGCATACACGACCACATCGTCGGCAATACCGATCGGGCCTAAGCTACCCGGAGTGGCACCGCAAAAGTGATCGGCAATTTCTTTTTCCGTTGCAAAACGGAAACCGTCTTTGAGTTCTTCCAGTTTTCCGGCTTTCACTTCGTTTAAGTCGTGGTCGGCGCGAAGCAAAATGAGCACGATGCGCGAGGGAAGGGGATTTCCCGCTTCATCGACCGCATCTTGCGCAAGAACAATCGATTTGACGCAACGCGTGAGGTCAATTCCGAGGAAAGGCGCGACATCTTCGCACTTTTCTTTACCTGGGGTCGGGTGTTTGACCATCGTCTCCTTAGCCTCTTGTCGACCGTTTAAAACGGAAGCGGCCTCGGCAAGCTCAATATTGGCGGCATAGTCGCTTGTCGGGCAGTAGGCAATCAAATCCTCGCCCACCTCGGCAATGACCTGAAATTCGTGTGAGCGCGAGCCGCCGATTGCCCCCGTGTCGGCACGCACGGCACGGAATGTAAGACCCAAACGCGTAAAGATGCGGCCGTAGGCCTTGTACATCGTGTCGTAACTTTTTTGGGCGCCTTGGGTATCGCGGTCAAAGCTATAGGCGTCTTTCATAATAAATTCGCGAGCGCGCATCACGCCGAAACGCGGACGGCGTTCGTCGCGAAACTTCGTGCGAATCTGGTAAAGATTGACCGGTAGTTGTCGCCAGCTCGTAATCTCGCTGCGCACGACATCGGTAATGACTTCTTCGCTCGTGGGCTGAATGACAAAATCGCGGTCATGCCGATCCTTAAAGCGCAAAAGTTCGGGTCCGTATTTGAGCCAGCGGCCCGATTCCTGCCACAATTCGGCCGGCTGCACAATCGGCATCGAAAGCTCGACGGAACCTGCGCGCCGCATTTCTTCTCGAATGATGCGCTCGATTTTTTCGATAACGCGATAGCCCATCGGCATGATGGTGTACACGCCCGCGGCGAGCTTTTTAATCAAGCCCGCCCGAATCGAGTACACCTGACTGGGGATTTCCGCGTCCGAAGGCGCTTCCTTCAATGTTGAAATAAAAAATTGACTGGCACGCATATTTGGTCCTTCAAAAGCAATCGATAGCCCGAAAAGGGTAAGATAAGGATTCTAAACAAACGCGCTAGCGTACGAAACTTGCGAGGTGTTTTTTTGAAACTTTTCGGAGAAATTGAAAACGGCGATGCAATGCGTCTTCGCGATAAGTTGCGCGACTCGGGAATTCTTTTTTCCGGTCGTGAGTTGCTGTCGTTTTTGATTGCCCGACTGCGTGAGATTCGCCTTTCGGAAACGGCCTCGGGCATGGCGCTTGCAAGCCTACTCGGCATTGTCCCCGTTTTAGCGATTTCGCTTGCGGTTTTTGCAGCGTTTCCGTCGTTTTCTTCCGAGCGCGAGGCGCTCGAGTCCCTGATTCTTACAAGCTTTATTCCCGAACAGTACTCGGAAGTGATTGTGGCGCATTTGCGTGAATTCAGTTCTCATGCGGCGGGCCTGACAACCTTCGGTATCGTCGGCTTGGTCATTACGGGCATTCTTTTAATTAACGGCCTTTTTGTTACCATCAATCGCATCTTTCGGATTCGCCGCGAGCGCCCCCTCGTGCAGCGCGTGCTTTTGTACTGGGCGCTTGTGACAGCCGGCCCCCTCTTTGTTGCTGTTAGCCTGTCGTTTACGGGAAAAATCGCAGCCTTAACACTCGAAGGGGTCGATGCCGGTTTTTCGCGCTTTTTCTATACAGTCGGCGTCATTGCCTTGCAGACACTTTGCTTTGCGGCTATTTATAAATTCGTTCCGTATTGCGTCGTGCGGTTTCGCGATGCGCTTTTCGGGGGCTTAGTTGTCTCGGTTGTCGGCCTTGTTGTTAAACGTGTCTTTGCCTATTACGTGTCGGTGGGAACGTTTTCCAATATCTACGGGGCCTTTGCGGCTTTGCCGGTTTTTGTTCTCTGGATTTATGTTGCCTGGTACCTATTTTTTGCCGGAGCGGCGATTACGGCCGTCATCCCGCAGCTTTTCTGCCGGCGTTGTGTGGACCACACCAAACCGGGCAATGACTTTTTCACCGCCTTAGCGTTTTTAAAGATTTTCTCGGATTTGGAAAAAGACAATCAAACGCCGATTTGTACGCTCACGCAACTGACGCGCCTAACGGATACCCCTCAGCAAGATGCCCGCCGCGTCTTAGACGGTTTATCGGCCATTAATTACGTCAAGGCGCTATCAGGAATCGAAAAGAAAGAGCGTTGGGTGTTTGTCGCCGATGCGAGAAAGGCAACGCTCCTACCGGTATTTCGGGCCTTTGTTTTAGACGACAGTAACGGGTTTGTGAGCGATGCGGCAGGACCGGCTTCGCTTTGGACGGAAAAACTCAAACATACCGAAGCGTTAACGGCAACGCTTGATACGGTGTTTTCGTGGAAACAAGAATGACTTTTGAACGAATTTTGGCCTTGGATACGGCAACGGAAACCGTGTCGGTGGCGCTTTTAGACGGTCCCCGGCGTTTTTATCAATCCGATGCGCAGTACAACCGGCATTCCGAGCAGATTTTGCCTTTTGTCGATACGGTGTTAAAAGAAAGCGGCTTGACGCTCAAAGACATCGATGCCATAGCGTTCGGCGCAGGTCCCGGTGCTTTTACGGGACTACGCGTTGCGTGCGGGGTGGCACAGGGCCTCGGGTGGGCATCTGAAAAACCCCTGGTTGCAGTTTCTAACTTGGAAGCGGTTGCCATCAAGCGCGCATTTACAGGGCGCATTCTTGTTGCTCTCGATGCACGCATGAAAGAGTGTTACGTTGCAGCCTACGAAGTGACGGGCGGATGCCTTAGTAAGAGCCTTTCAGAACCCGTCGTCGCTAAGCCCGAGGACTTAGGGGCCTTGTGCGAGAAATTCGAGATTAACGCCGTCTCGGGCGATGCCTTCAAGCGCTATGCCGATCGCATCGACCTAACCGACCGTGTGCAAGTTTTGGAGAAAACCCCGGCGACGGCTCTTGAGATTGCCTTCCTTGCGCAAAGCATGGCGCAAGAGGGTAAGACTGTCACGGCCCTTAATGCCGCACCGATTTATGTACGAAATCGTGTGGCGCTTACAATCGATGAGCGCGCCCAAGGGGTCAAGCTTTAATGGCGACGCCGGACTTAACGTTTCGCGCCATGACGCCGAGCGATGCGCCGGCTGTAGCCGAGCTTGCGCGGCGTGCCGACCCTTTTTCTTGGACGGTCGAGGACTTCCTTACGGCTTCAAAAGCCGGGAATATCGTCACGCTCGGCTTTACGGGCGACGTTCTCGTTGGTTTTTACGTCTTACGCCTGGTGCTCGATGAAAGCGAACTCATGGATATTGCGGTCGACCCGGCCTACCAATCCCGCGGCTTCGGACGTGCGCTTCTGACCGACGCGATTAAAACCGCTAAACTTTCAGGCGCTCGCCTGATGCACTTGGAGGTTCGCATCGGCAATGTCCGCGCCAAGGGGCTTTATGAAGCCTTCGGATTTAAGTCCGATGCGGTGCGACGCAATTACTACAGAACGGCAACCGGACGCGAAGATGCCGTCTTAATGACTCTGGGTTTTTGAAACACGCATGCCGCTTACGAAGACACAAAGCGAAATTTGGCAGGCCATGGATATCGGTCCGCAGTGGGTTGAGCGCGATAAGCCCGAGTCCCTTCTCGCGAGCCCGGAAAAAGGCGTGTCGGTTGCGACCGCTCCACAAAAAGAGCCTGTTACTCAAGTCGTTGAGCCCGCGCCGATTGCTCGAAACCCCGCTCTCACGGCAAGAGTTAAAAGCGCGGCAGGAGATGCCGACAAACATAAAGAGTCGGATAAAGCGCCTTCGGGTGAGGACAACACAGCTCTTCAAGAGAAAGCGAAAACCGCGTCCTGGGAAGAACTTTCTTTACTGGTTTCTCAATGTCGCGCCTGTCCCATGGCCGCTACGCGCAAACACTGCGTTTTTGCCGACGGGAAACCCGGTTGCCCGATCGTCATTGTCGGTGAGGCTCCCGGACGAGACGAAGACCTCGAAGGAGTTCCGTTTGTCGGGAAAAGCGGGCAACTACTCACACGCATCCTCGAGTGCTTGAAATGGAGGCGGGGCGAAGATGTCGCGATTGTCAACGTCTTAAAGTGCCGTCCGCCCGATAACCGAGATCCCAAGCCTGAGGAAATGGCCTCCTGTGCGGCGTTTTTAAATCGCCAGTTGGAACTCTTAAATCCCAAAGTCGTTATTTTGATGGGGCGCTTTGCTATCGATCGGCTTCTCGGGACGGATGCGGCCGTCGGAAGACTGCGCGGGAAGGCGCACTCGGTGACCGTTGCCGGTCGCACGGTGCCTGCCGTCGTGACCTACCACCCCTCGTATCTTTTGCGAAACCCTGTGGATAAAGAAAAAAGTTGGCAGGATTTTTGTTTGGCCAAGCGTCTTTTCGTCGAGGGTCGGTCATGAAGCAAATTGACTTTCACTACAATGTGATGCGCCGCACGATTTACGCCTGCAAATTGGTAAAAAAAGTGACGGGACTAGGCTTGACGGCTGCGCTGTGGTCGCGTGATGAGGCGTTTTTAAAGACGGTTTACGACGACTTATGGCGCTTTGAGGATATGGCGTTTATTGCGCACGCGTGGGCGGGATCTCCCACCCAAAGCGAAAGCTCGGTTGTTTTTTCAACCGACATTGCCTCTTTGACCGGTCGCGACGTCTTGGTGCTTCTTGATGACAACGTGCCGGACAATTGGCGCGAAGTTTTTGACGGATTTGATCGCGTGGTCGATATCGTCGGCAAAAGCCCGGAGGAACTTACGGCCTCGCGCGCCCGTTACCGTCTTTATAAAGCCTCGGGAGTCCCGCTTAAGGCCTACGATAGGAGTAAGTCAGCATGACGGAGACAACGTCGACAGTGCTCACACAAGAAGTTCCCTACAACTGGGATGAGTTAAAAAGTCTTGCTGCAAAAAGAACCGAGCCGGTTGTCCGCGCTCCGATTCCTGAGGCGCTGACACGAGACAAGGTGCCGGGTATCCCCCGTCGGGAGCCTCCTGCGGCCATTGTGCGAGAGGCCGAAAAGGCTCTTCCTTCTTCGCAGGAATCGAAACCTACGCCATTTACACAGGCACAAAAGGAAGCGTTGATCGCCGATGTAAGCCGCAAGGTCTCCGAGCAGCTTTTCGAAGAAATTGATTTGGTGGTCGAACTTGCACTAAAGAAAACGCGTGCCCATTTAAGGGCCGATATTCAAAAGGCCGTTGCCATTAATGTCACGCGCTGCGTGCGCGAGGTCGTGGAAAAAGAAAAGGCTCTGTAGTCAGACCACGAGCGCCACGGCACCGAGCGCAAAAAAGAGGACGGCACAGGCAATGTGAATCAGCCGAATCGGAAGTTTCCTGGCAAGGGTATCGCCTAAAAAGATTGCCGGCACATCGGCAATAAGCATGCCGAGCGTCGTGCCGAAGACAACGGCGATGGCGTTGCCGTAATGGGCGGCAAGACCGACGGTAGCAATTTGCGTTTTGTCGCCCATTTCCGCGAGAAAGAACGTCACGAGGGTAATGCCGAAAACGCCGAAGCGTTGCAGCGCGGGGTTATCCAAAAGCCCGCCGTCTTCTTTATCGGGAATGAGCATCCAGACAGCCATGGCCCAAAAGCCGCCGACCAAAAGAAACTTGAGAGTCGTCGGTCCGAGAACCGTTGTAATCCAGGCGCCGAGCGCCCCGGCAAGGCCGTGGTTTAACAGCGTGGCAACAAAAATCCCGAGCACAATCGGGACGGATCTATGAAATCGGGCCGCAAGAAGAAACGCCAAGAGCTGTGTCTTATCGCCCATTTCCGCTAAGACGACGGAAAGGGTGCTCACAAAAATCGACTCGAACATAAAGGATTCTTTAGTTGCTGTCCGAGGTGCGACTCATTTCCTCTTCGCGACGATTGCGCGCGTAAGTTGCTTTGCCGATGGCGTCTTTAAAGGTTGAAATGACGGTCAAATACCCTGTGGCATCGCGTTTGCCGAAAACGGCTGACCCGGCCACGATAACGTTGGCTCCGGCCTCAATGACAGAGCCCACGTTTTGCGGGTTGATTCCGCCGTCGATCTCAAGAAGAATTTCGTGCCTCGTGGCATAAAAGTGTTCTTCGATGATGTTCCGGATCAAAGCAATCTTAGGAAGCGACGAGGGGATAAACGACTGACCGCCGAAGCCCGGATTCACACTCATGATAAGAACAAGGTCCACCTTGTCGATGACGTACTTAAGAGCGTCAATCGGCGTTGCCGGGTTAAAGGCAAGTCCGGCTTTAGCTCCGGCATCGCGAATCACGGAAAGCGTGCGGTCCAGATGCTTTGTTGCTTCGGCGTGGACCGTGACGTAGTCGGCTCCTGCCTTGGCAAAAAGCGTTGCCACTGCATCGGTCGGTTCGACCATCAGGTGGGCATCAATCGGCGCGGTTGTTCTCTTGCGTAGGCTCTTTAAGACGCCCGGTCCGATTGTCAGATTCGGCACGAAATGGTTATCCATGGCATCGAAATGAATCCAATCGGCACCGGCCCGGATAACCGAATCGACTTCATTGCCGAGTTCGGCAAAATCGGCTGAGAGAATCGAGGGGGCAATGAGCACGGGCGGATTGTAGATAGCCATGGCGTAAAGTCCTTAGTGAGTTTGTCCGAGAACGAACTGTGGCGAAAGTATAGGCATTCTCTCCGACCTTTGCGGTACTATGTGTCCTTTCCAACCCACAGTAAAGGTTATCGGACATGTCGACAATCGTTCAAAAGTACGGCGGAACCTCCATGGGTTCGACCGACCGCATTAAGAATGTCGCGCGTCGTGTGGCCAAATGGCACCGTGCCGGGCACAGGATGGTCGTGGTCGTTTCCGCGATGAGCGGAGAGACCAACCGCTTGATTGCTCTGGCAAAGGAAATTATGCCCAACCCCGACCCGCGAGAACTCGATGTCATCGCGAGTACAGGTGAGCAAGTCAGTATCGGATTGCTTGCGATGGCCTTAAAAGCCATCGGCGTTGAAGCCGTCAGCTACAACGGCACCCAAGTGGGCGTACACACGGACTCGGCCTACACGAAGGCGCGTATCGAAAGCATCGATGCCGGCCCGATTCAAAGCGCATTGGATGCCGGAAAGGTCGTCATCGTCGCGGGCTTTCAGGGTCAAGACCCCGAAGGAAACGTCACAACCCTCGGTCGCGGCGGATCGGATACCTCGGCCGTGGCGCTTGCCGTCGCACTGCATGCCGATGAGTGCCTCATTTACACCGATGTGGACGGCGTTTATACAACGGACCCCCGCATTGAGCCGAAGGCACGACGCCTGCGTGTTTTAAGCTCCGAAGAGATGCTCGAGCTTGCAAGCTTAGGGTCCAAAGTCCTTCAGACGCGCAGCGTCGAGTTTGCCGACAAGTACAAGATGCCGATTCGGGTTTTGTCGAGTTTAACCGACCCCGATATGCCGCTTAGCGAAGAAGAGAATTCCGGCACGTTAATTACCGTCAATGAGAATCACACTATGGAAAAACCGCTTATTTCCGGCATTGCCTTTACCAAAGCCGAAGCCAAAATTACCCTGATTAAGGTTCCGAATATTCCGGGTGTCGCCTATAAGATTTTGGGCCCGATCGAACACCACAATATCGATATCGATATGATTGTTCAGAACGTCGGCTTGGATGGGACAACGGACTTTTCCTTCCTGTTGCCGCGCTCGGATTTAGATAATGCCTTAAAGATTATCCGCGAGGAAATCTATCCGCAAACCGGGGAGTTGGATGTACACACCTCGACCTCGGTCGCTAAGGTCAGCCTCGTCGGTGTCGGCATGCGTACCCATGCGAACGTCGCCAGTACCGCGTTCGAAGCCCTTGCGAAAGAAGGCATCAACATTTTGATGATCGGTACCTCGGAAATTAAATTGAGTATCGTTATAGAAGATAAGTACATGGAGCTTGCCGTACGCGCTCTGCATGAGGCTTTCGGTTTGGATAAATAGACTTTTTAACCGAATTAAACGCCTGCCCGTATCGGAGTAACTTTCCTGTGGGCTTTCTTTTTTTCTGGGAAGCGACTCTGTAAAACGCACAGGGCGTCGGCGTCTTTTTTTTGCTCGTGAAGGCGGTAGTATTGCTTTCGGACAATTTCAGTGAGGTGGGACCTATGACGACTTTTGATGAATACTGTAGCGAGATGTGCCGGCTGCGCCGAGCGATTCACCGTCGCCCCGAAGAAGGGTGGACCGAGTTTGAAACGACCTGGCGTGTTTTTTCATTTTTAGAAAGCCTCGGGGGCTTTACCCTCAAAGTCGGGCAAGAAGTCGTGAACCCGGAATTTGTATTAGGGCGCGATGAAGTCAAAGTCATGAAGGCTGAAGAACGCGCCTTGGAGCACGGCGTTTCGGAAGCTTTCTTGGCACGCCTCGGGGGATTTACCGGAGTTGTGGCTGAGATGGATACGGGAAGACCGGGCCCTGCCGTTGCTTTTCGCTTTGACATGGATTGCGTGCAGGTGGGCGAATCCCAGGACCCCGAACACGTTCCCGTCGCTTTAGGGTTTGCTTCCGAGCGCGAAGGTCTCATGCATGCCTGCGGCCATGACGGTCATACGGCCACAGGTCTTGCGCTGGCTCATTGGGTGGCAGATTATCGGGCGTCGCTTTGCGGGCGCATCCGGCTTATTTTTCAGCCGGCCGAGGAGGGCACGCGCGGTGCGACGGCCATGGCCGAGGCAGGCGTTGTCGACAATGTCAATTGGTTCTTCGGCGCGCACGTCGGATGCGACTGCGCTCCGGGAGAAGTCGGAATTATTGAAAAAGGGTTCCTGGCAACAACCAAAATCGACATTGCCTTTACCGGGAAAGCCTCACACGCCGGTTCCGATCCGGAAAAAGGCCGCAGTGCCCTCATGGCTGCCGCAGCGTGCTCACTTATGATGCAAGGCATCAGTCGGCATCGCGAAGGAAGCACACGTGTGGCCGTCGGAACACTGCACGCCGGGGAAGGGCGCAACGTCACGCCCGTGCATGCCGTGATTCAAGCGGAGGTCCGAGGCGCTACCGGAAGCATCAACGACTGGATGACTGAACGCGTTCGCAGCATCGTGCGCGGTGTGTCCGAGGCCTATGAAGTGCAAGGCAAGATGGTCAAAGCAGGTGAAGCGTGCGACATGATTTCGGACAAAGAGGCCTGCGACTTAGTTGCCGATGCGGCCCGGGCGATTGACGGTGTGACGGTCAAACTCCTTAATACCGAAGACGGCAGTGAAGATTGCTCCGTTTTAATGCGCCGCGCGCAGAAAACCGGTGCCAAGGCGGCCTTTTTCCTTTACGGCTGCAAGCACAACGGACACCATAGGTCCGACTTTGATATTCAGGACGAAACGACACTTCCTGTTGCCTTTTCGCTTATGACAGGTATCGTAACTAGGCTTAACGGCAAGGCTTAACTTCGGTTATAAAGCGTAAAAAGAACCCCCTTTTCCGCTTCGGTCAGGGGGTTAACTTTCGTCGGACGTCTAGCGCTGCGAGCGCACGTCCCCGTACAGGCTCTCGATCTCATCGGCGTATTTGGCGTAAATGACGCGACGCTTGAGCTTTAACGTCGGCGTGAGCATGCCGTTTTCGATGGTCCAAGCCTCGGGAATAATTCGCACGCTGCGCGGAATTCCGTAGTTCGGGAAGTTGGCCGTAGCCGCTTTAATGCGGCGCAAGACGGCGTTACGTAGGTCGCGATTTAAAAGCGTTGCCGGGTCCTTGGGGTCTAGACCTAGGGACTCGGCAAAGCGCGGCCAAAGTTCCGGGTTCATAACGACGAGGGCAGACACATACGGACGGTTGTCGCCCACCGCCATCGATTGCGAAAAAAGCGAATCGGCTTGAATGGCGTTTTCAAGGTCGGCAGGCGGCACCTTCTCTCCGGTGCTCGTGACGATGATTTCCTTAATACGCCCCTTAAGACGGATGTCGCCGTCTTCGTAAATGTCGGCTTGATCACCTGTTTTAAGCCATCCGTCTTCGGTAAACATTGCGGCCGTTTCCTTCGGCTTTTTCCAGTAACCCTTCATCACGCTCGGTCCCTTGACCTGCAATTCGTCGTTTTCGCCGAGCCGCACCTGAATGTTTTTGAGCGCAACGCCCACGGTTGCCGGGTGGTTCTTCCCGCAGGGATTGACGGAAATAATCGGGCTGGTTTCGGTCATGCCGTACCCCTGGTGAATATCAATCCCTAACCCTAAGAAAAACCGAGCCACGGCCGGGCTTAAGGCGGCGCCCCCTGCGATAAATAGGTGCGGACGTCCCCCGAAAATATTGCGGACCGTTTGAGCGACGAATTTATCTAAAAAGGAGAAAACAAAGGGGTCAAGTAGTTCGCTGACGGTAAAAGGCGAGGGTAGGCCGTTTGCCCGGCAAAATTTCCGATAGCCGACGTTGACGGCCCAACGCATGAGAAAACGCACGGCCGGAGACTTTAACGTCAGACGGTCCTGCACTTTGGCGTAAATCTTCTCGTAAATACGCGGCACACTCATCATGACTGTCGGCCGAATCAAACGCATGTCGTCATGAATAAGACCGATATTGCGATTAAAGGCCACAAGGTTTCCGAGCCCCAAGGCAACGTAGTAGGTCGTCGTGCGCTCGAATGTATGGGAAAGCGGCAAAAACGAGAGCCACGTCTCATCGATTTCGGGCCAAATCACCGTCAAAACACCCGTGACATTGGCCAAAATCGCCCGGTGTGTGAGCATGACGCCCTTGGGATTGCCGGTTGTGCCCGAGGTGTACACGATGGCAGCAAGGTCTTCGGGCGTGGGGCCGTCGGGAAGTTTCGAGCCGACGCCGTCTGCTAGCCACGCATCGATGTTCGTGACGTGCACGTTGCCGTCCGTGTACGGCTCCGTGCCTTCGTCCGTAATGATGACGTGCTCTAAGGTCGGTAAATCCCCTGTGGAGCGGATGCCTTTCCACTTTAAGAGGCGATTGGTGAAAAGAACGCGCGCCCCCGAGTCATTGAGAATAAAGGCAGAAGATCCCGGGGTGTCGATGGCGTGAAGCGGGACGGGAACAAGTGCACAGGCAAGAGCCGCCTGGTCGAACAAAATGGCGTCCACACAATTGGGAAGCAACATGGCCACACGGTCACCGCGCATCAAGCCCATGGCAGCAAAGGCGTGCTTCCAAGCCTCGACCTTCTCGATGACCTCGCGAACCGTTAACACAACCCAGTCCTTCGTTAGGTTGTCGTAGTACTTATAAATCGGCGTATCCGGGCGACGGTCGGCGTGGTGCGTTAAAAGTTCCGGAAGTGTGCGCAAAACCGACAGTTCGGCAATGCGCTCTTTAATTGTGTCTTTCGTGGCCGTTTTGTTTGTCATCGCCCAAGCTCCGCAATCACTTTTTTTTCGTTTTCCGAGAGGTTTCCCATCGCCGAAATTCTACAGTGAATTTTTATTCAGCACCGACAAAACCCCCGCAATCCGTTCGGATGAGAGGAATGCCTTGTCGATGAGCTTCCGAATCATCAACTCGATACAATGCCGACTAAAAAGGAGCCTTTGTATGCGCATCGTTTCGATTCAATCGGCAGAAAACGCGAACGTTAAGCGTTGGAAAAAGTTATCGGAAAACGCTCGAGCCGTCGGAAAGCTCGGACTGACCCTGGCCGAAGGTGCGCACCTGGCGCAAACAGCGCTTGAAAAGGGTGCCGATGTGCGTGCCCTGATGTTGCGCGAAGGTGAAGTAAGCGCCGAAGCCAAAGCCCTTTTTGCAGCCTATAATTTAACGCAGACGCTAAAGAAGAGAACCGAGTCTCTTATTTCGCAAAATATTCAACTTGAAGAAGAAAATGCGGAAAATTCAAAAGAATTAGCGAAGGTAAAAACCGAAGGACTTGCTAGAGAACGACAAATCTATTTCCTTAAGGGCGCAGCTAATCAAAATGTAACAAATCTCGTAAATGGATTCCATTCTATATATACTTTAACAGATGCTTCAAGGGGAAACATAAGTTATTTGCGAGAGCTTATAGCCCCTATGGATCTTGAAAATAAGGATTTTATATTATCAATTGTCGGGCAAATTCAACAAGCGAACGAGAAAGCTCACAAACTCGCTGATTTAGCAATACACGGAAATCAATCGTTAAAACAAAGTGGACCTCATAGTCTCAATGATTTTATCCGTCAATATATTGATGCAGGATTTGCAATCGAAGGGTTAAAATACGAATTAGTACAAGACAATCGTGCCTTTGATTGTAAATTTGATTCGTCTTCGATAGGTATAATCATTGACAATATTGCTAGCAATTCTGTTAAAGCAGGTGCAACGATTTTACAAATTTCTTTAGAAGAGAGAGGAAAATATGTAGAAATCGCTTTTTCAGATAACGGTATAGGTCTTGCTGAAAACATCAACCCTCAGTCTTTGTTTGAATGGGGATTTTCCTCAAACAGGAAGAAAAAGGGCTATGGAATAGGACTATATCATATCAAGCAGTTGGTAGATGAGATGAACGGGACTGTTGAAATCGATACTACATATCGTCGTGGGTTTAAATTGATCGTGAGGCTAAAAAAATGAATACGATATTCAAGATTCTTTGGTTCGAAGACGAGCAGACTTGGTACAACATGGAAAAGTTGCGTGTTGAAGGTATTCTAAACACACACTATCTAATACCTGAAATTGTTCGCAAAAGTGGGGATGATTTCAACATTGACGAACTAACAGGGAATGATTTTGACTTAATTTTAATGGATTTCAAATTGGCAGACGAAGTGACCGGCGATACCATTGTTGCCGCTCTACGAGAAAGTAGCATATTAACAGACATATTGTTTTATTCCTCAGAAGAGGACGCTATGTTAGCTGCTATCAGAACAAAAATGCCGCCAATCGACGGAGTTTATCTAACCAAGCGAGACTACGCAATTTTTGCTGAAAAAGTTGGGAAAGTTATTGAAAAAATTGTAAAACGTTCAGAAGATATTGTTAATTTACGCGGCTTTGTTCTTGATAACACCAGCGACTTCGAATTGAGAATAAAGGAAATACTAAATCTCTGT
>UQUS01000035.1 GCA_900544335.1 uncultured Sutterella sp.
GAGCGGAAGACGGGGCTCAAACCCGCGACCCTCAGCTTGGAAGGCTAATGCTCTATCAACTGAGCTACTTCCGCAATATGTATTCTTTCGGTTTTCGAAAGAATTGGCTCACAATGTGAACCGCCTATATAGATGCCGAATTTTTTTGCCATTTCCCGGTTTCCCTTGGTCAGAAAGAATGGCTTTGTACACTCGTGCATGGCAGGCCAATAGGTGTTGGCCCGCAGGCGAAGCATCAGTTCAAAAATCCGTTCGTTGGTACGTGGCCCTATACGTCCCGGCCCATAATACAGCCAAGGTTCGTAGGTCCAGCTACTCCAAGGTGTCAGTCCCCAGTCCTCATCGTTAATGAATATGCCCCGGTATTCCACCGAAGGTGATTGCATATTCGTGTAGCCGACAGGAAGCTCGAACAACTCCCTCTTCTCCGGAGTGGCATCCGCCCACCATTCCCAAGGAGATACGCCTATCAAACGCGAAAGTTCCATAATACCGTATGCCGTACCATGACTATCGCTTCCGGCTATCAGCAACCGCCCGTCCAGCAATACCGTCAACAGAAAAGCTTCTTTCTTATTATTCAAGGTAGAAAGATCTACACCGGATTGCTCCACCGCATTATTCAGTCCCAAGGTACCGACAAGAATATCACCTTGTTTTTCGCTGTATTGCAGAGAATTAGAAAAAACGGCTCGATAATCCCGCTGAAGCAATTCCAAAGCGGTATGCACCACCGGAGCTTCCGATTTATTATAATTCACTGTAGCTGCCATACCCGAATGCAGGCAGAACTGCCCCCATGCTGTCTGCACGGCAAGGAAGAGCAGAATAGCTATCAACCCTGTTTTCATATCGTTCATTTTTTAGTCTTGATTATTATGGCATCCGAAGAACGACCGTTTGAAACAACTTTATATGTAAGCTTACCTTTTTGTTTCGTACTTCTGATTACAGCTATGGCACGGCCTTTCCATGCCTTACGCACAGATGCCATATATGACTTTTCATCTTTCAAATCCGCACTGCCTGTAGCTTCCAGCGTACCGGCTCCATGCACGGAAAATTCTATTTCATTGGTAGCATCAGATACTATATTCCCATTCTTGTCCAACACCTCGACGACAACAAAAGCCAAGTCTTGCCCGTCAGCCTTTATGCTTTGCTCTTGGGTGGTAAGGCGGATAGAGGAGGGAGTGCCGGACGTTCTCAACACTACGCTTTCCTGTTCTATGCCGTTTCCGTCCACACCAACCGCACGCAGTGTACCTGCCTGATAAGGCAATGTATAAACAGCCTTGAACTGCTGTTCATAGCCAGCCGGACGTTCACCCACCAAGGTATCGTTTAAGAAAAGGCGTACTTTGGGATAATGAGAATAAACCTCTACCTCAATCGGTTTTCCTTCGTTCCCTTTCCAATTCCAGCTTTCCCACGTAGGCCATACCGACCACATTGTTTCCTTGATTTCACCGTGGTAACCGTTCGGTTCACGCACTGCCATATAGAGCTTTTTCTTTGAATCATAAAGAGCACCGCGCACTGCAAAAGAACGGCCGCGAGACTTGCCGCCCCGTAGCCGAAAACCAGATGCTCGTCGGTGAGCACCGTCGGTAGCACCAGGTAGAAAACGGCTGTGCTCATCAGTCCGGTCACAAGCCCTTTCATCACTTTTTGCGCCTCGGCGACATTTTTTCCGTCGCGTTGGGCAAAAAGCGCCATCGTAAGCGCCATGAGCGGCAACGAAGAAAGAACGCCGCTGACCGTCGGTCCGAGAAAAGGGGCCGCTTCCGTCACGGCAAGGGTCATGGCAACCATCAGTAAGACGCGCAGGAGCAAATCGTATTTGAGCGGCCCTCGTGTCGGTCCGACTTGACGAGAAACCGGCGTCATGCACCCCAAAAGCACGATACAAACCGCCGTGAGTGTAAAAAGCGCAACAAGGCTCAAGTTCAGGTGACTAAAGAAAACGGAACTGACGGCAAAAGCCGTAAGTCCCGCGACTACAGCAAGAAGACGCCCTTTCGGACAAACCACGGCATACACAAAGCCGAAAAAGGCAAGCGCGAGTGTCCCGGTCAGTGAGCCGATACCGGCCCGTACGGCAAACGCCGCTCCGTCTTCAAGCGCTAAAAACACGGAAATCGGACCGGAAATCATCGGCAAAGCCACAATCAGCCCCCCGACTGTTCCTCCCCAACGCCGAGCCGCCAAGGTCGCCGCGACAAGAAAAAGCGGGGCTCCGACCAACTTCATGAAAAGTAAAAACATGGCTTTGCAACAAAAAACGTCGGGAGTCTTGTTGGAAGAATCCCGACGCTTAAAAGAGGCTTAATGCGACAGTTTGTCCACTAAAAAGTCACGCACCACCTGAGCCTGCGCCGGAACGACCGTCACATGCTGAGGACGCTTTTCAATATCGACATAGCCGACCGGTCTTTCCGGATCTTTTCCGGTGGCCTCCCGAATGGTTGGCGCAAATTTTGCCGGTTGCGCCGTTTCCATCACAAGCATCTTGACACCGCCCCGCACTCTGTCCAAAGCGACCTTGACCGCGTCGGCCGTATGCGGATCGATGAGGATGCCTTCGGTCTTTAAAATCGCGCGGATGGTCGAGAGGCGGTCGGCATGAACGCTCTTGCCGGAAGTAAAGCCGCTTTCTCGGACCGATTCGAAGTCGGCACCGGAAACCGAGAACCGTCCCGTTCGATCGAGCTCGTCCTTTAAGGCGCAAAGACGCAGGGAATTGCGCCCGAGAATGTCATAGATGTAGCGCTCGAAATTACTTGCCTTGGAAATATCCATCGAGGGCGAACTTGTTAGATACGTATGGGCACCGTCACGGATGCGATACACACCGGTTTTGAAAAACTCATCCAAAACGTCGTTTTCATTGGTCGCCACAGCCAAGCGCGCGAACGGAACCCCCATTTGCTTGGCAATCCACGCTGCCAGCACATTGCCGAAGTTTCCCGTCGGAACAGCCACATCGACCGCCTCGTCTTCGTTTTCGGTCACCTTTAGGTAGCTATACACGTAGTAGACCACCTGAGCGGCCACACGAGCCCAATTGATCGAATTAATCGTGCCGATGCTGTAGCGGGCCTTAAAGGCCGCATCACGACCGATTTCCTTGACGATATCCTGGCAGTCGTCGAAGACGCCCTGAACGGCCAGATTGAAAATATTCGCGTCCGAAAGCGAATACATCTGTGCCCGTTGGAACTCGCTCATGCGCCCGTAGGGACTTAACATGAACACGCGAATGCCCTTGCGCGAACGCATGGCATACTCGGCTGCCGACCCGGTATCGCCCGATGTCGCTCCGAGAATATTAAGAACCTTTCCCTCACGCGCAAGAAGGTAACTAAAGAGCGCGCCGAGAAACTGCATGGCCATGTCTTTAAAGGCAAGCGTCGGCCCGTTCGAGAGTTCGACCAGGAAAAGCCCGTTTTTGAGTTTCCGAACCGGGACAATCGCCTTTGGATCGGACCCGGCGCGAACGTTGCAATACGTTTGTGCCGTGTAGGTCTCGTCAATAAGGCGCTTTAAGTCAGCCGGATTAATATCGTCGGCAAAGCGCTTTAAGACCTCAAAAGCCACGTCGGCATAGGTCATCGTGCGCATAGCATGCAAAGCCTCGTGCGTCAGCTTCGGATACTCCTGCGGCACATAAAGCCCGCCGTCCCCCGCCAGACCTTCGAGCACGATTTCAGAGAACTTCTTAGGCTCTTCCCTTCCGCGTGTTGAGATGTATTGCATAGAGCCTCCTAGGAATCAAACACAAACAGTCCGACAGGGCTTGCCTTAACGCTCGATTCGGACGCAATCTTTTCCAGTGCGGCATCAAACTGACCGTACGACGTCTTTTCCAAGAGGAAAACCGTCTGGTCTTCATAGAGGCGAGAAAACTCGACTCCGATGGAAAATTCTTCAAAGACCTCTCTGGCCGTCGTCTGGTCGTGCACATCGACCCGCACGTAAAAGCGGCTTTCGGTTTCCTCGCGAGAAACGTACTCAATTAAGCTTCGTGCCTCGGGCAACACGCCCGTCATCGGCACGCGTTCGCACGGCTCGACATCAATCGTGCGGGCAATGTCGATAATATCGGCGACAACGGCCGATGCCGTCGGTCGTTCACCGGCTCCGCGTCCGCTGTAAAACGTCGGACCGAGTCCGTCGGCCTGGACCTCAACGGCATTCATCACTCCGTCGATTTGCGAGAACAGGCTTTCCTTGCGCACAAGCCTCGGATGAACTCCGAGCTCAATGCCGCGCGTCGTGCGTTTGGCCTGACCGATAAGCTTGATGCGATACCCAAGGGCATCGGCAATCGAAATATCTCGGGCTTGAAGGGACGAAATCCCTTGCGTGACCGCCGCTTCGTAGTTAAACGGCGTACCAAATGCCAGCCCAGCCAAAATCGTCATCTTGTGAGCCGCATCGATGCCTTCGATATCGAAAGTCGGATCGGCTTCGGCATAACCGAGTTCTTGCGCTTGATGCAACGCCTCGGAAAACGACACGCCCTTTTCCCGCATCATCGTCAAAATAAAGTTGCTCGTTCCGTTCACAATGCCCGAAACCGACTCGATGCGGTCGGCAGCAAGACCCTCGCGCAAGGCTTTGATAATCGGGATGCCGCCGGCAACGGCCGCCTCGTAGGCCACCGTAACACCGCGCTCCTGAGCCGCGTGAAAAATCTCTTCGCCTTGCGTTGCAATCAAGTGCTTATTCGCCGTCACAACGTGTTTACCGCGAGCAATGGCATCGAGAATTAAGGTTCTTGCCGGCTCGACTCCGCCCATCACCTCGACCACGATGTCGATGGTCGGGTCATCTAGGATGGCGTGAAAATCCGTTTGTATCGGAAGTTTACCCCCGGTCTTTTCCTTGGCTTTAGCCACATTGCGAACGACCGCACACGCCACCTCGATACCGACACCGGAGCGCGACGAAATCACCTGCGCATTTTCGTTTAAAACCGCATAGGTTCCGTAACCTACGGTCCCGAGACCGGCCAATCCGACACGAACCTTTCTCATCGTTTTTCTCCCGCTACAAGCTTGAAAAACACAAACCGCAAAAAAAGTCTTATTGGTGCGATCATAGGGGGGTATTGGGGCAATTTCAAGCCCTCAAAAACAAGGGTTTTTCGTAGAGAAGACCTAAGAATTTTTCCCCGCCCCTTTTATAATCGCCTGATGCGGTAATGCCCCTGTCGCCTCTTACCATTTCACCGACTTTTAGACATTCCGAACAATCATGGCCTGCACCCTTACCGGCATTCCCGGATTTGAACTGACACGCTCCGAAGAACTTTTAGCCACCTATCGTCCCAAGCTCACGGATTTGCTCACGCGCCTGATGGGTCAAAAGGAAGCGACGGCCTTCCTGCGCAGTCCTCGTGTGGCCGTCTACGGAACGCGTGAGGCCTTTCCCGATGGCGTCCGTGAGGTTTGCTTTGCGTCTTCCCTACCCCGTTACACCGTGTATTACATGCCGACCGATCTCGTTTACATTGCGGCAAACGGTGTGGACAAGCCCGGGTTTATCCCCGAACTACTTGCCGAGGTCGCCGTTGTTCCGTACCTAGGATCTCTTGCTTATACGAAGTCCTACGATGCCGGCTGGGATGTTTTTATCAAGAAAACGGACATGGCACAGTTTTTATCGCGCATCAACTTTCGCAACGCCTTCGATCCCAACGGCATTCACAATCGAAACCGTCAGGCGTTCGTGCAAGCCCTAAGTCCCTGGGAAGAGACGCTTTTTTCTGTTCGAAAAGACTCAAAGCATCCGATTTATAAACTCCTAAAGTTTGCCCTGAAAAACGCCGCCGACTTTATCCGCCAAAGCCCCGAGCCTTTCATCAAAAAGCATTACAGACACAGCAAATCGATTGCGGAATGTTCGCTTTCGTCCGTTGTCAGCATTGCGCCCTTTTCATTGCCGTCCCCGAAGGAAATTTTCGGAGATCAGGCTGACACGATTCTGACAAACGACCGCTTTCAGGAAGCGTTCACAACGCCGAAACTGCCGCGGATACCCGGACACCTGCCGGCCTGGACAACAAGTCCCGATGATACCTTTCCCTTCGATGACACCAAGACCGTGCGCCCGATAGCTGACTTGTCTTTGCGTCCCTTTGCTCGCCTACAGTCTCGAATGGTTTATCCGGAAAATCTGGAACCGATTAATGCCGTCCGCACGTTTTCCGCCGATTTTCCCCAAAATGAATTGGAGGTCGGAGTCACCCTTCCGTTCGTGAAAAACACGATGTACACGATTTCGCAAATCACGCGCGTGCAGGTTTCGCCGAATCTCAATTGGGCTGTTCTCTCGTTACTTCCGCAAGAGGCTAAACACCCGATTCGGGCCTTAAGTGCGACGTGGGGTATGCAAGCCGAGCGATTAAAGACCGGATTTCGCTACAGCGCAAGCCTTTCGTTTTGGGCCAGTGCCATAAATCTTGAAGTCCCGAAGCGCTTTACGTACGGCTCATCGGAAAAATTCCCGATTCTGACGGTTCCTGCCGTCTTCGATTGCAGGCTCGACAAATGCACCTTTTCCGGCGTTGACTACATCCTGATGCGTTGCTGCATCCGTCAAGACACCGTCACGGTTGTCATCCCGAAATCTGCTCTTCCGAAGGGGCGGATAAAAAAAGGTCAGACCGTGGCCCTTACGGGCTTTTACACGGTCGGGGAACTCCGTGAAGCTTCCTTTGACTCCAATGCCTTCGATGCCTTTAGCCTAGATCCCAATCATTTCCGCGCCAATCGCACCATCCCCCGCTTCCAGTTTTCCAACCCCGGCATCGGTCTTTTCCATCAGGCACTGACCATACGCCCGACATCCGAAAGACTCCGCAAAACGCGCCTGCGCCTTATGTACGATGCCGCCCATCACGACTACATGCCGGCCTGCGGACATCTGGGGATTTCTCTGTTTCGTGTCAGCGCGGAACACATCCAGGCAGAAGCGTTCGCCGCGCAGCTGCTGGGCAAAGCCGCCGCTCATGAATATGTTCCTGCCATACGGTTTTTGGTCTTAAGCCCGAAGACCGAACATTTCGTTCCCAGGGACATTCGATGGGCCTTAACGGAGCTTCTTGCCAAACGCTTTAACGACAGCGATGCGCAGCTCGCTTACTACCGATACCTGCAATCGAAAACCGATAAGACCGACGAGCGCAATCTTGCATGGCTCGTTCAAAGTGCCGCCGGAGGCAACATGAAGGCTCTTTATGCCTTAGCGCGTGCGCACGCCCTCGGCATCGGTGCGACAAAAAATTCGGACCTCACTCGTGGTCTGATTCTTTCGGCACTGACGCGCGGTGTGGAGTGTGCCAAATACTGGGCAGCGGGATTAGCGTGTTTGGGCGAACGCTTCTTCACGCTGTCGACTCCCGAAATCGAAACGTCGTTAAAGCAATTTGCTCAAAACGGATTGCCGGCCAATATCCTGTTACTCGGTCTTTTCTACCAGTACGGGAAAACCGGAAACCCCAAAGCCCCTCTCATTGCCTTTTGCTTGTTTAGTTGGGTTGAACACACCCTGCATGATGAAGAGGCGCGGCATCTTCGCGAGTCCGCTCAGTCCGAATTAACGGCCGAGCTCATCGAACAAATGCCGATTTTTAATGTTTGGGAGGAGTTGAACATCCCGAGCCCGCCCGAAAGTCGACCGATCAGCTCGCTCACGGCCCCGCTTGAGACCGGACCGATTAATCTGCATCCCTTCTTCTTAGAGCAGCTCGATCCGACCATACGAACAACATCGGATGTCGTGCCGAGTGAGCGCCTGATGCGGCAACTGGCCTTTATGGCGGAAAATTCCCGCCCCGTTCGTTTGGGGTTGCTACGCGACAATCCCCGCCCCGTCGACGCTGTCGTCCGGCTAACAGGACACGGCGTCGATACCGACTGCACGACAATCGACCGCTCGATGCTCCTTGTCACGGCCATCCGCGTCGATGACGGACAACCTTGGGACGTCGCGGGTGTATACCCGATTTTCCAGGACGGCACACACGTTCCCGTGTATCTTCACGGAGCGGCTCAGTCCGAACAGGGGGTCTGTGCACTTTTGGGGATTACGCCCTTTTCCGATACGCGCGGACCGATGTCTTCGCTACTCGCTTTCGATCCACTCTGGCCCGACCAGCATAGCCTTTACCGTACAAACGAACGCTACAAGGCCGTTTTATACGGGCTGACCGATCGTATTCGTCGCCCGGGACCGGACTTTTTCGATGCAATTCCGCCGGACGTCATTCAAAAGTTGCGCGAAGCCAATACCGACGTTCGGTCCGCCAAAAGCCTTGTCGGGTTCTCGCCCGTTGACGTTACAAACGCGCTGTACCGCATCAGCAGCACCATTCGCGCCGTTGATTCGGATTACACACAAGTGTTTTCCATCCCCTATACGAAGGTTCAGGTCGATTCTTTCCTTTCCAAGGACTACTCGGCAGAACCCTTTGTTCTATACGTTCCGAAAGAGCACTTCCTCAAAGAGGGTCTAAAGGTCGGCGACCGCATTCAGGCGACGTTTGAACTTTCCGTATGCATCGATAGCGTTGAGACTAAACCGAAGGTAACCCTAAATTGAGGACATCCCTTTGCCTTGCGCTTGTGGGCGTTGCCACCCTCATTGCAGGCGGCTCGGCCCGAGCCTTAGAAAGCCGCCTGCCGTATGCGGCAAGCCTTACGGCTCCGGACGAGCAAAGCGTCCGGGCTCTGGCCTATATCGAGGCTTCGCGCGTCGGATCAACACTTTTGCAAAGGATTGAAAGCGAGAGTTTTGCGCAAGAGCTCACGGACAGAGAAACGAAAATTGCATTCTTATCGGACGCCTCCGACCGAGTCTTGCCGGACTTTCAACGGCTTCTTGTGACCGAGGGCTTCGATGCCTTCAATATTCTCAGTACCAGCCAGACCCCGCGTTTTAAGACGCGCCTGAAGCACTCGGTGTGCGTTGTCTTACAAACCAAGAAAAAACAACCGAAGACCCCGAAGCCGATTCTCATCACATCCGAGCTTTCGGATGCGAAAACAACGGCGGCTGCCTTCGGACTTGCCAAACTCTTCGAAGACTTTCGCATCGAAGCACAAACACCGCTTTGGATTTGCGCTCGGTCCGACAACCCTGCGTCCTCGGGGGAACTAGCAGGAAAGGCGCACTTTGCGTCCCACATTCTTTTAAGCGGGTCCTCTCCGGATGCATTTATCAATTACCTCGGTCAGGAATCCACGCGATTACTGTTCCGAGAGCGGGCCTGGGACTGGATTCGAGACGATTCCAACAGAGCGCAAAAAGTAGCCAATCAAGTTTTGGAATCTCTTTCGAACACAAAAAGCCGTTGGGATACCGACAAAACCTCGCCGTGGTCTCAAACACAACTGACGGGCGTGCAATGCAAGAAGTCCTTCATCTCCTCGGTACGCAACACCTGCTGGTTTGACTTGACCGTCACGTCTCGTAGCCAAGTGGCCCTGTCGGAGCGAACGGAAGAACTTTTAAGTCTCGCCTTAAACGAGACTCGAAAAGCCAATAAGAGCCTGGCCTCGCCGAAGGGAAAGCCCGCCGTCACGTTGTCGCTTCCGAAAAATAGTCGCATCAAACCGATTGCGGGCGACCCTGAAAAACTTCGGACTCTTGCCGCCTGGCGTGCCTCTTTAACGCAAACACCGAGTCGCCCCGGGTATCTGAGCTCTCGCTTTATCCGGCCGCACGTTGTCGGTGACAAAGCCCAGGCCATTCCGCTTCTGACGCTTTCGGCCTACGGCAAAGAAAAGCCAGAAACCACGACACTTCTGACAATCCTGGCTAAGACCCTGCTTCTCATGGCCGATTCCCCGTTGCAATAACAGGGACCCGCGGCGCCGACGCGTCTACCCTTGACCCTTCAATCTAAAAAAACACCCCTTGAGGTATTTAGCCCCAAAGGGTGCATGTTTATTCTCGTTAACCGCCTAGATTATGAAATCGTCATACACCTAAGAGGTCAAGGGATTTGACGAAAATTTAGGCCTTGTTGGGAACGAGTTTTTCAACTCCCCCCATATACGGACGCAACACCTCGGGAACCGTCACCGACCCGTCGGCGTTCTGATAGTTTTCAAGCACGGCAACGAGCGTACGCCCCACCGCAAGTCCCGAGCCGTTTAACGTGTGCACATAGTGGGGCTTGCCGTCCGCTCCCTTGTAGCGGGTTCCCATACGGCGCGCCTGGAAGGCCTCGCAGTTCGAGCAGGAGCTGATTTCGCGGTACGTGTTCTGACCGGGCAACCAGACTTCGAGGTCATAGGTCTTAGCCGAACTAAAACCCATATCGCCCGTGCAGAGCAAAACCACGCGGTACGGAAGCCCGAGCTTTTGCAAAATCACTTCGGCGTTGTGCGTAAGTTCCTCCAAGTGCTCATAGCTATCGTTATCCCGCGTAATACGAACCATTTCGACCTTATCGAATTGGTGTTGACGAATCATGCCGCGCGTATCGCGACCGTAGGCACCGGCTTCCGATCTAAAGCACGGCGTGTGTGCCGTCACCTTAATCGGCAAGTCCGAATCCTTGAGCATGAGGCCGGAGACCTGATTGGTCAATGTCACTTCCGCTGTCGGAATCAGGTAGAGAAGATCGCCTTTACCTTGCTGACCGCCCTTTTTCGCGGCGAACAAGTCTTCTTCAAACTTGGGTAACTGGCCCGTACCGCGCATCGTATCGGCCGTCACGATATACGGCGTGTAGCACTCGGTATAGCCGTGCAGCTGTGTGTGCGTATCGAGCATGAACTGCGCAATCGCGCGGTGCAGGCGCGCAACCTGTCCCTTCATAAAGCAAAAACGGGCGCCCGACAACTTGGCGGCTACGTCAAAATCCATCCCTAAAGGCGCGCCGACATCGACGTGGTCTTTAATCGGGAAATCAAACTTGCGGGGCTCACCCCAACGACGCTGCTCAACATTGTCGCGCTCGTCACGACCGACGGGAACCGAAGGATCGGGTAGGTTCGGAATGCGCATCAAAAGGTCCGTAAGACGAGAGCGCACGTCAGTAAGTTCATTTTCCAAGTCGACCAATTCCCCGGGAATCGCCGCGGCTTTTTTCATCAACTCGGAGGCATCCTGTCCGGCCTTCTTTGCCTGTCCGATTTGTTTCGACAAACTGTTGCGTTCGGCCTGAAGGACTTCGGTCTTGGTCTGAACGGCCTTGCGTTCTTCTTCCAGTGCGTTGAACTCCTTTTCCGGGAAGGCAAAAGGTCGCGTCGCTAAGCGCGCGATGACTTCCGGTAGGTTCTTGCGAAGAAGATTAATATCGAGCATTCGTATGTTCTCCAAATCACGGCGCGGGGCACTTTTGCATCCGAACAAAAGTCTCGTCGCTCAAAGTAAAGTTTCGTAATTTTCGTCCCTTTGTGCGGTAACTGCAAATTTCAGCAAAGGCTTTAATGCCGCGCCTTGCCCGAGCGTCGCGCCTTCTGATCTAAGGCACGCAATCTTTGAAGCTTTTCGGCAATCTTAATTTCCAGCCCGCGATCGGTCGGCTCATACCAGTGCATCGCTTCAAGACCCTTGGGTAGATACGTCTCACCTGCGGCATACGCCCCTTCTTCGTCATGCGCATAGCGGTACCCGGCGTGGTACCCGAGCTCTTTCATCAGTTTCGTGGGAGCGTTTCTCAAATGCATAGGCACAGGGCGCGTTCCGTCTTCTTTGACGAAGGCACGAACGGCATTAAAGGCCGTGTAGACGGAATTACTCTTGGGAGCGACGGACATGTAGACCACGGCCTGAGCAATGGCAAGTTCCCCTTCCGGGCTTCCGAGCCGCTCGTAGATATCGGCGGCGTTTAGCGCCAATTCCGTGGCTCTCGGGTCGGCAAGCGAGATGTCTTCGATGGCCATGCGAATCACGCGGCGGGCGATATAACGCGGGTCGCATCCGCCGTCGAGCATGCGCACGAGCCAATAAAGAGCAGCATCCGGGTTCGACCCGCGCACGCTCTTATGAAGAGCACTGATTTGGTCGTAAAAGTTTTCTCCGCCTTTATCAAAGCGTCGTAATGTGGCCGGAAGAGTTTTTCGCAAAAAGTCCGCCGTCAGAACCTTCACGGAACGGTCTCGCGCCATTCCGCTTGCGACATCAAGAGCGTTTAAAAGGCGTCTGGCATCGCCGTCTGCCAAATCAATCAAAATCTCACGGGCTTTGGGATCGACTGAAACGAAGGTAATCTGCGTTTTCAACGCACGATCTAAGAGTTCACTTAAATCATCGCGGGTCAAACTCTCGAGCACGTAAACGGCAGAGCGGCTTAAGAGCGCGGAATTGACCTCGAAGGAAGGGTTTTCCGTCGTCGCGCCGACAAAGACAAAAAGACCGCTTTCCACATGCGGCAAGAAGGCGTCTTGCTGGCTTTTATTAAAGCGATGCACTTCGTCGACAAAAACAAGCGTGGGCTTGCCGGTTTGAGCCATATGCAGTTTGGCGGACTCTACGGCTTCGCGAATTTCTTTGACGCCGCTTAAAACGGCGGAAATGGCGATATAGGGCAAACCGAAGGCATCGGCCATCAATCGCGCCAGTGTCGTTTTACCGACTCCCGGGGGCCCCCACAGAATCATCGAATGCGGACGCTTGGTCTCAAAGGCCACCCGCAAAGGCTGCCCCGGAGCAATAAGCTTTTTTTGTCCTATGACCTCATCGATCGATTTCGGGCGCATGCGATCGGCCAAGGGCCTAAGCGATTCATCGGGAACGGCACGTAAGGCGTGCGGTAAAGGACGCGCATCCGCAACCGGGTCGTTATCAAATAAGTCTTGAGTCATACTCAAAAAACACGTAAAGAAAGTACCGGCAACTTCAAAATGCAAATTCTAACAACCCGGGAACCAGTCTCGGCCGTTTTTCAGGCAATAAAAAACCCCCGTCTCCCGAAGGAAACGAGGGTTCAAAAGAAATAGCCTGGCAGTGACCTACTTTCACTGGAAATACA
>UQUS01000036.1 GCA_900544335.1 uncultured Sutterella sp.
GAAAATTCGGCAACCGAGCCGTCTGCCGTCACGTAACTCGACGGCATCGCTAGAAAAATAATGAGACAAAGCAAGGGGCCCGCAACTAGGGACCCGTAGCGCATAAGCGCCTGCTTGCCTGACATTGCGTCAGACATACACCCTCCTTAAAGTCAACAAAGCAAAGCTATCTGTAAAAAATTTTATAAATCAGAGCACTATGAGAAATATTTGCCTTGTGCAGGTCGAATCTAACGCCCAACTCCGTAACAACGCTTTCTGACACATTTCTCACGCTAAGCAACATAGAACCCACAAAGCAAAATATTAATTTTTACCCCGAAGACTCTCATGCTGATTTCAGAATCTTGCAAACATCCTCTTTTTGCAAAACACTGAAATGTCCGATACTACCAAAATGCGTGGCAAGTTCGGAAATTTTTTCATAAGGAATATCTTCCTCTACGAGTTCCGCAAGACGACGTGGGAGTCCTAGGAAGGAATAAAAATTCCTCAATTTTCCTATAGCAAGAGTTACAACCTCGGCCTGGGAGCTACCCCCTGTCACTCCCATCACGTATCGTGCAAAGCGCACGAACCGCTCGGGATTATGTTTCCAAACATACTGCATCCAAGCTGGTGTTAAGACTGCAAGTCCCTCTCCGTGAACAATTGAGGGATTCCAACCCGAGAGAGCATGTTCTATCGCGTGGCAGGCCCAATCTTCCTCATGACCCATACCGAAAAAGCCACAATGCGCAAAACTACCCACAAGACCGATTTGTTCCCAACTTTCCAAATCACTCCAATCTGCTTTGAGTCTCCGGGCACTTTGCATCGTGACCCGAAGGGCTCCTTCACACTCTTCCGTCGTGAACTCGACTCCCTTCGTATTTGTGAAATACCGCTCAAATACATGACTCATCATGTCTGAAACGCCAGCAGCCATTTGGCGTTGTGATAATGTCATAAAAACTGTCGGATCCACTATCGACACCCGAGGGCGGATGTTCATCGATTCACTTCCGGCTCCGTTTTTAATATCTCCGTTAGATATCACGCAACGCGCCGATTGTTCTGAACCAGCCGCAGGAATCGTTAGCACCGTAGCAATCGGAAGGCGAGCCGGTTTATTGGCTTTTCCGCAGAAATAGTCCCATACATCTCCCTCGTAGGCCTCTCCCAAAACGCTTGCTTTAGCGGTATCAATGACACTGCCTCCCCCAATAGCCAAAACAGCATCGATTCTTTCTCGCCGAATAATCTCAATCGTTTCTCGTACAAATTCCACTGTCGGATTTTGGCGGACACCCCCGCGTTCAATGCAACGAAATCCCGCATTTCGGCACTCGGAGAGAACCCGATCTAACACTCCTGTACGCTTAACGGAACCTCCGCCATAAACTACAAGCACTGAGGCTCCGACGTCGACTAAGTGGAGGATCTCTTTCCCGACCTGACTAAGCACACCAGGTCCATAAACAAGTTTTACTGGGTTAAAGTAAGAAAAAGAATTCATGACAAAACTCTGAATTCACCCCTTTGCGCATTTAAGCGCAAAGGGGTGTCCTTTTACCTAAGGAAGGGAGAAGATTAATTCTTAATAAGAGTGAGCCCCGTCTTGGCTCGTTCGTCAACTACAAGATTAAAAACATCATGCCGTCCGTAGTGACCGGCCACATCAAAGTCGTACTGTCCTTCAGCGCGAACCCCCATATCCAAATCTGCGATGAGCATGCCCTCTTTTCCATAAAGAGGTTCGCAAACATATTTCCCAAGAGGATTTAGCACAGCACTTCCGCCCCGGCACATCACCTCAGGCTCGGAATCAAGTTCCCCCGATTCCAGTACCTCTTTCGGATACATATCTTTGGTGACATACTGGTTGCATCCGATAACGAAACAACGCCCTTCAATGGCAATGTGTTGCAGTGTTGCTTGCCATGAATCACGACTGTCTGCTGTCGGAGCTAGATAAATGTCCACTCCTTTTCCGTACATTGTTGCCCGTAGTAAAGGCATGTAGTTTTCCCAACAGATAACAGCGCCTAGTCGCCCGAACGGAGTATCCACTGTTGTCAAAGTACTGCCATCGCCTCGACCCCAAATAAGGCGCTCAGATCCAGTCGGCATCAATTTGCGATGTTTTCCAAGATAGGCACCGTCCGGCCCGAAAAACACTACTGTGCAATAAACCGTGCCGCCGTCCTTTTCGATAAGTCCCGTAACAAGGTAAACCTCGTTTTGGGCAGCAATAGCCGCCAGTTTGTCGCAATCCGGCCCAGGGATTGCCACAGAGTTTTCGTAATACAAGCGAAAGTCCTTTCTTCCTGCATCCGTTCTCTTGCCTACGTTCGATCCAAAACTCATCCCACGCGGATAGCAAGGGATAAAAGCTTCCGGGAAAAGCACCAACTTAGCCCCGGCTTTCGTGGCTTCCGGAACAAGTCTTGCCATTTTCTCAATTGTCGCGTCTTTGTTAAAGATAACCGGGGCAGTTTGCATAACCGCCACACGCACTGTTTCAGACATTATTCATCTCCGTTTAAAAATTATCCGAGGAAGTTCGCCGTAAAGAGCACAAGCTGGCTCATAAACGTTATTGCCAAGAGAACAACTCCCAATATGCACAGGAACGGTACTGAGTATCGAACGACATCCTTGAAGGCAACATCCTTTCGTAAACCATTTGCAACAAAAAGATTGATGCCCAATGGAGGTGTGAGAAGCCCAATTGCCAGATTCACAATCATGACGACCCCGAAGTGAACCGGATCAATTCCAAAAGTTAAGAGAATCGGCAACATAATCGGCCCTAGAAGAATCACCGCAGCGTTAACTTCCATAAGGCATCCCGTAATCAGCAAAATAAGATTCAGGATAAGAAGCATCATGTAGGGCGATGTTGTGAAGCTCGTCAGGTAGTTCGTCACAGCGACCGGAATCTGTTGGGTTGTCATAATCCAACTCATTGATGCCGCACAGCCGATAATCATCATGACCATAGCCGAAGGCACAGCGGCATCCGCAAAGCACTTAAAGGAGTCTTTCCAAGTAAGTTCTTTGTAGATGAACTTCCCGACAATAAAACTGTAGACTGTGGCCACAGCCGCTGCCTCGGTCGGCGTGAAGAAGCCCCCGTAGATACCTCCGAGGATAATGACGGGCATCAAAATACCCCAACTGGCCTCTTTCAGAGCCTTACCCGGCTCAAGTTTGACGAAATTTTTTGACTTGTAACCGTGTCGACGACTCACGACATAGCATACAAGCATCATGGCGCATCCCATGAGAATTCCAGGAACAATGCCGCCAGCAAAAAGCTTTCCTATGGAAGCGTTCATCGTAATGCCATACGTAACCAAAGGAATCGACGGCGGAATGACAAATCCCGTAGTTCCGGCAGCCGCCATAAGACCGACAGCAAATCGCTTGTCATATCCATCCTTAATCATCGCTGGAATCATGATTGATCCGATGGCAACGACCGTAGCGGGAGCAGATCCTGAAATGGCCGAAAAAAACATGCTCGCAAGAATTGTTACGATGCCAAGGCCTCCGTAAATATTTCCAACACAGTTTTTGGCCAACATAATCAGCCGTGCTGAAATACCGCCTCGTTCCATCAAAATCCCGGCGATCATAAACAGCGGGATTGCCAGAAGGGGGAACGAGTCCATTCCGGTAAAAAGCTTTTGGACAACGATAAAGAGCGGAATTCTTCCTTGCAGATAGATTGCCAGAAGCGCGGCTCCCCCAATACTGAATGCAATAGGTACATTCAAAATAATGAAGGTACCCAACGCAATTAGCAGAACCTCACCCATGTGTCACCTCCGCTTCTTCCTGTTTTTTCACCAAGCCATGCGTAACAAGCTCAATAAAAAAATGCACGAACATAAAAGCGCAACCGACAGGAACAGCTAAAAACACCCACGACATCGGCACAAGCATCGCAGGTGTTACCTGACCAGAGTTATCTAGTCGGATAAAGTACAAAACAGCCTGCCAAGTCAGAACTCCGGTAAAAATTGTGCAAATCAGAAGTGAGAGTTTTTCAGCAATGCGTTGCAATGCTTCGGGGAGACAGTGCACAAAAACCTCAACTCCCACATGGGCACCACGGACAATGCCAAGACTTGCCCCGAAGAAGATTGCCCAGATACTTACGTAGCGTGACAGCTCGTCAGTCCACCCAACTCCGTGACGAATCACAAAGCGTTCAAACATCCCGTAACTAATGACAAGCGTCATAACGATAAGTAACAGACCGCAAGCAAACACTTCGATTCGAACAAGTCGTTCTTTCAGAGCTAAAAGACTTTGAATCATGAAAATCTCGAAAATAAGCGGAGCTATTCCTGGAGGGCGAACAACTCCGCAAAGTAGAAAAAAACGCGGTTACGACGTTTAAAAACGTCGACCAATTATTTCGCCGCGTCAACAGCTTTCATAAAGCGATTGACAATTTCATCTCCAACCGACTTTCGAACCATCTGTTCGGCACTCTTGGTTGCCTTCTGAAACTGCGCATGTTCTTCTGGGGTGAGCTCAATGATTGTCAGACCCTTGCTCTTCATAAACTCCTCGCCCGATTCACATTGCTTAGCGTTGAGTTCGCGCTCTGTTTTACGCCATAACTTCGCACCGTCCTGAATAATCCGGCGATGTTTTTCCGAAAGAGAGTTATAAAAATCATTCGACAACACAAAGATATATGGGGCATACAGGTGCCCTGTTTTAATCATGTACTTTTGCACCTCGTAAAAGCGCATAGATTGATTAAGCGCAACCGGATTCTCCTGTCCGTCGACAACTCCCTGCGCGAGTGCTGTATACAACTCGGCAAAAGCCATGGGAGTCGGAATTGCCCCCAAGCCACGAATCATTTCCATATGGACAGGATTCTCCATTACACGCAATTTCAATCCTGCCAAATCCTTAGGAGTATGTGCCGCGACCTTCGTTGTGGTGAAATGTCGTAGTCCGTTCTCGCCAAAAACAAGAGCCTTAACACCCATGCGCTTTTCCACAAGACTTAAGAGATACTGACCAAACTCCCCGTCCAATACACGATGTGCATGTTCTGCCTTGGAAAACACAAACGGAATGTCAAAAACCAAAGTTTCTTTCAAAAAGTTAGAAAACGGCGCATTCGTAATGGTCCCGCATTCCAGTGTCCCCATCTGAATGCTCTCGAGCATCTCCCGCTCTCCGCCGAGTTGTGAAGCCGGAAATGTTTTAACGACAATCTCTCCCCCAGATTTTTCCTCTACATATTTCTTAAATACTTGGGCTGACTGTTCCAAACGATCTCCCGTCGCCGGACACACATGACCGAGTTTTAATTCAATTGCCGCATTCGCCGCTGTCGGAGTCCACATTGCAATGCTCAAGACTGCCGCCGCACAAGCCAAAAGACGCTTCATAAAACAACCCCTTTAGATATGAGTAAAATGACACATCTCAAACAAGAAATATTCTCGCTTATTGTATACAACGTTTTTTACAAAACGAGGAGGACATCTGAAATTCAACTTGACTTTCAAATGCCACCTAATGCATTATCTGCAATGACCCTGTTCTGTGACTAGATGCATTTACCTACATCTGATATCAGTATGATTAATATCAACACCGCAGACTTAAACCTTCTGAGAGTTTTTGTAGTCATTTTTGAAGAAAAAAGTGCAACCGGTGCTGCACAACGGCTTAACTTGACACAATCGGCAGTTTCCCTAAATCTCCGTCGTCTTCGAGAGATGTACCAGGATTCTCTCTTTACCCGAACAGGACGCGGTCTAGCCCCGACACTTTTTGCCAATCAGGTCTACCCACTCGCAAAAGATGCTCTAGACCGCTTCACGGCGAGCCTTCAACTACACGAGAATAAGCAAGCTGAGTTCATGGGACGAACAATCACCATTGGACTATCAGATGACTTTGAAATTGCGCTTGGCGAAACCATGATTGAACTGGCCAAAAACATCCCGAACTGCACCCGTCTTCATTTTCGTCAGTCCAACTCCAACGTTGTTGCCGAAATGCTCCTTGCTCGTTCGATAGACTTAGCAATCACTTCAGGAGGATGTGCGCAAGAAGGCATTACATTGACAAACATCGGGGAGGGTACATACGGCTGTCTCGTTGATCCAGCCACCTTCGACTCAAACACAATGGATTTAGAAACGCTTCTAAGCCACGATCACATTATGGTGAGTCGTACTGGATTTTTCGGAATCGTTGATGATGTATTGGTTAGCCGAGGGCTGCGACGCAGAGTGCGCGCCTCAACATCACACTTTAGCGCTATCCCTTATCTTTTAACAGGTACGGACTGCATTACGATTATGCCTGCTCACGCCGCCAAATTTATTGCAAAGACAACACATCTAAAGTACTTTCCAGCGCCGATTGATTTTCCATCTTTTAGCGTTTGCCTTGCCTGGAGAAACTTTTCCCGCAAGGATCAGGTTCTTTCTGATTTAGTTCAACTCTTCCGCACAAAACTCAAAGGAATAATCACAACTTAAATCTTCTGTCACAAGTCGAAAAAAAACCTCCCCGTTTCGGCTAAGGAGGTTTTGTACAACTCAAGGATGTCTTGTGCGACTTACTAAGTGGCCTCGTGATTAGGCAGCCGGCAAATCCTTCGTGGCATCACGCATCAGGGGAGCCGGCGTAAAAATAACAACGCGACGCGCTTGAATTTCGTGGTCGACAAGCGTGCGCGGGTTTCGCCCCGGACGAGCGCGCTTATCTCTGAGTTCAAATGTCCCGAAATTAGAAAACTTCAAACCGCGCCCCTGCTCCATCGCCTGAACCATTTCATCGAACATCGTATCGATGATTTCCATCGCGTCAGTACGCGAGCACGTGATGCGCTCCATCACGGCTTCGGCCAAAACAACCTTCGTAATGGTCGATTTTCCGATTGTGATGTGACTGAAGCGACGATCAATAAACTCTGTATTCATTCTTTTCCCCTATGTGGAATTCGTCATTTTAAACGGAAGTCTTCTCGCTTTACTGTCCGCTTTACTGTTTTTTCGGCGGTTGCGCCGTTGCAATCGGTGCCGTGACGCGTTTTGCCAACACTTTGTCGATATGCAACCCTTGCATCGAAGTGACTTCAAAGCGCCAATTTTTCCAAACGACAACGTCGCCGAGCTTGGGCACGCGCTCCAAAAGCAACATGAGCATGCCCGCGAGCGTGTTGTAGGGCGCGTTTTCTTCCTCGGGCAGTTCCGTGATTTCCAACTCGTCTTTTAATTCGGGCACGGCGATTGTGCCGTCCAAAATCCAGGAGCCGTCGGCACGTGAAACGGCATCGGGCTCGTCGTTGGCCTCGGGCTTAAATTCTCCGGCAATGGTTTCGAGCAAATCGCGTGGCGTCACAAGTCCGACCACTTCCCCGTACTCATCGACAACCAAAGAAAGCGGGGCATTGGTTTGCTTAAAGTGTTCCAAAAGCTCCAAGCCCGAGATCGATTCGGGAACGAACGTGGCCTGCGAAATACACTTTTCGATATCCATTTCGGACTTATCGACAAGCTGCCTTAAGACAGCACGCGTGGTGCAATATCCGAGAACGTGATTAAAGTCTCCGCGAATGACAACAAGTCTGGAGCGCGGGGAAGACAAAATCTTGGCAATGCTTTTTTCCTTGGCATCGTCCAAATCGATAAATTCGATATCGCAACGCGGCGTCATGACCGTTGCGGCGAGTCTGTCATCGAGCCCGAACACGTTTTTAACCATGTCGCTTTCGTTTTCTTCGATCACGCCGTTTTCTTCACCCTCTTGCAGCAGAGCGTGAATCTCCTCTTCGGTCATGTCGTCTTTTTGGGCTTTCTCAAGACCGAAAGGCTTTAAGAGGACCTCGGTCGAAACCGCAAGCAACTTGACAAACGGAGCCATCAAAAGCGCGAAAACGCTTAAAGGACGCGCCACACGGCAGGCCACGGTCTCGGCGCACGACTGACCGAGGCGCTTAGGAACGAGCTCACCTAAAACAATGGAAAAATACGTCACTAAAACGACAACGACCGCCAGACCGATGATGTGCGCGTATTCGGCTTGCATACCGAAGCGCACGAGGGAGGCCGTAATGGGTTCGGCTAATGCCGACTCACCGACAATACCTGACAAAATGCCGATGGAAGTAATTCCCACCTGAATCGTAGAAAACGCTCGTGTCGGATCGGACTGGATTTTCATCACGCGCTCGGCGCGCGTATCCCCCTCGTCGGCCCAAACCGTCAGCTTAGCCTTACGACTGACAACCAGGGCAATTTCGCTCATCGCAAAAACGCCGTTTAGGAAAATAAGAACCAGTAAAAAGACAAACGTTCCGAAGTCAAAATTCATTAAAAGTCTTTAATTAACAAACGTAAAAGGACCGAAAGTATATCAACTTTCCTCAAACTGCGTGCAGACGATTTCGCCCGGAAACACTCTGTCCCGGGCGATCGGTTTGCCTTGCCTTCGAACTTAAGCCGCGCGATGTTGGTAACGCTTGTCTTCAACCATCTTTTCAATGCGGTCGAGCCCTTCTTTGAGAACGGAAAGTTTCGGACCGAACGAGAACCGGATAAAGTGCTGCATCGGTTCGGGACTGATGCGATCGCCGTTCGGGCGAATGTCGAAAAAGCGTCCCGGAATCGTCATAACGTGATATTCGAGCGCATTTAAACAAAAATCTTCGTCCACGCACAGGGGTTCGGGAAGACCGGAAATATCCGCCCACACGTAAAACGCACCGTGCGGCGGCATGGTCACTTGAATTCCCATGTCGTTTAAGCGACGAACAACGTATTCGCGCTTTTGCGCAAAGCAGCGCTGCACCGCTTTCGTCTCTTCGTCAAGCGCTTCGGGCCGCAACGCCTCGCAGGCCAGGCGTTGCATCGGAACGGAAGTACCGCCGTCAATGGCGCTCGCCGCACGGTTAATCGCCTCAATGATGCGACTCGGTCCGACAATCCAACTGACGCGGAATCCCGGGTACCGTAAGTTCTTCGTCAGACCGTCAATCATGATAACCGGATCGCTTTCGACATCCTCGACATAACGCGCCGCACTCACCGTGCTCCCTTCGCCTTCCCCGTCCTCATACACGTAATGCGAATAGAACTCATCGAGCGCCAGAAGCATGTGCTTTTCTCGAGCAATACGGCAGTACTCTTTAAGGTCGTTGCCGCGCACAAGCGACCCCGTCGGATTGTTCGGATTGGAAAGGACAAACGTGTTCACGCCTTCTGTGTCAATGAGTTCGCGAAGCCTTTCGGGGCGAACGTTAAAACCGTCTTGGGGGCGTGTATTTTCACAAACAAACTGCAAATGCTCCCTTTGGTAGGCCATCAGATCTTCGTAGGCGGTGTAATCGGGATTGCGGTAAAGAACCTTCGCCTGACTGCTTAAAATGCTGAAAAGACGCGTAAGCGCAACACGACCGCCGGCCGCCACCGTCACGTTTTGCGGTCCGTATTGACTGACCTTTCCGACCCGGTACAAACGATTCATCATGTCAGCAACGGCCTGGCGCAACTCGGGGATGCCCCCCACAGGTCCGTAGGCATAATCGCGACAGGTCAACTCCAAATGCGTAAACCGCTCGGGCGCTCCCTCAATCAGCCCCTCTTCGGGCTGACCCTGCCCGAGATTGCACCAGGATTTATCTCCGGGGACGAACCCCATTTCCTGGGCTTTGTGATTGACCCAAATCACGCCCATGTACGGCACGGGGCGAATCATCTGGAAATCGTTCAAGCAGTTCATTTGTGTTGTCATGATTGTTTGTCCGTTTTTTAGTGTTGCGCGAATAACAAAAAAGCCTTCAGCGGATTTCGTCGAAGGCTTATGTGTTTGTTTCTTAGGTTTGTTTCGAATCTACGTTCTAGCTACGGTAGGTTGGAAAGCACCCCGAACGACACAGGCCTTGACGAGCCTTGCTGCTGCTGCAGCGGCTGCTGCGAGTGCGCATGCGCATGCTGCTGCTACGACGACACGTGCAGCGGCAATAACGGCAACGACGTTCAGGGAATCGGAGACAAAGGCAGGCGTCCGAGAGCACGGCGCTTTCGGTGTTTTCCTATCGGAACACGGGCAAGAACCCGATTTATCCGTGAAAAGACCCACTTTATTTAACTCCGAAACGTAAAAAGGAATCGGTCGATTCGCCGATACCCGGCGCATCCCGATAGCCGCATCATACACGAGACGGGAGAAAAGAAAAGCATTTTTTGGCGCTTTCTTTTCGAAAAGGCGCGTCAGTTAAGGGGTTCGCACGACATTTATTTTTCCTTTCTAAGCAAAATTGCCTGTTGCGCAAAAACAAAAACCTTATTGAACTCCGGGGAATTACCCCCTACACTCGTTGCAGTCGAGCGAAAAGGCGCTTCGATGAAAATGAAAGGATTGTGCTGTGAAAGACACAAAGCGGACAATGAAACAGAATGTCGGAGGCTACGAAGTCTTCTGCCTGTGTTGTCACCTTGCGCCGTGTCTCCCAGCACTTGCGCGGGCGTTCGTATCGATTCGGTAACGCCGGTTGCACATTAAAAAAAAGCCTCGGGGACATGTGTCTTTCGAGGCCTTTTTTTTAAAGATTTCTCATCGCACGTGTCCCATTTTTTAATTTCAAATGAAAGGATCAAAAAATGAAAATCGCACAGAAAGTCACGGAACTGATCGGAAACACTCCCCTTTTGCGCCTGACGCGTTGGGAAAAGAAGTTTGACCTTGCAGCCAAGGTCGTTGCCAAACTCGAATACTTTAACCCCTCGGGCTCGGCCAAAGACCGTGCCGCCCTTTCGATGATTGAAGATGCCGAAGCGCGCGGACTTTTGAAACCGGGCTCGGTCATTGTCGAACCGACAAGCGGCAACACGGGCATTGCCTTGGCGGCCATTGCCGCCGCCAAAGGGTATCGTGCCATTTGCGTAATGCCCGATACCATGAGCGTGGAGCGCCGGGCTCTCATTGCCGCTTACGGCGCAGAAATCGTTTTGACTCCGGGCGCCAAGGGCATGAAAGGGACGCTCGAAAAAACCGAAGAACTCCAAAAGACCCTCCCGAACGTTTTCGTTCCGGGGCAGTTTGACAACCCGGCCAACCCGGCGGCACACGAGCGCACGACGGGACCGGAAATCTGGCGCGATACCGAGGGCACTGTCGATATCTTCGTAGCAGGCTTCGGGACGGGCGGTACTGTGTCCGGTGTCGGTCGCTACTTAAAGAGCCGGAAACCGACCGTTCGAATCGTGGCGATGGAACCGGCCGCCTCGCCGCTCATTACCGAAGGGCATGCCGGTCCGCACGCCATTCAGGGAATCGGAGCCAATTTCGTGCCCAAGAACCTGGATAAATCCGCCGTTGACGAATTTGTGACCGTCACCAACGAAGAAGCGCTCGCCGCAACCAAAGACATTGCCAAGACCGAAGGAGTTTTGGTCGGAATCAGTTCGGGCGCGGCACTTGCAGCCGCCACTCAGTTGGCGCGCAAACCCGAAAACGCAGGAAAGACCATCGTGGTTTTGCTTCCCGATACGGGCGAGCGGTACCTGTCGATGCCGGTCTTTGCCATCGCTCATTAGGAGAGACACCATGCCTTTTTTCGCCGACCTGCGTGAAGACGTTGCCACGATTTGCCAAAAAGATCCGGCCGCACGCGGCCCCTTGGAGGTGGTTCTGTGCTACTCGGGCTTACACGCTATCGTGATTCACCGTCTGTCTCACTGGCTACACGAAAAAAGTTGGTATGTGACGGCGCGTTTTGTGAGCGGGGTTTCTCGGTTCCTCACGGGAATCGAGATTCACCCGGCTGCAAAAATCGGGCGCCGTGTCTTTATCGATCACGGCTCGGGACTGGTGATCGGTGAGACGGCCGAGGTGGGCGATGACTGTACGATTTATCACGGCGTCACGCTCGGCGGCACATCGCTCGGCAAAGGAGAAAAACGCCATCCGACCTTGGGTCGCAATGTCGTTGTCGGCGCGGGTGCTCAAATCCTCGGCGGCTTTACGGTCGGAGATAATGCCATCGTCGGCGCGAACGCCGTCGTCTTAAAACCCGTGGAGGCCAACACAACCGTCGTCGGGATTCCGGCCCGTCCCGTGCAGGAGAAAAAAGACGCGATTAAAAACCACAGTCGCTTTAATGCCTACGGGGTCGTGCCCGGAGAAAAAGACCCGTACGCAGAGTCTTTAAGGCGCCTGGAAAGCCTTGTTAAGACGCAATCGAAGGCAATTGCAGACCTGAAAAAAGAACTTCAAGATCTTCGAAAATCCGATTAACATTTGCGAAAAAGCCCTGCTCGATTATGAACTCTACCCCAAAAAGTAGACCGTTTTAGTTTTCAATTTTGGGTTATTTGACGACGATATTCTATCGGAGTCAG
>UQUS01000037.1 GCA_900544335.1 uncultured Sutterella sp.
AACCCTGACAACTGCTATGCTGGACAGATTGTTGCATCACAGTGAAATCATCGTGATTCGCGGAGACAGCTACCGTCTCCTGGAGAAACGAAAGGAAGGACTTTTAACCTCAGCCAGGGCTGTTGGTACAGCTTTGACTGATTAACAACAGGGGCTCAATTTAAACGACGTTTTCGGGGGTCAATTCAGAGGACGCTTGACAGCCTTAGAAAAGATGCGGAAAGTTGAAGATGCGAAGGCTATTACCGAACGGATTGTTGCGCCGGGGGCGGGTTGTTTGTCGAGAGGACGAAGGGGGCAGGTGTGCACTTTGTGGTTCATGTGAATATAATTTAACTATATCATTTTCGTCAAAATGACGTAGTTTGATAATCGGGAGGCAATTGAATGCGACATTTTCACTTTGAAACGGCATACCGAAAACTTCTAACGCCGGAGGTCGTATCGTACCTTGTAAGCATTCACGAATTCCGTGAGCGACAAGAGTTTTTTACGGAAGGCCGATTAGAGGCTCTGTCAGGACTTGTGACCGTTGCGAAAATTCAAAGTACGGACTCCTCCAACCGCATTGAGGGCATTGTCACCACGGATGAGCGATTGCGCAAACTTGTTTGTGAAAAGACGAGCCCTAAGAATCGCAATGAGCAAGAGATTGCCGGGTATCGTGACGTCCTAGCGACGATTCACGAAAGTTACGCTTACATCGAGCCGAAGGTCCCCGTCATTTTGCAACTTCACCGGGACTTGTGTCGGTTTACCAGCACGTCTGTCGGTGGCCGGTTTAAAAATGCGGACAATGTCATTGCGCAAGTGTTGCCGAATGGAAAGAAAATTGTCCGATTTGAGCCTCTTGCTGCTTGGGAAACGCCTCGGGCTGTTGAGGAACTTTGTCAAGAATACCGAGAATCGGAGAAGTCCCCTTCTCTTGATCCCCTGCTCCTGATCCCGATGTTTATATTGGACTTTCTTTGCATCCATCCTTTTTCCGACGGCAATGGGCGCATGAGCCGACTTTTGACGTTACTGCTTTTGTATCGCGCAGGATTCCTTGTCGGACAGTATGTCAGCATTGAGAAAACCATTTGCGACACCAAGGACAGTTACTATGAGGCATTGCGCTTGAGTTCTTTCAATTGGCACGAAGAAAAAAACGACTATGCGCCGTTTGTCACTTATACGTTGGAGACGATTCTTGCCGCATATCGAGAGTTTGAAAATCGAATTGCTCTCGTGAACAAAAAAGGGCGTTCTAAGTCAGATCGAGTGCGGGAGACGATTCGGAACCGACTCGGGAAAATTACTAAAAGTGAAATCGTCGCCCGGTGTCCGGATATCAGTCAAATGACCGTGCAACGCACTTTGGCGAATCTCTTGAAAAACGGGGAGATAAAAAAACTTGGAAACGGGCGCTATGCCGCTTATGTGTGGATTGGAGAAAAGTAAAAGCAAACGGGGTAATGCTCCTGTTTCCGAGAAATCATCTTGTGACAAGGAGAGTTAAGGTTCTCAGTCCCACTAGCTTGGTCTGCAAAAGTTAGATTCGGTTTTAGAGCTACACGGAGCCGAGTACAATAATCGCTAAATAAAAGAGCTCTCGTATGCCGCAATTTACTCCGGACTATCGCGCGCCCCGATGCATCCCGGGGCGCCATTTGCAAACGATTCTGCCTGCGCGTTTTTTTAAACGCCCTGTTGTGACCTATCGACGCGAAATTGTTGATATGCCCGACGGCGACTTCATGATTTTCGATTGGGCAGAACCTGCGCCACGCTCGCCGGATGCGCCCGTTCTCGTGCATTTTCACGGATTGGAAGGGGATTCTCGTAGCCACTATGCCGAAGCCTTAATGGACCATTGCGTCAAAAACGGAGTGCGTGGCGTTGTGGCGCATTTTCGTAGTTGCGGAGGGAAACTCAATCGTCTGCCGCGCGCGTATTTTGCAGGCGATACGGCCGATAACTCCTGGGTTTTAAAAAATGTTCATGCGCGCTTTCCTCACGCGCCGTTTTTTGCTGTCGGTGTCAGCCTCGGCGGCAACCAACTGGCTAAATGTCTCGGGGATTTAGGGAAAGCCGCTTCTTTTGTCACGGGAGCGGCCTCAATCGGTGCCCCTCTCGATCTTGTTGCCGGTACCGAAATCATGACGCGCGGCGCCAATGTTTTTTACGGCAAGATGTTTTTGTCGACTTTAAAAAAGAAGGCTGAAGAAAAAGCGCGCCTTTTTCCCGACATCATCGATGCGCGTGCCATACGGGCTTGTAAGGATTTATACGATTTTGATAATGTCTACACGGCACCGATTCACGGCTTTCGAAGCGGAATGGACTATTGGACACGGTGTTCTGCCAAGCCCGTTTTAGGCAATGTCCAAGTTCCGCTTCTTCTTTTAAATGCCAAAAACGATCCGTTCCTGCCGGCCTGGGCGCTTCCTTCTGTCGATGAAGTGAGTCGCTCGGTGTATCTGGATTTTCCCGACGCAGGCGGGCACATCGGCTTTCCGATTTTTGTGCACGGACGTGGGTCGCTCACGTATCTTCCGAACCGTATCTTCCGGTTTTTCCGGGAGGCCCTTGCAGGACAGCGATGACGGGAAAAACCGCCCTTTTATTGGTCAATACCGGGTCGCCCGAGGCTCCGACCTCGGAAGCGCTTGCCCCTTACTTAAACGAGTTTTTAAGCGACAGGCACATTGTCGACCTGCCGCCCTGGCTTTGGAAACCGATTCTTTCCCGAATCATCATTCCGCGTCGGAAAGATGCGTCTGCCAAGCGCTATGCCGCTATCTGGACGGACGAGGGATCGCCTTTACTTGCGACCACGAAAAAGACTGCCGAGGGGCTGCAAAGCATCCTCGGGGATGATTGTTTTGTGTCCTGGGCGATGTGTTACGGAACTCCTTCTGTATCCGAAGTTCTGAAGACGATTCTTGCCGCCGATCCCGAGCGCCTTCTTGTCTTGCCGCTTTTTGCCCAAGAGGCCACGCAAACCCGCGGGGCTGTTGTCGATTTAGTTAAAAAAACTCTCAAAGAGGCCGGCTCTTCTGTTCCCTTGACGGTGATTTCCCCTTGGTTTGATAGGCCCGAATACATCGACGCGCTGGCCGCTTCCGTGCGCGAAAAGAAAATCGACCTTGCAAAAACGCGCCTGATTGTCAGTTTTCACGCCATTCCTCTCAAAAGAAGCGACACGTACTTTCACCAATGCGAGACGACCGTGCGCCTTTTGGAAAAGGCGCTCGATTTGAAACCCGGATCCGTCAAGTTAGCGTTTCAATCCAAATTCGGATTCGGAAATTGGTTGATCCCGGCATTAAAAGATGTCTTAAAGCAAGAGGCCGGACATGGCTATCGCTCGGTTGCCGTCCTGTGCCCTGGGTTTGCCGCCGATTGTTTGGAAACATTAGAAGAGGTCGCCGTGACTTTAAAAGCGGCATTTTTATCCGAAGGCGGAAGGCATTTTGAGTACATTCCCGCCTTAGGGAGCGGACAAAATGCACTGGCGCTTTATGCCAAAGTGGTGCGTGAGGCGCTCGAACAGTTGAAAAAGCCCGCTTCCGACCCCAAATAAAAAGTACCTATTGGATTTGGAGGCCAGTTATGGCAGAAGAAAAGACAGTCAATCCGGCAGAAGAACTGAAAAAAGCCAGCGAAGAGGTCCGCGAAGGAGAGCTGGAAAGTCCGGATGCTCCTGAAAGTAGCCCGAAGGCAACAACCGAGGGAGCGCAAACGGAAGAGAAGAAGGATGATTCTCCGACGGCGGACGTTTCCTCGCTTGAAGCCGAACTTCAGGCCGCAAAGGACAAGGCGGCGGAAAGCTACGAACTTTACATTCGGGCGGCGGCTGAAATGGAAAACACACGACGTCGTTGCGCGCAGGACGTGATGAAGGCACAACTTTTCGGCATAGAAAGTTTTGCGAAGAACCTGATTCCGGTCATCGACAGTCTGGAAAAAGCTCTCGAGGCTTCCGTAAGTGCCGATGAAGCCACCCGCAAAGGTCTTGAAGTGACGATGCGCCAACTCGAGCACGCTCTGGAAGTTTCCGGAATGAAGGCGATTTGTCCTGAAAAAGAAAAGTTCGATCCGACCACAAGTCAAGCCATTGCGACGGTCCCTGCCGATAGCAATCATCCGGCCGGTACCGTGGTGGCCGTTTTCCAGCGCGGCTGGACCCTAAACGACAGAGTTTTGCGGGCGGCCATGGTCAGTGTTGCCGGCTAAAGCACAACAGTCCGTTGATTTTTAATGAAAATTCATACAAAAAGGGAGCCTGCGGGTTCCCTTTTCGCGTTCTTGCGTTGAATTTTTAAGACCCCGTCCCCATATATGGTGTAACAGCCAAGGAGAGCTTGAAAGCGAGTTCTCCCGACGAATTTACGAATTTCTCAGAAGGAACAAACGCTATGTCTAAGATTATCGGTATTGACCTTGGAACAACGAACTCCGCGGTCGCCGTCATGGAAGGCGACAAGGTCCGCGTGATTGAAAATTCCGAGGGCGCTCGGACGACTCCCTCGATTGTCGCCTATATGGACAACGGCGAGATTTTGGTCGGCGCAACAGCCAAACGTCAGGCCATCACGAATCCTAAGAACACACTTTTTGCTGTCAAACGTTTAATCGGACGTCGTTATGAAGATGCCGAAGTTCAGAAGGACGTCGGTCGCGTGCCCTTTAAGATCGTACGCGCAGAAAACGGCGACGCTTGGGTTCAGGTTTTAGGGGACAAGAAGCTGGCGGCTCAGCAGGTTTCTGCCGAAGTGCTCCGCAAGATGAAAAAGACGGCTGAGGACTATCTCGGTGAACCTGTGACTGAAGCCGTTATTACGGTTCCTGCTTACTTTAACGACAGCCAACGTCAGGCCACAAAGGATGCCGGTCGTATTGCCGGTCTTGAAGTCAAGCGCATTATTAACGAACCGACGGCTGCAGCCCTGGCTTTCGGTATGGATAAGATGGGTAACGCCGATCGCAAGATTGCCGTGTACGACTTGGGCGGCGGCACCTTCGATATCTCGGTGATTGATATTGCCAATGTTGACGGCGACAAGCAGTTTGAAGTCTTGTCGACAAACGGCGATACGTTCTTAGGCGGTGAAGACTTCGATCAGCGCCTCGTTGAGTATCTTATTTCCGAATTTAAGAAGGATACGGGCATTGACCTTTCGACCGACGTTCTGGCGCTTCAGCGCTTGAAGGATGCGGCGGAAAAGGCCAAGATCGAACTTTCGAGCCGTCAGGAAACGGAAATTAACCTTCCGTACATTACGGCCGATGCCACAGGTCCCAAGCACTTAAATATCACGATTACGCGTGCTAAGTTCGAAAGCATGGTCGAAGATTTGGTGCAGCGTACGATTGAGCCGTGCCGTAAGGCCCTGGCCGATGCCGGTGCCTCCACGTCGGACATTTCCGATGTGATTCTCGTGGGCGGTATGTCGCGTATGCCGCGTGTGCAGGAAGTGGTTCGCGAGTTCTTCGGGAAAGAGCCGAGAAAGGACGTGAACCCCGATGAAGCCGTTGCTATCGGTGCGGCCATTCAGGGCTCGGTTTTAACCGGTGAACGCCACGACGTGTTGCTTCTTGATGTCACACCGCTCACGCTCGGTATCGAAACCTTGGGTGGCGTCATGACCTCGATGATCAAACGCAACACGACGATTCCGACCAAGCATTCGCAGGTTTTCTCGACAGCCGAGGATAACCAGCCTGCCGTGACCATTAAGGTCTACCAGGGCGAGCACCAGATGGCCGCATCCAACAAGCTTCTCGGTGAATTTAACTTGGAAGGAATTCCGCCGTCTCCGCGTGGTTTGCCGCAGATTGAAGTGACGTTTGATATCGATGCCAACGGTATCTTGCACGTTTCGGCCAAAGATAAGGCAACGGGTAAGGAAAACACGATTACGATTAAGGCAAGCTCGGGACTTTCCGAAGACGAAATCAAGCGCATGGTCGCCGATGCCGAGGCCAACAAGGCCGAAGACCATCGTCGGTTCGAGTTGGCGCAGTCGCGCAATCAGGCCGATGCGGCCGTGGCCCAGATTCGTAAGACCTTAAAGGATTTGGGTGACAAGGTTGACGGCGCTGACCGTGCGGCTTGCGAATCGGCGATTAAAGACGTGGAAGTTGCCGCCAAGGGCGAGGATAAAGCCGCCATTGATAAGAGCGTTGAAGCGTTGATGAGCGCCGCGCAAAAGATTGGTGAGAAGATGAATGCCGCCGCTAAGGCCGGTGAGGCTCAGGCGCAGCAGCAAGCTTCTCAAGGAGCCGAGCAAGCCCAATCCGGTGCCAAGAAACCCGAGGACGACGTCGTTGATGCCGACTACAAGGAAGTCAAGCACTAAGATGGCGCGAGTTTCTCGCAAAACGAAGGCTCGAAAATAACCGGCGGGTCGAGGGGGCTTCCTCTCGACCCTTTGGCGTTTTCACGGAGTGAAGAATTTTTATGGCTGATCAGGATTATTACGAGGTATTAGGCCTTACACGCAGTGCAACCGATGAGGAAATCAAAAAGGCCTACCGGCGCCTTGCCATGAAGTATCACCCCGATCGAAATAACGGGGACAAGGCAGCCGAAGAAAAATTCAAGCAAGTCGGAGAGGCGTATTCGGTGCTTTCCGACCCGCAAAAACGGGCGGCGTACGATCGTTTCGGTAAGAGCGGAGTTGATCCGAGCGCAGCCGGAGCCGGCGGTTTCGGAGGCTTTTCCGGAATGGGCGGCGCAGGCGGCATGGGCGGTTTTGAAAACGTCGGCGATATCTTTAGCGAAATCTTCGGCGCCGCGGCAGGCGGCTCACGTGCCCGTCGCGGTCCTCAGGTCTTTCGCGGCAACGATGTAAGTTACTCGTTGGAGATTACGCTCGAGCAAGCGGTTAACGGCGCCAAGACCGATATTCGGGTTCCGGTCTGGGATGAGTGCCCGACCTGTCACGGTTCGGGGTGTAAACCCGGAACCGGCAAGAAGACCTGCCCGCACTGTCGCGGAACCGGCACTATCAATATGAGCCATGGGTTCTTGCAGGTGCAGCAGACGTGCCCGTATTGCCACGGAACGGGAGAAATAATTTCCGATCCGTGCCCGGAATGCCGCGGAGAGGGACGTATTCGCTCCACCAAGACACTTGAAATCGAAATTCCGGCCGGTATCAACCACGGACAGCGTATCCGTTTGGCCGGCAAGGGCGAACCCGGAATGAACGGGGGTCCGTGCGGGGACTTGTATGTGGAAATCTTTATTAAGCCCCACGACATCTTCCAGCGTGACGGTGATGATTTGCATGCCGATTTGCCGATTAGTTTTGCGACGGCCGCTTTAGGCGGCGAGGTGACGGTTCCGACTTTGGATACCGAAGCGCGCATCACGATTCCCGAAGGCACGCAAACCGGAAAGATTTTCCGCTTGCGCGGTAAGGGAGTTCCCAATGTGCGTACGCACGAAAAGGGAGATCTCTATGTGCACGTGTATGTCGAAACGCCCGTGAACCTTTCGGCCAAGCAAAAGAAACTTCTTAAAGACTTGGATGCCTCTTTAGCCGAGGGCGGAAAGAAGCATTCGCCGCAGGCCACATCATTCTTAGAGAAGATGAAGCGCTTCTTCGGGGGATAATTCTTGACCTAAGGTAGGAATGCGAAGGCGACCGTTCGGTCGCCTTTCGCATTTCTGGAAACTTCTAATCGGTCTCTCGCATCGTCCGTAGATCACGACGCAAGATTTTGCCGACGGCCGTCTTCGGAAGCGCCTTGACAAAGACAATGCTTCGAGGGACTTTGTAGCCCGTCAGGCGGGCGCGACAGAATTTGACAACATCTTCGCGTGTTAAAGCCGGATCTTTTTTAACGATAACCGCCTTGACGGTTTCGCCGACTCTGGGATTGGCCACACCGACAACACCGCACTCAAGGACGCCCGGCATCGAAGCAATGACGCCTTCGATTTCGTTCGGATAGACATTTAGGCCGTTCACAATAATGAGGTCTTTCTTGCGGTCGGTGATAAAGACTTTTCCTGTCTGATCCATGTAGCCGACGTCACCGGTCCTGAGCCACCCGTCGACCATAACGTTTGCCGTCTCCTCAGGTTTTTCCCAGTAACCTTCCATCACTTGAGGACCTTGCACGCAGATTTCGCCCGTGTGTTTGTCAATCTCTTCGGGATTGTCGCAAACCCCTAAGTCGGCAAAGCCTTCCCCGCGGATTGAGACAACGGTCGAGGGAAGGGGATAGCCGACCGAGCCGTCCCAAGGAGCTCCGGGAAGATTGCCGCAGACTCCCGGACTTGCTTCGGTTAATCCATAGGCCTCTAGAATGCTTGTCCCCGTCACTTCTTTAAAGCGTTCGGCAACGGCTCTTTGAACTTGTGTTCCGCCTCCGCAAACCATCTTTAACCGAGTAAAGCGGAAAGCACAGAACTCTTTGTTATGCAGCATCCCGTTAAAGAGCGTGTTGACGCCGGCAAAGGCTGTAAAGTCCCACTGCTTGATGAGTTTGACGAGTCCGGGCATATCCCGAGGATTGGGTACTAGAACCTGAAGCGAGGCGTGCTTGGCAAAGCAAAGCGTCGCCGTCAGACTAAAGACGTGATAAAGGGGAAGCGCCGTCATAATGACTTCTTTTCCCTCTTCAAATGTTTGAGAGATCCACGTGCCGGTTTGTTCGACGTTAGCCAGGATGTTTCGGTGCGTGAGCATGGCGCCTTTGGAAACCCCCGTTGTTCCGCCTGTGTATTGCAAAAAGGCAATGTCGGTGTTGTGAAGGGGTTGCTCGGTAAAGCCGTTGGCTTTTCCGCGCTTGATGGCTTCACGGAAATTGACGTGTCCCGGAAGATTGAAAACGGGAACAACTTTTTTGATGCGACGCAATACAAAATCCACTGCGTGACGCTTGAAAAAGCCGAGCATGTCGCTCGCTTTGGTCGTGACGATGTGACGCACGACGGTGCCTTCAAGCGCGTCCTCCAAGGTCTTAGCGAAGTTTTCGATGATGACGACGGCTTTGGCGCCGCTATCGGCGAGTTGATGTGATAGTTCCGGTGCCGTATAAAGGGGATTGACGTTAACGACAATCATGCCGGCACGCAAAATGCCGAGCATTGCCACCATGTATTGCGTGAGATTGGGCATCATGACGGCGACACGGTCGCCGGGTTTTAGCCCGTCAAGGCTCTGTAGGTAACCTGCAAACGCTTTGGATAACGCATTTAACTCGTCATAACTGGTTTTGCGGTTAAGACACACGAAGGCGGTCTTTTTCCCGTACTGCTTAGCCACCGTATCAAAAAGATTCGGGACGGAAGAATATGTGTCCGGATTGATTCTCTCTGGGACACCTTTCGCGTAGCGAGATAGCCACGGATAGGACTGGGTCAATTGCTCAAACCTTTCGGCTTGCGGCCGAGGAAAAAAGGGTAATTAGGAAGTCGCTTTTTCAGACTCTGTGACAACTTTTTTCGAAGTCGTCTTTTTAGACGCCTTTGGCGTACTCTTGCGTTTGGAAGGAGCTTTCGCGCGCCGGGTAGCGGGCTTACTTTCAACTGTTGCTTCGGCTCGGGATGAACGCGGTTTCTTCAGAGGCTTCGCTTCGGAAGTCGGCACGCCTGTGGGTTTTTCAGGACGCTTTTCCGGGTCTTGAGCAGGCTTTTTTTCTGAAGCGACGAGCATCAGACAATGTCGCGCATAGGCTTTGACATCCTCCCAATCGGTGTAATCGATGACAGTTGTCGGATCGGTCGGTCCTTTGGTCATTTTCATAATCATCTGGATGGCTAACTTTTGGTACCACGTCCAGTTCGGATAGTCGACCTTACCGGCAAAACACTTTAAATCAGTCGGGTGCCATGGTGATTTTTGAAGGAACCGTTGCATGTAGCGGTTCCCTTCAATCGTAGCCTTGTAAGGTCTTCTAGCGACGACCGTGACGTTAAAAAACGACGAGGGCGTCGTTTCAAGTTGATGTTCAAAGCGTCGAACGAACTCCCAAACAATCTTGTTATAGACGCCGTAGATGACGGCGGCTCCGACGATAATCAAATCATACTTTTCCCATACCACGCCTTCACGGACCACTTCCATCATGTCCATCATGTCACAGGTAGCGCCCTCGCTACGCAGTGTTTCGCAGATGACGCGGGCAATGCGGGCTGTGTGTCCGCCGTGCGAATAGTAAGTAACCAGGGCGTGTGTCATGGGGTGTCTCCGATTCGGGAATCAACAAAAAAAGCAACGACCGATATTATCGGCGAAAAAACGGAAGAATTCGTCGGTCCAAAGAAGGATTTTTTGTCGCAACGCAGTAAAGGTTACTTATCTTGCCATGTTGACGTACTCCCCAGCCTGAAGACTGAGGATTCTTGGATCAAACGCCGGATGCCGACTTTCGTCGGT
>UQUS01000038.1 GCA_900544335.1 uncultured Sutterella sp.
TCCTTGGCAAGCTTTTGCCTTGCATAAAAAATTCCCCCATCTAGTAGATACTGGTCTACTAAACGGGGGTGTGTTCATTATCGGACAGGGCATTTCCTTTTCGGTGCCGTTACCAGCGCTTGTCGCGACGACACGGCTCTTTGACAAAGGGGTTCTCGTTACCCTGTAAGGCCTCGATACGCCGAGCCCTTAAGCACTCCCAATCTGACACCGGATAGGTTTCGTTCCAGCGCGTCATCATTTCGGACATCTTGCGGGTTAACTTCACGCGCCCCGGATACGCCCACTGCATGTAAAGCGCCGCCCGCGCAATCTCGCCGCGCGCAAACGCGGGCGGCTCGACCATTTTGCGATACACCTTCATCGGGCACGAACCGAATGTAGCCGGAATAAACGCAGGCAATTCCGTGTACGGGTAATTGGAGCGAATGCGATTGACGGCGCCGATGGCCGGAAACAGGTTATACATGTCCGCATGCATCAGGCGAAACTCGCGACTGACGCGTTCGGCACATTGCCGTCCGCGACCGGCTCCGTCGGTGCATTCGAAACTACCGTACTTCCAGGCATCGAACTCACGTCCGAACCATTGAGCGGGGATGACGTGCTCCCACTCCAGGCGCTGGGCTCGTTTTTTATCCGAAGGGGTTTTAAATCCTTTCGGAAGTTTCACGGTGCGATTGCGATTGAATGTCGCCGCACAATACAGCGTCACGCGATGATCAAAATACACACGTCGATCGAGGGTTTTCTTCGCTTGTACGTAACTTTCGTTGGTGGTATTGCCGCGAGGAGCCTCGGCAAAAGCCGGGGCGCACAAGGCAGCGGATACCAGCGTCAGAAAAAGCGTTACGCCGTGTTTCATGATTTCGGCGCCTCGATACCGAAGACTTGACGTAGGTACGCCAAATAGGTCGGATCTTCGCACATGCCTTTACCCGGGGAGTCGGAAATCTTGGCCACCGGGCAGCCGTTGGCACTGACCATCTTCATGACGATGTTAAGCGGTTCGACACCCACGTCATTCGTGAGGTTCGTGCCGATACCGAACCCGAGCTTAATGCGCTTGTGGAAGCGTCTGTAAAGCTCAAGCGCGAGGGGAATTGTCAGCGCATCCGAGAAAATCAGCGTTTTGCTTGCCGGATCGCATTTATTTTTCTTGTAGTGTTCGATAATCGATTCACCCCAGACAAAGGGATCTCCCGAGTCATGGCGCACGCCGTCAAAGAGCTTGCAAAAATACATATCAAAGTCTTTGAGGAACGGTTTTAAACCGTACACATCCGAAAGCGCGATTCCTAAGTCGCCGCGATACTCCTTAGCCCAGGATTCGAAAGCAAACTTCTGACTGTCGCGAAGGCGGGGTCCCAAGGCCTGAGCGGCCTGTAAGTACTCGTGCGCCATGGTGCCCATCGGAATCAGGTTTAGTTCCTTGGCAAATAAGACGTTACTCGTTCCGGAAAAAAGCTTTCTCGGAAGAGTTTGAACCAGACGATTTAACACCACACTTTGCCAATCCCGCGAAAAGCGACGGCGCGTTCCGAAGTCGCTTAAGCGAAACCCTTCGTGGTCGGGTTCGGCCAGAATCATGGCCACTTTTTCATCGAGGCGCCTGAGCCCCTCTTCACGGGGAACCTCAATCCCGAGACGTCGGAAATACAACTCGCTGACAATCGCCAGAATCGGGATTTCAAATAAAATCGTGTGCAGCCAAGGTCCGGCCACAGTAATCGCTAGACCGCAATCGCTCTTATCGGTCTTTTCGACTTTCACGTGCTTAGTTTTCAGATGGAAAACACTTAAAAAGTCGATAAAGTCGCTTTTCATAAAGCGTAGTGTCGACAAGTACGCCAAGTCCTCATCGGAGCACCTGAGCGAACACAGGTGCTCGATTTCGCTACGGATTTGGCCGGCAAGCGGCGACAGGTCCACACCGGGCGTACGGCATTTGAATTTGTAGGTCACCTTGGCGCCGGGGAACTGATGCAAAACGCTTTGCATCATCGTAAATTTATATAGGTCCGTATCCAGTAGCGATTCGATAATCATTGTTTTTTTCAGAGAAAAGGGGCGAGTGGAACTATAAACCGTCGGTCATGCATTCGAGACAGTGTCGGTAGGCGCAATTGTCACGCAGGTTGCCGAATTTCCACGGACCTGCTACCGGCACAAGGCGCAGGGCTCGCGTGGCAAAAAGCGGCGGCTTTTTCCACGTGAGTTTAGATAAAAGCTCCTCGGTCGCATCCGGATCATTGCAGACAATCAGCGCATCGCATCCGGCGGCAAGGGCTTTTTGAGCGCGCTCGAGAATAGTACCTTCGGTCTTGGCGCCCCCCATCGAAAGATCATCGGAAAAAAGAAGCCCATTAAAGCCCACCTTCCCGCGCAAAATGTCCGTTGCAATCGTGTGCGAAAACGACGCCGGGACGGCATCGAGGGCCGGGTACAAAACGTGGGCCGTCATGACACTTGTCAGGATATCGGTAAGGGCTCGATAGGGCTTGACGTCCTTCGCGAGAATTTCGTCAGCAGACCGCTCATCAACGGGGAGCGTAACGTGGCTGTCGGCTGCGGCAAATCCGTGTCCCGGAAAGTGTTTACCGCAATTGGCCATGCCGGCTTGCGCAAGTCCCTCGCACGCCGCACGCGCAAGTGTCGCAACGGCCTCGGGGTCAGACGCAAAGCTTCTTTCGCCGATAATTGCGCTTTTTTTCCAGTCCAAATCCAGGACGGGCGCAAACGTAAAATCCACCCCGCAATCGCGTAGTTCGGCGGCAAGTACAAAGGTCGCCGCCTTCAACGCCTTGAGCGCACGAGCGGCATCCTTAGCGTAAAGATCACCGTACGCATGCATCGCAGGAATCGCCGTGAAGGCCTCGCGAAACCGCTGTACGCGCCCTCCTTCGTGGTCAACACCGATTAAAAGCCCGGGCTTGACAGCGTGGATGGCATCGCACAATCGGTGCAACTGCTCACGACTTTCATAGTTACGCGTAAACAGAATCACCATTCCGACAAGCGGGTTTAACAGGCGCTTTCTTTCTGCCGGCGTAAGTTCCAATCCCTCAATATCACAAACAATCGGTCCGATCATGACTCTTTTACCTTGAAAACTGACGCCACCGGGTTACGGTGCGGCGAGACGAGAGCATACGACCCCCTAACGCATAAAACTCAATGATTTCTTTCAGGAGATCTCGCGCCTCTTTGAGAACCGACGCATCGGAAAAATCCCGCATTAAAACCGCGCGCACCGCCTCAGGGGAATAAAGCCGCTCTCGATCCTGTACATTAGTGTCGTACGCCTCAATGATTTCGCCGTCCCGCACAAGGCCTATAAAACCCTCGGACTCGTCCGTAAGTTGCTGCCCCCAACCGCAAAGCCGCAACAAGTCCACCTCGAATTCGCGCATCGCGCATTCGATGTCTTCGAAATTGCCGCGAGCAATCATCGTAAGAGTCCGGGTATACGCATCGAATAGTTCGGTTTGTGCCACTTCGGGCGGGCTTAAGCGAAACACCAATTCGTTTAAGTAAAACGCCGTTAAAAGCCCCTCGCCCGTAATCGGCAAAAGGCCGCCCATCCAACGAGCGCCGGTTAACGTTTTCACTTCCGTGCGTCCAGAAAAACTAACGAGAAGCGGCAAGAAGGGATCAATCAGACCGCGAAAGCGTCCGGCCGGTCGTTTGGCTCCGCGAGCCACAGCCGTAATACGCCCGTGTCGACGGGTAAAAAGCGAAACAATCAAACTCGTTTCCCGCCAAGGCCAAGTCGTTAACACAAAAGCCGGTTCGTTTTTGGCACTGACGTACTGCCCCGGGCTTTTGGCGGCATAACGCACCAAGGGCGCCGCAAGTACCGAATCGGCAACGGTCTCGGGCAAATCCTCGTCGTTTTTCCGACCGAAATCAGTCATACCCCAGACTCTTTAAAACCTTCGCGTCATCGCTCCAGCCGCGTCGCACGCGCACCCAGACTTGTAGGTGCACGGGTTTTCCGAGAAGTTCGGCAATGTCAGCCCTGGCCAGACGAGAGATTTCCCGCAGTTTGGCGCCGTTTTGCCCGATGACAATCGGCTTATGGCTGTCGCGATCGACATAAAGCGTAGCATCGATTTGAGCCGCCCCATCATCTTCGACCCAGCGGTCGACGGCAACGGCAACGCCATAGGGAAGTTCATCGCCCAACAGACGAAAGGCTTTTTCTCGAATCGTTTCGGCTGCGATGTAGCGCGGCGATTTATCCGTGTACAAGTCCGGATCAAAATACGGCACCGACTCGGGAAGCAATTTTTTAATTTCCCCGACAAGGTCCGTGAGTTGTCGCCCCTTTTCGGCGCTTACCGGAACCACGGCGGCAAACGGGAACTTGGCACTAATCTGGGCAAGGCGCGGCAACAGGGCCACTTTGTCTTTCACAAGATCGGTTTTATTCAGGACCAAAATGACGTTCGTTGCCGACGGATTTAAAAGGCGCAAGACCTGCTCGTCTTCCGGGCGCCAGACAGCCGCGTCGATGACGAAAACAACGGCGTCGACATCCGAAAGTGTCGAGCGCACGGAGCGATTCATGCGTCGCAAGAGTTCGGACTTAAACTTGGATTGAAAGCCCGGCGTGTCGACAAACACCAGTTGCGCATCCTCGTAGGTAACAACCCCGAGTACGCGATCGCGTGTTGTCTGCGGCTTTTTCGATGTAATGGAAACCTTCTCGCCGACAATGGCATTGACCAGTGTCGATTTTCCGACATTGGGGCGCCCGATGACGGCCACATACCCGCAGCGAAAACCCGGTTTAACGTCGGTCACTTGTGACTCCTTAAAGCCTTTTTCAATGCCTCGAGTGCTTTGCCGGCCGCTTGCTGTTCGGCCGCACGTCGGCTAGTCCCCGAACCGTACTCACAGATAGAAAAGCGCCCGATGCGGCAGGCACAGCGAAACGTCAGGGCGTGGGCCGCACCTTCGCTATCGACGATGGTGTACTCGGGTAGGTCCATGTGGCGCGCCTGCAACGCCTCCTGAAGACGAGTCTTCGCGTCTTTACTCAAGCGCTCGGGCGTAATCGCCCCGGCAGACAAAATCGGCTCATACAAGCGCAGTATGACGCGCTCAGCCTGCTCGAAATCCGAATCGAGGAAAATGGCGCCGAAAACCGCTTCACAGGCATCGGCCATAATCGAGGGGCGTGTAGCGCCCCCGGTATGGAGTTCCCCTTCCCCGAGACGAATGTAGGCACTGATTTCGATGGCCCGCGCGATTTCATCGAGGGTTTTCTCGCACACGAAATTAGCCCGAACACGCGAAAGCACGCCTTCGTTAAAGTGCTTGTCGCGTAAAAACAGGCTGTGACCGACAGCACAATTTAAAACGGAATCCCCTAAAAACTCGAGGCGTTCGTTGTGTTCGGCTCCGAAGCTTCGGTGCGTTAACGCACGCTTAAGGAGTGCCTTATTTTTAAAGACATACCCGATGCGCTCTTCTAAAAGCGCCGGGTCGCGTAACTGTCTTTCCTGCATCGTCTGTTTCCCCCGAAAGCGACTTACCGGAACGAACCGATACGACTGAAGTCAGAAAAGTTCGCCCAAATAAAGAAGGCGCGACCGACAAGATTCTCGTCGGGAACAATGCCCCAGTAACGGCTGTCTTCACTGTTGTCACGGTTATCGCCCATGACAAAGTAACTGTCGGCCGGCACGCGGCACGTAAAGCCGTTTTCTCGGTAGCTGCACACCCGCAAAGCCGCCGGATACGGCCGCCCGTACAGTCCCGAGCCTCGGCTATCGTCCACAGCCGTTTCATGCAAGACGCCGTCTAGGTTTTCCGTAGTCTTTGTCAGCGTGCGCATCGTATCGGGAGCCACCCAGTCAACGGGGTCGGTTCTGACCATCTCTTTGCCGTTCACGAAAAGGCGCTTGTCGGTGTATTCGACGACATCGCCCGGAATCCCGACCACTCGTTTGATGTAGTCATACGAGGGATCGACCGGATAGCGAAACACAATCACGTCGCCGCGCTTAGGTGACCCTAAGGTCACAATCTTTTTGTTGGCTACAGGTAGCCGCAGTCCGTATTCGTATTTATTGACGAGAATGAAGTCTCCGATATGCAGGGTCGGAAGCATCGATCCGGACGGAATCCGAAAGGGCTCGTAGGCAAAGGAGCGGAAAAGGAACACGAGCAAAATCACCCAGAATAGGCCTGCCGTGTAGTCAAGCCACCAGGGCATGCGAAGACGTGCCTTCACAGTCGCATCACGAAGCGCAATCACGCGAGTCTCATTGCGGGCAATCGCCTCGGCATTGGCTTGATTAAACTCTTCATAGACAGCCTTAGCTTCGGCCTTGCGACGGGGTTTCCAAATCATGAGGTCCAGAACCCACATAATCCCCGTAAAGACGCTTAAGACCAAAAGAAGTAACGAAAAATTCACGGCGTCTTCCCCTTATTTTTGTTCATCGGCACGCAGAATCGACAGGAACGCTTCCTGCGGAATTTCCACGGTCCCGACTTGCTTCATGCGTTTTTTACCGGCTTTTTGCTTTTCCAAAAGCTTCTTCTTGCGCGTGATATCACCGCCGTAGCACTTGGCAATCACGTCTTTGCGAAGCGCTTTGACGTTTTCGCGCGCAATGATGTTGGCACCGATGGCCGCCTGAATAGCCACGTCATACATTTGACGCGGAATCAAGGACCGTAAGCGCACCACCACATCGCGTCCGCGTGTTTTGGCGCCCGAGCGGTGAATAATCGAACTTAACGCATCGACCTTGTCGCCGTTAATCAGAATGTCGAGCTTGACAACATCGGCAGCGCGGTACTCTTTAAATTCGTAATCCATCGAGGCGTAGCCGCGCGTAATCGATTTCATCTTATCGAAAAAGTCGAGCACGATTTCCGAAAGCGGCAGGTCGTACGTCAAATGCACCTGACGGCCGTGGTACGCAAGGTTGGTCTGAACGCCGCGCTTATCCTGGCACAGTTTCATGACAGTCCCAACATACTCATGCGGCACGAAAATCGTCACCGATTCAATAGGCTCGCGGATTTCGGCAATCTTATCGGGGCTCGGAAGTTTACTCGGATTTTCTACGCGGACCACTTCGCCGTTTGTCATCAAGACTTCATAGACAACGGACGGGGCCGTGGTAATCAGATTCATGTCGTATTCGCGCTCGAGTCGCTCTTGGACAATGTCCATATGGAGCAGACCGAGGAACCCGGCCCGGAATCCGAATCCGAGCGCCTGCGAAACTTCGGGCTCGAACTTTAGGGCTGCATCATTAAGTTGCAATTTTAAAAGCGCCTCGCGCAAGGCATCGTACTGATTGGATTCGACCGGATACAGACCGGCAAAAACCTGAGGTTTAACTTCTCTAAAACCCGGAAGCGGCTTTGCAGCTCCGCGTACGGCGTGTGTAATCGTATCGCCCACGCGAGCATCTTTAAGTTCCTTAATTCCCGAAACCACGTATCCGACATCGCCGGCACTTAAGTACTCGCGTTTTTGCGCTTTGGGCGTAAACGCACCGACTTGTTCGACTAGGTGGTTGGCGCCCGTTGCCATCAGCATGATTTTGTCTTTCGGACGAATGGTGCCGTTGACAACACGCACGAGGGTAACAATGCCGACGTAGTTATCAAACCAACTGTCGATAATCAATGCCTGAAGCGGCGCATTCGGGTCGCCCTTGGGGGCCGGAATATCCCGCACGACACGCTCGAGAATCTGATCGATTCCCATCCCGGTTTTGGCCGAACACAAGACGGCATCGGTCGCATCGATTCCGATGACATCTTCGATTTCTTCGGCGGCAGTCACCGGGTCGGCGCTTGCCAAATCCATCTTATTTAAAACGGGAAGAACCGTTACGCCGAGGTCAATGGCCGTGTAGCAATTGGCGACCGTTTGGGCTTCCACACCCTGCGTGGCATCGACAACAAGCAGTGCCCCTTCGCAAGCCGAAAGCGAACGACTCACTTCGTAGGAAAAGTCCACGTGCCCGGGGGTGTCGATTAAATTTAACTCGTAGGTCTTGCCGTCTTGGGCCTTGTATTTCAGGCTTGCCGTCTGCGCTTTAATCGTAATGCCGCGCTCGCGTTCCAGGTCCATGCTGTCTAAGACCTGCTCGCTCATTTCGCGACCGGTAAGGCCTCCGCAACGTTCGATGAGGCGATCGGCCAACGTCGATTTGCCGTGATCGATGTGGGCGATGATTGAAAAATTACGTATGTTGTCCATGTGCTACCTACGCGAAATCGTCTCGCGTCAAAACGCGTGTTTCGCGACGTCAAAGGACTCGCGTCAGGGGGCGGAAAAACCACCGTCCTCTCGCGCCAAGCCTCTTAGTTGAAAGTGCCGAAATTCTATCATGCAACGCGTCGTTCTCTTCCTTAAAAACATCGAGCCGGGCGAGCCGAAATCTCTCGCCCTTTCGCAAAACCCATTACACTTTCGATTCCTTTTGTATATCCATGCAACGGTCATGACAGTGAAACTTCTTAAAAGTCTTTCCTCGGTACTCGAACCCGACTTAGGGCGCGACACGCTTCTTACCCTGGCTTACCGAGCCAACGACTCCACGTCAGACGTTGAAGATGCCTATTTGGACGGGAAAATCAAAGCCCTGTGCAACGCCGCGCTCGATGCCTCCGAGGAATCGGACATTGAGGCTGCCCTGGCTCTTTTAAAAGACGAGCCCGGCACAATCTATGATGATTTTCTCTCGCTTGCAGAAGGGTGTGCGGAGTCGTACACGGATAAGGACGGTATTCATCTTCTGATTTTGCTTCCGATTCTCGCATGGAGTCGGTACGTCATCGTATGCGGAAAGATGCCCGATGCCGTGGCCCTTAAGGTCGCTTCGCTGTATCGCCTTTATTTTGCAGGGCCTGAGAGCCGCGTGACGGTCGGCAACACCTTGATTTGCCCCGAACACATTCCCGAACGCCTTCTCGAGGTGCGGCAGCTTTTAAAGACCCTTTCCTCGGCAAAAGAGAAAACGGCGCTTGTCGATACGTCCTACCTACTGACGGAAAGCCCCGTGCCGGATTTTTCCGATACACGCTACATCGCGCTTTCGGTGACCGCTCCCGATGCCTCATGCCTTTTCGTCGACTCGCTGATTGACCACATTGAGTTATCGCATCGCTTTATGGAGTTTTCCCTGAAAGTGCGTGAGGCGTTGCGATCCTTTACCACCGGTAGCGTCATCGACGTGCAGTATCCGGCGGCCTTTTTTGCAGCATGGCGTCAGACTGCTCTTGCCATGCGCGTCTTTGCTCTCAAAGCTCTGGTGCAATACGTGTGTGTCGGTTCGCTGACACCCGATGCCCTCATTGCCACGACGGCCGTCTTTTCGCTCGGCGAAGAAAACGGTCAGGGACCGCAACCTGAGATTCGCATCGGTATCTCGCTTAAAAGCAAACCCAATGCCGTTGTGGCCGGGGTTGTCTGGCCCTGTGAGGTTCCGGAACTTGAATCCACACAGGACTTTGCCGGGCAAATTCTTTTCTCTCAAGGCGTCAAATCCATCGTTTCTCACGATGTTCGTTTTCCCTTGGAGTGGTGCGAACACTGCGGTGCACCGCTTTATGCTAATCCCGAAGGCTTTGTCACGCACATTGAAAACCCGGACGAAGAAAGCGCCGGCCCCTTTGCTCCGACCTTAAATTAGCAAATCGGGGCCCGCAATAGGCCCCTCGGATTTCCGTTTTTCCCGGCCAGAAATGCAAAACCCCCGAAGAGCACACCCTTCGGGGGTTGGGACTTAGCCTAAACTCCCGCCCCACTAGATCCACAACATTTTGACAGGCATCAAAGATGGTGTGAACATTTTTCTTTTTGTACTGATTTCTTTCAACTTTTTATGAGTCGATGGTGCGCTAGATTCCATTTTTTCGTATAATAG
>UQUS01000039.1 GCA_900544335.1 uncultured Sutterella sp.
GGACGAAGCTCGTTAGCCTGTGGGGTGCCTGAGAAGAATGCTCAGGCTCAAGTGAATCCGGGTCGGTCCAAAAGACCAACGCCGAATCAGCAGCAGGAATCCACCGAAGTGATCAGCGGCGCAAGCTGCTGATACAGTAGAGAATCTCCGTCGTTCACGGCGGAGAGAACGTCAAGTCACACCTTTACACGGGAAAACTTGATTTAATTTGCCGTCTTTCGAGTCGAGAGTCCGAACACCCCGATTGATGCAAAAAATCAGCCCCGGGAACTTAAATAGCGGCCGAATCGCGCAACCGAATCGACCGCCTCTTTTTGCCTACTCAAACTCAATCGTGGCAGGCGGTTTTGTCGTGTAGTCAAAGAGCACGCGATTGACGTGTTTGACTTCGTTGACAATGCGATTGGCGGCGCTCGTAATGGTTTTAGCCGGCAGAATCGTCACTTCCGATGTCATAAAGTCCGATGTGGTCACGGCGCGCAACGCGACGGCCGAATCGTACGTACGTTCATCGCCCATGACGCCGACACTGCGCATGTTTGTGAGAGCCGCGAAATACTGACTCGGGCGCTCGGCAAGCGGGAGCTTATCGATTTCTTCGCGCCAGATGGCATCGGCTTCCTGCACGAGCGTAATTTTTTCCGGCGTGATATCGCCGATGATGCGCACGGCAAGACCCGGACCCGGGAAGGGCTGGCAGTAGACTTGACTTTCGGGAAGTCCGAGTTCTAAACCCGCCTTTCTCACCTCATCTTTAAAGAGGTCGCGCAGGGGCTCAACGATTTCCTTAAAGCGAATGTTCTTCGGAAGTCCCCCGACATTGTGGTGGCTCTTAATCGTGGCTGATTCACCGCCAAGTCCGCTTTCGACCACATCGGGGTAAATCGTCCCTTGTGCGAGGAAATCCACCTCACCGATTTTTTCAGCCTCATCCTCAAAGACGCGAATAAACTCTTCGCCGATAATTTTGCGTTTCATTTCGGGAGCCGTAACACCTTTAAGTTTTGTCAGGAACCGGTCCCTCGCGTCTACGCAAATAAAGCGGATATCAAAGGCGCCGCCCTCGCCGAAAATCGAACAAACACGTTCGCGTTCATTTTTACGCAACAGGCCGTGATCGACGAAAACGCAGGTAAGCTGCTTGCCGACAGCACGGGCTAAAAGCGCTGCGCACACGCTCGAATCGACGCCGCCCGAGAGGGCACAAAGAACCTTCTTATCGCCGATGCGTTCACGCAGAGCCTTGACGGTTTCCTCAACAAACGAATCCATCTTCCAGGTGCCGGCGCAACCGCAGACCTTGTAGACGAAATTCGAAAGCATCTTCACGCCGTTTTCGGTGTGAAGCACTTCGGGATGAAACTGCACGTTGTAAAGCTTGCGCACTGCATCCTCGCTTGCGGCAACCGGGCAATTGGGAGTTGAGGCCGTAATACGAAAACCCGGAGCCGGAGTAAAAATCGAGTCGTTGTGACTCATCCAGCAGACGTTTTTTTCCGGAAGGGCGGAAAAAAGAGGGCTTGTGCTATCGAGATTCACAAGGGTCTTACCATATTCGCGTTCGGGCGCCTGAGCGACTGTCCCGCCGAGTTGAAAACTCATGAGCTGTGCCCCGTAGCAGATGCCGAGAATCGGGATACCCCAGGAATAGATTTCCGGATCAATGACGGCGGCGTCTTTTAAGTAAACGCTTGCCGGTCCTCCGGTAAAGATGATGCCTTTTAAATTCTTGCGCCGCAGTGCCGCCAAAGGACGTTTGTACGAGGCAATCTCGCAGTACACACCGCATTCGCGCACGCGGCGTGCAATGAGTTGGTTGTATTGGCCGCCGAAATCAACGACCAAAATGGTTTCTTGGTTGTCCGTATGTGTGCTCAAAGCAAAGCTCCGGAAAGTATCGTCATCGGGGAAAGCGGCTCCGGCCGCAATATGGAGCGCATTATAAGGAGAGAAGGGCGTGACTAAAAAAGAAGGGCTTGCTTGTCAGAGCACCGCGATACTGTCACCGGTTTTGGCAACCATTCTGTCTCCGAGCGGCACAACAAAACGTCACCGCCGAGAATAGGTGTATTCTCACCGATCGATAACGGTAAAACGTCACCCTCCGGCAAAGCCGAACTATCTCATAGTTTCCCCCGAGTGCAATTGAATCGGGTATCAGGCTCCCCGGTTTGCTCCTTACGGCTTCGTGAGGCTATATCCTAGGGGCGATCGGATGCCTCAGGGCTTCGGATTGAGCGATAGGTCCGCTCAGACAAAGGTCGCACTCTGTCTGGAGCCTGCATCTAGGTTCTCAAAAGGGAGAAAAACTGTGTGTGGTGAAAGCACTTAAAACCTAGGATTTTCCGGCAATGATGAGCCGGAAAAAACCTTCGTTTGCGAGTTTTTTAAAATGCGGGTTTCCGTCGCTTGAGGCATTTTTGCGTTGCTCTAACAAAAAGACGATTTTGCTCCGGCCCCGAAGTCAGAACGCATCCTTCTTGAGAACTCAAGAAACAGATCATCGGAAATCAGTGCCGGAACAGTCCTCACTTGGTTCACCTGACAAACCATTGTTTTCACGCTTCAGTATAAAAAGCCGCCCGGCACACATCGCGTGTACCGGGCGTCCGCTACAGGGTTAGTACTTTTCTAGTATTCGTTAAAGATTCGCTGAATTTCCTTTAAGTCATTGGTCTTCGTGAGAGCCAATTGCAGGAGCAAGCGGGCTTTTTGGGCATTGAGCGTATCGCCGTCGAGGAACATTTCATCGGTCCACTGCTTTAGGGACGGCACAACCGGCCCGTTACCCACACGCGACGAGCGCACGATCACAAGGCCCTTCTTTTGCGCGGCAATCAGAGACTTTTCCGTCTCTTTATGAATCGATCCGTTACCCGTGCCGTCGTGGATGATACCCTTGGCGCCGGCCTTAACGGCCGCATCGACCATCACGCCGTCGGCATTGGCATGCGAGTAAACGATATCGACACGCGGCAGGTCCATAAGACCCTTGACGTCAAATTCGCTCATCGCTGTATGGCGACGCGTGGAGGCTTTGTAAAACATAACCTTGCCGCCGGCGATGTAGCCTAAGGCACCGAGTTCGGGAGCCTTGAAGGTAGCCATATTGGTCGTGTTGGTCTTAGTGGCATCGCGCGCACCGTTAATCGTATCGTTCATCGCAATGAGAACGCCTTTACCGACAGCGTCTTTACTGACGGCTACGCGAACGGCATTCAGGAGATTCATCGGACCGTCGGCACTCATTGCCGTAGCAGGGCGCATCGCCCCGACAAGAACCACGGGTTTCTTACTCTTGACGGTCAAATTCAAAAAGTACGCCGTTTCTTCGAGGGTATCGGTACCGTGCGTAATGACAATACCCTGAACGTCTTTTCGGGCCAGGAGCTCATTGACACGTTTGGCAAGAATGAGAAGCGTCTTCGTATCCATGTTATTGGACGAAATCTTGACGATTTGCTCGCCGTCGACATTGGCGATTTCTTTCATCTGCGGTACGGCATCCATCAAGGTCTGAATGCCGATCTTTCCGGCCTCATATCCTGTGGTTTGCGTTGCCGATGATGCGCTGCCGGCAATCGTTCCGCCCGTTGCCAAAATCCGCACGCCCGGTAGGTTAGCGGCTAAGGCAACTCCGGTACTTACGACGAAAGCAGCTGCAATCAATGTTTTTTTCAGATGACGCATAAATGTTCTCCAGATTGGGGTTTAACACCGGCAAAAGACGCCGTACTCCATTGATTATACGATACGAATCCTTACAAAAAGGAAGTAGAATTTTGTTATCTATCAAAGAAAATGCCGAGATTTTCCAGTATTATTATTTGGTTGTGCCGAGTCCTTTTCTCCTTGCGGATTTCCCCCGTAAAAAGTCCCTCCCTCTATCCTAAAAACAAGATAGGTACGGCGTTTTGCGTATGTACAAACGCCCGAATACGCGCCTACAATGGCATCCGTATTTGAAGCGGTCACGCGAAAGGAATCTTTTTTTTTTCGATTCTTTTCGTGTGACCGCTTTTTGTTTCTGGATTTCGAACACTTTACACCTTTGTTTTTAAAGAATTTTAAAAAAGAGAGGAGAAACCATCATGAAGGACGTACCGGAACTATTCGGCTCGCTTGTATTTAACGAAACAGTCATGAAAGACCGTTTGCCGCAGGCCACCTACAAGGCCTTCCGCGAAGCCGTTGCCAACGGAACCGCCTTGGATCTTCCGATGGCCAACATCATTGCCGATGCCATGAAAGACTGGGCTTTGGAAAAGGGCTGCACCCATTTTACGCATTGGTTCCAGCCGATGACGGGCATTACCGCCGAAAAGCACGAAAGCTTTATTACACCGACGGCGGGCGGCCACGTTATTATGGAATTTTCCGGGAAAGAGCTTATCCAGGGCGAGCCCGATGCCTCAAGTTTCCCCTCGGGCGGCCTCAGGGCAACCTTCGAAGCACGCGGCTATACGGCCTGGGATCCGACAAGCTATGCGTTTATTAAAGACGATACCTTGTGCATTCCAACAGCCTTTTGCTCGTACACGGGAGAGTCCCTTGATAAAAAGACGCCGCTTTTACGTTCGATGAACGTGATTTCCAAGGCAAGCGTGCGCGCTTTAAAGCTTTTCGGTATTAAAACAAGCCGAGTCCAGAGCACGGTCGGCCCCGAGCAAGAGTATTTTCTTGTCGACAAGGCTCTTTTTGATGCCCGCAAAGATTTGGTGTACACCGGAAGGACCCTTTTCGGCGCCCCGTCACCGCGCGGACAGGAGATGGAAGATCATTACTTCGGAATGATTAAGCCCCGCGTGCGTGCCTTCATGAAGGACCTGGATACGGAACTTTGGAAGCTCGGTGTTCACGCCAAGACCGAACACAACGAAGTGGCTCCGGCCCAGCATGAGCTCGCTCCGATCTTTTCGATGACCAACATCGCCGCGGACCACAACCAGCTGACGATGGAATTTATGAAAAAGGTCGCCCTCAAGCACGGGATGGTGTGCCTACTTCATGAAAAGCCCTTTTCCGGCGTCAACGGGTCAGGTAAGCACAACAACTGGTCACTCAGTACCGCCGAAGGGAAAAACATCCTCTCTCCCTCGGATAACCCCTATAAGAACACGCTCTTTTTGCTCTTTTTAGCCGCCGTGATTAAAGCCGTTGACGAGCATCAGGATTTGCTCCGGATTTCCGTTGCAAGTGCCGGAAACGATCACCGCTTGGGCGCAAACGAAGCGCCGCCTGCGATTGTGTCGATTTTCTTAGGAACACAGTTAACCGAAGTTCTCGAAGCCATTGCCGACGGGCGCGTTTGGGAGCCCACCCCGGCCAAGGCCTTAAAACTTTCGGACGACACGGTTCCGACTTTGATGCAAGACAACACCGATCGCAATCGCACCTCGCCTTTTGCCTTTACGGGCAATAAGTTCGAATTCCGTATGCTCGGCTCGAGCGCTTCGGTTTCCGGCCCCAACATCATGCTCAATACCATTGTCGCCGATGCTTTAAATGTCTTAGTCGACAAGATTGAAGGCGCCGATGATGTCAATGAGGCTGTCTACGCTGTCGTGCGTGATGTGTATAACGCCCACAAACGCATCATCTTTAACGGAAACGGCTACTCGGACGAGTGGGTTGCCGAAGCCGCACGTCGCGGGCTCCTGAACTTAAAGTCCACGCCCGAATGCCTGCCGCTATTGGCCGACTCGAAAAACGTCGAGCTTTTAGCAAAGTACGGCATCTTTACGCCCGAAGAAACCACGTCGCGCGTCCATATTTTGCTCGAAAACTATTCCAAAACCATTGCCATTGAGGCCGATGCCGCCCTCGATATGCTCTACAAGGATATTCTCCCGGGCATTGAGGCCTATGTCTCCGATTTGACGAAGGCAACTCTTCGCAAGAAGCAAGCGGGAATTACTTCGAGCTTTGAGGCCGACCTTGCCGGAAAGATTTCCGACATCGCCTCTGAAATTTACGAACGCGCCGAGAAACTCACGTTTGTGAAAAAAGAAGTTGCCGCGATAGACTCGGAAAACGAAAAGGCAACGGCCTATCACGAACAAGTCCTTGCGGCCATGCAGGCGCTTCGCGAGAAGGTCGATGAGGTCGAACCTCTCATTGCACAAAAGTACCTGACGTATCCGACATACGGACAGCTCCTTTTCGGGGTCAACGACTAAGAGTTAAAAGAGGAACGAATCGGGGGTGCGATGCGTCGCATCCCCGTTTCGTGTAATCAATGCAAATCAAGGGCGGGATTCGGGGCATACAGACACAAAGCCGAACGAAACCCGATGCAACATGACTAAATACATATTCGTAACAGGCGGCGTTGTTTCTTCACTCGGCAAGGGCATTACAGCGGCATCCCTCGGACGCCTTCTGAAAAGTCGCGGCTACAAAATCACCATCGAAAAGTTCGATCCCTACATCAATATCGACCCGGGCACGATGAGTCCGTACCAACATGGGGAAGTCTTTGTCACGGACGACGGGGCCGAAACCGATTTGGATCTCGGGCACTACGAGCGCTTTATCGACATAAATCTTACGAAAAACTCCAATGTAACGACGGGCAAGATTTACCAGTCGATTATCACCAAGGAGCGACGCGGGGACTATTTAGGGCGAACCGTTCAGGTAATTCCCCATGTGACAAACGAAATTAAGTCGCACGTGTACGATGTGGCAAAACTTGAAAATGCTGATTTTGTCATTACCGAAATCGGCGGAACGGTGGGCGATATCGAAAGTTTGCCGTTTCTTGAGGCCATTCGTCAGGTCAAAAAAGACATCGGCAAAGATAACGTCTTGTACATTCACGTCACGCTCGTGCCGTACATTGCCGGCGCCGGGGAACTGAAGACCAAACCCACGCAACACTCAGTCAAAGAGTTGCGCTCAATCGGCATTCAGCCCGACATTATCGTCTGTCGCACCGAGCATCCGATTTCCGAGAAGATGAAGGAAAAGATTGCGCTTTTCTGCGACGTGGAGCCCGAGGCTGTTATCGAAAACATCACGGCTCCGTCGATTTACGACGTACCGGTTCTCATGGAAAAAGAGGGGCTCGATACCATTGCACTTAAAAAACTCGGTTTACCGGACTTACCGAAAGACATGACCGAGTGGCACGCGATGGTCAAGCGCATTCACACCCCGTATAAAACCCGAGTTTGCGTGGCAGTGGTCGGAAAATACGTCGACCTTCAGGATGCCTACATCTCAATTACCGAAAGCTTGCACCATGCGGCGGTGTTCAATCAAGCCGACCTTAAGATTAAGTGGGTCAATGCCGAGAAAATCGAAAACGCTTCGGTCAACCTTGACGAAGTCTTTGCCGAGGTTGACGCAATTCTCGTCCCCGGAGGCTTCGGCAATCGCGGAATCGAAGGAAAGATTCGCGCCATTTGTTATGCTCGGGAAAAGAAGCTTCCTTTCCTCGGGATTTGCCTCGGGATGCAGTGCGCCGTCATTGAGTTTGCCCGTGATGTGGCCGGCATGACCGGGGCTAACAGCACGGAGTTTTATGACGAAACCGAGTACCCGGTAATTGCCCTGATGAACGAACAAAAGGATGTGACGGACCTCGGGGGTACCATGCGACTCGGTCAGTACCCGTGCGTGACGAAAGAAGAGTCCTTGGCCAGAAAGGCGTACGGTGAAGTTCTCATCTCCGAGCGCCACCGTCACCGCTGGGAATTCAATAATATTTATAAGGAAGCTCTTACCGGCAAGGGGCTTCGCATCGGCGGTACGTCGCCGGACGGTAAACTCGTGGAAATTATCGAATTAGACCGAGCGCTTCATCCCTGGTTTGTCGGCGTACAGTTCCATCCGGAATTTAAATCCCGCCCGACACGACCCCATCCGCTTTTCCGAGACTTTGTCGCAGCCGGCATTGACCGTGCGAAAACCAAGTAGGGGACTCGAAATTCGATTTATACAGGGCGCCGGCATGGTTTCCGGCGCCTTTGTTGTGGTGTGCCAGGCATGGGCACAATCTAACGGGTGAAAGTCCCGAGCGCAGGGGATAGCACCAAGCGCATAGCCGAAGGCAAGGGTGTCCATCGTGAGGTGGAATCTGAAGGAAGCTCTAGGCAAATCGTTGGTCCGACGAATAGGAACCGCATCAGGCATATGGGAGTGGGTAAGGTTGCCACACAAACTGAAGCCCCAAGCTATACGGAACTCTCGGTGTAAATGCGGCGGATAGGTGACGAGAAAGATTGTGTTCTTACCCTGGGAGGCCTTACGGACGGAGTGCGAACTCCGGAGCAAAACTTGTCGTAAGGAGTCAGCAGAGGTCATAGTACTCGTAACTCGAGGAAGGACCGAAGCGAGTCAGTTTCCACCTGCTGCGCGCACCTCTTTCTGTGCTGCCTGAATGCTCCAGACGGGAGCGCCCCAGATAGAGAACTTTGCGGAACAGAGTTGTTTACCGAGAGGTAGGTAAAGGGAATAGGGGATGCAAGCAGAAGAACAGAGAGGACGGAGGAAACTCCGAAGACTGCTCGCAACCGCGTGGTACGAGAACCGTACGCCACGTGGTGTGGGAGGACGCCCGTGGAATTAATCCACGGGCTCCTACCCGATTGTTAAAAAAGGGAGCAAAAGGGATACCTAACAAAAATCAAATCTCAGTCAATATAAAGTCCAAGGCGACATTGATGCATTCCTTCTCCAACACGATGAGGATCAAAGCGGTCTTCTTCGGTCATTGGCCCGGAACAGCGACCGACTACGGTCTTTTGTTGAGAAAGCTCTAACAGACGGACGAATACTTGAAGAAACGGAAACCATTGTTGAAGACAAACGAATTGTCATGATTCAAAGCGGGGATGCATTCGGTGAGCAAAAGATTGTCGGCTATTTGATTAAAAAGCCAACCGACACGTCTTATGTTCTTGTTTCCTTTATGCCAAAATTACAAGGAATCTTTTGTAATGCTCAAATCAACGGCGCTTGCGCCTGGCCGAATAAAGCCGGAGATGATATTCGTGCCACAATCCGGCTTTATGCAGAGTTAGTAGAAGAAACCGTCAATTAACAATCCCTTTTCCGCAATGCTTTGCAACGTTTCTACGGCACTTCCCGTGAAAGGACCGTTGCAATCATCTCAAAGAGAAGCACACAAATAAAGACTAACCGAGATTACAGCGAAACCGACGGAAGAGATTCGTCTTACCGACCTCTCGCCAATCAAGGGAGGCTAGAAAAACGGCATCGCGTAAACGGCTGCAAGCTCCGAAAGAAGGACGGCGAACAACACGACATAAACGCGATGCGTAGGGCTAGGTAGGGCATTAAGGCGACTCGGGTTATCAAAACGCCGAAGGCAGAAGCCCTCGGCGTGTCCGCCTGCATCGCGCTCTAACGTTTGTAGGAGACCGATTAGGAGGAGTTTTAAGCGGAAAAGACGGCTTTTGTCGTGAAACCTAAGATCCACTGCGCAAGAAACTCGCTTAAAAACCTCTTTTTTCCGAGCAAACGAGGCAGCCGTCAAAAGTAAGCTCGTGCGCACATCGGCAGCTTTCGCTCCGAGTACCGGCCTTAAAAGGACGGCAAGGGCATCGGCTAGACCTGCCGGAGTTGTTTCTTTAACTAAAACCGTAGTCCAGAGAAAAAGCGTCAAAAGATGCGTGAAAAGCACGGCCGCAATCAAGGCGCTGATTCCCATGGTGTTCTCGGAGGCGGCAAGCGATGCGGCAAGCGAAAAGGCCGCCCAAAAAAGCGCAAAAAAGCCCCAGGGT
>UQUS01000040.1 GCA_900544335.1 uncultured Sutterella sp.
TGCCCTGATGTTGCGCGAAGGTGAAGTAAGCGCCGAAGCCAAAGCCCTTTTTGCAGCCTACGAGGCCAAGGGAAGTATTCCTCTTTTTACGCTCAAAGAATCCCTTTTCGAAGCCGCCTCGCCTGTTAAGCACGGGGTCGGTATTTGTATTGAATTAGCCGTCCCGAAAGAAGAGCTTCCCGGCGCGGCACTTAGCGTCGATGCCGTATATTTGGACGGCGTGCAGGACGCGGGAAACGTCGGCACGATACTGCGTACGGCACTTGCCGCGGGCGTGCGCTATGCCGCGCTTTCCCCTAAAACCTCGCGCGTCTGGAGCCCTAAGGTTCTGCGGGCTGCGATGGGCGCGCACTTTTCGATGACGCTTTTTGAGGATGTTCCGGCAGAGAATTTGGCGCAGATTTTTTCTTCCAAGCGCCTTGCAGCCGATGCGCGCGGGGGTTCAGACCTCTTTCGATCGGAAGGCTGGGAGAAAAGTCCGACGGTCTGGATGTTCGGAGCCGAAGGACCGGGGCTTTCCGATGAGGCGCTTTCTGTGAGTAAGGAGCGTTTTTTAATTCCGATTGAAAGCGACTGCGAGTCCCTCAATGTGGCTGCTGCTGCTGCTGTGTGTCTTTTCGAGCAGAAAAGAAGGCGCCTTCTCTGAAACGGACGGTTAAAAGCGCGTCACGGACTTTCTTAGAGAAAACCGGGCTTCTCGGCGGCTTTTTCAAATAAAAACGCCGGCGACAGGGCCGGCGTCTTCACTTACCCGAACTAGGGCAAATTAGAGGGCATCCTTGAAGGCCTTGCCCGGCTTGAACTTGGGCAACTTGGAAGCCTTAATCTTGATGGCTTCGCCGGTCTGGGGATTGCGACCCGTGCGGGCAGAACGCTTGGCAACGCAGAATGTGCCGAAGCCGATTAACTGGACTTCGCCGCCTTTTTTCAAGGTCTTCTTCGTTGTTTCGATAAAAGCCTTCAACGCAGCTTCGGCCTTTGTCTTGGGAAGGTCAGCCTGTTTGGCAATCGCTTCAACCAGTTCACTTTTGTTCATGTATGTTCTCCTTGGAACAGATAGACCCTCGTTTTTTCCCCGAGGGAGTTGGGTACTTACTCGGATAATATCCGTTTTACGCCGATTTTCCTAGGCTTTTTCGTCAATTTCTCTGAAAGGGTCGGAGAAACACAGGAATTTGCCGAGCCGCTCACGGACAGGCACGACGCTTGCCATATCGTAGGCGTCATTTACAACCCGGAAGCAGCCGAAAAGATTGCGGAGCTTACCCCGCAATCTCATTCGGGAGAAACTCAATTGACGAAGTTCGCCTCTCGATTGAGTGTCTCTTGCGCTTCCGCAAGTTGCTTTCGAACGGCTACGGGAGCCGTTCCGCCATAAGATTTCCGAGCGGCCACACACGTTTCAAGGTTGATGGCATCGCGAATATCTTCTTCGATTTTCTCAGAGAAGGACCGATATTCGTCCATGGAGAAGTCATCAAGGCGAAGCCCCTTCTTAATGGCGTAGTTGACCATTTGACCGACGATGTGGTGTGCCTCACGAAACGGAATTCCTTTCTTAGCAAGATAGTCCGCTAAATCTGTGGCATTGGCATATCCCATATCGGTTGCCTTGCGCATCACGTCCGCGTTGACCTTCATCTTTTCAATCATCGGTGTGAGGATGTTAAGGGAGTCGAGTAACGTATCGAAGGAATCGAAAATCGTTTCCTTGTCTTCCGACAGGTCCGTGTCGTAGGCAAGCGGAATGCCTTTTAAAATCGTGAGAATGGCCTGGAGGTTGCCGTAAACGCGACCGGTTTTACCGCGAATCTTTTCTGCGATATCGGGGTTTTTCTTCTGCGGCATGATGGAGCTTCCCGTGCAAAAGTCGTCGGATAGCTCGATAAAGTGAAACTCCTGGGAACTCATGATGACGAGTTCTTCACAGAGACGACTTAAATGCGCGTAGCAAAGTGCGGCGGCGGCATTAAATTCGGCGATGTGATCACGATCGGAAACCGAATCAATGGAGTTTTGAGTCGGCGCATCAAAGCCGAGGTTTCTGGCAGTGAATTCGCGATCGATCGGGAAATCGGTTCCCGCAAGAGCGGCAGAGCCGAGCGGGCAACGTCCTGCACGACGGTAAAGATCCTCAAAACGCGTGAAATCGCGTTCGAGCATCCAAAAGAAAGCCAGAATCCAATGAGCAAAGACAATGGGCTGACCTGTTTGCAGATGGGTAAAGCCCGGCATGATGAATTCGGTTGTGCCTTCGGCCTTTTTGACGATTTCGCTTTGCAGTTCCCGAATGGCTTTGGCCGCATCCTTGCAGGCCTCGCGCGTCCACATCTTCATTGTCGTGGCCGTTTGGTCATTACGGCTTCTTGCCGTATGAAGGCGACCGCCGGCCGGTCCGACAATTTCCGTCATGCGCTTTTCGATTGCCATGTGGATGTCTTCGTCAACGACGGAAAAGACGAACTTTCCGTCGCGAATTTCCTCGCCGACCTTAGATAGACCGTCGATGATTTTCACGGCATCGTCTTGGGGAATAATTCCCTGAGCGCCGAGCATCTGGGCATGAACCTGGGAATTTTTAATATCAAACGGACAGCAACGCTGTTCAATCAAAATCGTCGCGTTGAACTTTTCAACGAGCTTGTTGGCCGGCATGTCGAAGCGCCCGCTCCGACTTTTGCTTTCGTTTTCGGACATCGTCCTTCCTCCCTGATAAGATTTTGTCGACATATTATTCTCGCTTGACGAGAGGGTCAAACAAATTGTTGATTTGATTATCGCCTAAACGGCCCGATGAATCGGGCAATAGTGAAGGGGAACCCCGGAATTTCACAAGTACGACGAAAAACTTCCGCAACTTGTTGGGGAAAGACGCCGGTTCATCAATCGAACAGGCATGTCCTTCAAATTTCCGGTTTTCACATTTTTTTCCGTGAGTAGAATAAAATGTCGACAAATTCATGCAAATCCCCGAACCTGACACGTCACAAAGTGGACTTTCGCTTTCTGACACGTCCAGCGTAAGGTTGTAATTGGCTATGACCGATTCCCAAGACACCGCACTTTTAAGCGAAATCCATGCTTTCCTGGTGACACAAGCCCGATCCGGCGACAAGATGGATACCGAAACGAAGCTTGCAAAACGGTTTCGGGTATCGCGCTACCGGGTGCGGCTCGTCCTAGACAAACTCACCCAAATGGGAATTCTTTCGCGGGTCCAAAAGCGCGGCATGACGCTTGATAAAGTCTCTCCGGAAAAACTTGCAGACAACTTTAGTACACAGTTGACGCTTTCTGGCATTGAGTTAAGAGAGTTTCTGGAAGCAAGAATCGCACTGGCCGATGAAATGGCGTCCCTTATCGTGATGCGTGTCACATCGGCCTCTCTTGAAACGCTTCAAGACCTTTTGTCTCAAATGCAAGGCGCCGAGGAAGTCAAACCGGCGGCTTTTCTCTTGCATCGTGAGTTTTTGAAAGCACTCTACGCGGCTTCAGGCAATCGTGTGCTCGAGGCTTATGCGCTTGCGCTTGAGAAAAGTTGGCAAGGTTTTATCGGCGAAGCGGGCAACATCAAGGCCAGGATGCCGGAAACCCTCGTCGATGCCGACAAAGAGATTCTTAAGGCGCTTCGAATTTGCGATGCACGGGGTCTTGCCGAAGTCCTCGGTCGAGCGTTGCGCGAGGAGATGCTGCCACTGATTGAGCATTGACAAAAGAGGGCACGGAGCGGAAAGTCCTTTTAATTTGTCGACCACTACTGTTCAAAACGAAAATTCATACAATTCGCAGACCGAAAATCGGCGTAAAGAAGAAAATTCTGTTGAAAATTAGGTGGTTCTAGCTCTTGGAGGAGACGGGATCACGGTGAGTGCGTATATTGAAAGCTTCCCAACTGTTCAATTCGCACTCACCATGAAATCTGCAGGAATCAGTGTCTTTGCACAACTAATCCGGCTGTTGCCGATGGCCGATTTTGAGGGGCTTGCCTCTCGCCACACAAAATCTTTTTGTAATTCGCGCAAGTTCACAGCACGAGATTATTTCACTGCCATCTTATTCGGACAACTCTCAGGGGCAACATCTCTGTGAGAGTTGGTTCTTGGTCTTGAGGCAGCGGGAGGAAAGATGCTTCACACCGGTAGCAAGGCCATGAAGCTCAGTACGTTGGCCTATAACAATAATATCGCCAACCTTCGGCTATTTCGCGACTTCTACTATCAATTTCTCCACAGAGTACAAAACGAAATCGGCTTGGATCTCGACCCTCGATTTACGCAATCGCTCTACTCGTTGTACCCAAGCCAACCATCACGGTTTTTGAAGCCAGAGCTAAGCCCTAAAAAAACATGTGTTCGGCTCTGTGAAACCACCGTTCGGATTCCGTGGGATTTTGCAAAGATTTCTTCAGGTTTTCACTTAAGGGTTTTAAAGCCCGAGGTTTTTCCTTAGTATCCTGATAACCAAACGCAAAGGATGACGCCTAATGACTGCGACAAACGAAACTTTAGTTGACGAATCTTTCCTCCTATATAAGATTTTGCGGCGCATTCCTTACGGGCGTTGGATTTCGACAATTGATATTGCCAATGAACTTGAAGCTAGTGGCGTCGAAATCAGCACACGGCGCCTACAGCGCTTTTTAAAGCGCATCAGTTCCGATGAGGAGTTCTGCGTTCTTTGCGATGTACGCTCAAAGCCCTATGGATATCGGCGCTTTAAACGGGAATCGGATTTACCTGAGGTAAGCCTAAAAGCCGAAGAGGCTCTTGTCTTGCGCCTATCTGAAGAGCGTCTGAAGTACCTTTTGCCAAGCCCCGTAATTGATAGCCTAAGACCGATTTTCGATCGCGCGCGAGAACTGATGAAAGAAGAGGCCACAAAGGGAGCGTCGGCAGCCTGGTTCAAAAAGGTTGCTGTTGTTCCCGCTACCGTCTCTGTGATGTCGCCAGCAATCTTACCTCGGATTTTTACGGTGGTAAGCCGTGCGCTTTGGAAAAATACGAAAATTGAAATTGCGTATTTAAATAGCGAAGAGCTTAAGGTTAGCGGCGTCGTGTCTCCTTTAGGCATTGTGCAGCAAGAGCAGCGTATTTATCTAGTCTGTATCTTCGATGGCTACACAGATATTCGCCACCTTGCCTTACACCGCATTCAGAGCGCAAAAGAAACCGAGTTTCTTGCTGAGCGCCCCAAGAACTTTTCGTTGGATGCCTATGTGAAGTCTCGGCACTTTAACTTTAGCAACGGCGGGAAAGTGCGCCTTTCCTTTAACTCAACAGATAAGCACTTAAAGCAGTACTTAACAGAAACGCCTGTTAACCGCACGCAAAAGATTACAGACCTTGGCAAAGGTGCCTTCGCATTAGAAGCGACTCTTGACGATACCTCGCTTATTGATGCATGGATTGCGGCTTGGGGCAAGGAGCGCTTTAAAAAGCTAAAAAAGATGCCCATTAAGTAACTCCAAAAAGTGCGTTACGTCGCTTAAAACTTGCGAAAACACCTTTGCTGCAAAGTAAAAAATCTGAGTGATTTTCATGCGTCACCAATTGACGCAACCGACCTTACGCTTCGAGTATCAGAGACTCATAGTTGAGGTATTCGAAATGAAGGGAAACTGTTTTGTTCGTCCTGCGTGCTGTGAATCGATTCGCTCCATCGATTCTGGCATCGATACTTTTCATGAATTGGATTTGCTTTGGAGCTTAAGACTCTTTGTAAAGGGAGGAGCTTGGCGCATCGCAAGAGATATCGATGTTGGATCGGACTTTCCTGGGTTTGCGGCCTTTTCAAAACGAATGGAGCCTTATACCAAACGACTCGAAGAAGCCGATGATGTTTTCGATACCATTGGTGATCTTTTAAATTGGCTTTATAAGGAAAAGCTCATTAGCTACGAAGAAGCGCATAGTGTCCCGCCTGAATTTCTTGAAGCGCTTCGGCGGCAAGAGGAGCACTTTGCAAAGGTCGAGCCGCTTTTTTCTCCTTTGAAAGAAAACGTTGAGTTGTTTTCTAAAACATTCGGGTTCTCTCAAGTTGAAAAAACCTTATTCACATTTATTGTTCTTGCCTCATGCCGCACAACCTTACTTCGTCATTACTCAAGATGGTTTGATTGCTCACACAACATATCGCTCATTGCTTCGATTTTGTCGTGCGCCACGGAAATCCCCGAGCATGAAATTTATGACTTGCTTACTGAGAAGAAGGGAAATCTCTTTCAGGTTCTCGATTTAGATCTCGATGACAACAATTCAGATATTGAGGATTTTTTTAGTTGCAAACGGGGATTGAACTTTTTCTCTATCGCAGGCACAAAGCTGACGAAAAAGGATATTGAGGCTCTTTTCTTTTCTCAAGCGCCAACCTCGGAACTCACCCTCGATGATTATCAGCATATCCCCGAAATTGGGGAAACGCTTGTCCCTTATTTACCAAATTGCGGCGTCAAGCTCCGTCCTTCAGGGCGGCGATATAAGCCGCGCGGTTTTGTTTAGCTCGGCGTCTCCTGATTCTCGATGTATGTCTTGATAATCGAGAGCGGAGCTCCGCCGCAGCTGGCGGCGAAATACGAAGGC
>UQUS01000041.1 GCA_900544335.1 uncultured Sutterella sp.
GTCTTCGATTCCCGGAACCATCGGCGGCGGAACGTTTCCGCGACCGAACCCTTCAATCACAATGCCCTGAACGCCTTGACTGACAGCAAAATCGATGTAGTCGCGTGTCGATCCTGTCATGCACTTGATAACGTCGACTCGGGCTGTCAGTGCCTTGGGAGCAAAGCGCTTGACGCCGAGCGGTTTGCGACGGAAAACGATTTTATCCAAATCCACATAGCCGACAGGACCCCACCAAGGCGACTGGAACGTCGCGGGATTTGCCGAGTGTGTCTTCATCACTTCGCCCGGTGCATGGAGCGTTTCATTCAGGCACACGAGAACACCCATACCGACGGTTTCTTGGGACGCCGCAGCCTTCACCGAGCAAAGGATATTCATGGGGCCATCCGGGCTCGTATCGCCTGCCCCGCGCATCGCCGCCGTGCAAACAATCGGCTTAGGATTCCGATGCAGTAAATCCAAGAAGAAACTGGTTTCTTCCAAGGTATCCGTCCCGTGTGTGACAATGGCGCCGGCAACATCATCACGCTCTAAGGCCTTTTCAATTGCCACACTTAAATCCCACATGTTCTGCGGTGTCATGCCCGGAGAAGCAATATTGGAAAACTGAACGAATTCCAGAGGGGCCACGTCGCCGAGCCCCGGAACGGCAGCGGCCAAGTCTTCGCCCGTGCACGCCGGAACGAGTCCGTGCTTAGCCGGGTCATACTTCATGGCAATCGTGCCGCCGGTAGCAAAAACCATCACTTTCTTATCAATCATTTTTTCTCCTCGGGCGATGACCGATGGGTCTAAGCCCTAAAAAACACCTTGTCGATTCAGTGCAACAAACGCATCGGAATACTTTTCACGAGCACGCTTTACCTCGCAGATAGCCTCCTTGCGACGTTCATTTAAAAAGCCGACCGCCGTCAATATCGTATCGGCAAAGCGGTCGACATCGTCAAGCGTCAAGGTCGGATACACATCGGTTTCAAGCTCTTTATTCGGAACAAAAAGCGACAAACACCCGGTTGTTCCGGGAATCGCACCGACTCCGCCCATGACAGCGTGAACAGCGTCACTCATAAAGGTTATACCGCCCAAATCCTCACTGGCAAAGCGGTTAATTTGATAAGCAAGTTGAACTTTTTCAGCCGCCGTTTGCGCCCGTGATAACTTCTCGGCGAGTTCTTTTAACTGCTCCCCCATTTTCTGAGTTAAAGAGCGCATGGCATCGGGGCTTCGCTTGAGTAGTTCGCGCGGAAAAAGAATCGGATAACCGAGTTTTTGAGCAGAGGCAACAAGGCACTCGCTGACCGTCACGTTATCGTCCCCGCGATAGGCCCGCGTGACAAAAGTCGGGGTGTCGATTGTCGAAGAAATCGGCACGGCACACACCTTGCCCTCGACCAAAATCGTTGGAAGTACGTCTAAGCCAAAGCGTTGCATCAAATCGGCTTTCCCGGCCAAATTGACGTTACCCTCGATGTCTTCGTTCGGACCGATTCCGCCTTCTGTGGCATTGACGACGGCCAGAATCGATACGTCGATGCCGTCGACCGTAATGACGCCGCCAAGCAGGCGCCCGATATTGCCGGGAATGTGTTCCTCCCCGCCGATGAGTTGCGGAAAGTTCTTCGCAAAACTATCGACGGCCGCATTGGCAATTGCCGTTTGAAGGGCCACCGGAACTTCAAACGCTCCTTGTCCGAGCATACGACCGAATGCGTGCACGGCATCGGCCTGCGTGGTAACGGCCGAAAGCCCTACGACGCGCTCACTTAACTCGGCCTCGGTCGGGGTTACGCCGCGACCTGCAGGCGCCCAAGCGCACCCTCCTGAGGCCGTGTGAACCGTAAATCCTCCGGCCTTTCCGACCGTCGGGGTGACCTTGTCGATTGTCAAATCCAATCCGGTTGCCCGTTCAAGAATCCGCAACAGAGCCGCCAGACCGCCCGAATCATCCTGAACGAATCCGCAATGGCTGTTGGCATGCCCGCACCCGGCATGACCGACAATCCCTAATATGCCTTTTGAGGCTTTGCTCAATGAAACCTGCGCCATAAGCACTCCTGCGTTTTCGTGGGCTTTCAAAGTGAGCTTGAGAAAACTGACTTTGAGAGGAGCCTTGCCCGATAATTATCGAGCAAGACTCTAATCACAACCGATTAGACAATCGTCAGAATCGCCGTGATGACAAAGGCCACCAAGCACCCTGAGAGAATCGAGGGACGTTGGAAGGCATTAGCCGATTTAAGGTCGCTACCCGGAATCACCGGAATCACCGTCGCGAGAGCCGCCACAGGACCACCGGTTAAGAAGTACTGAATCAGGGAAGCGCCGGACGCAGCCGCAAAGCACGCCGCAAACGGATCGGCACCGGTATGAAGAACAACCTGAAGCATCGGGACCAAGACGGAAACCGAAGCCGCGTAGGACTGGGTCAAGAAACCCGTCAGGAACGCTACACCGAACAAAATCAGCACAGGCGAGACGGATAGAACCGGACCGACGGCATCGCTCATCGTCTGCACAAGCCCGATTTGCTTAATGACCGTGGACATGAAAAGAAAGCCGATGGTCGCAACAATCGGAGTCGCAATGAGCGAGACACCCTTCATCATTTGTTCTTCGCCCAAACGAGCCGGAACCTTCGCGAGCACCATGCACACGATAGCCGCCGCAAGACCGACAAGGAACACCGGGAAACCGGCGATAAACCCGACGAGCAAGATGACAAACGGCAAAAAGGCGTTTACGGAACTTGTTGCATACTCACGGCTTTCAATCTGAGCCATGATTTTGGCGCGTTCTTCGGGCGTGATTTGCACACCGCGACGACGCATATCTGCGTTGCAGCGAACGGCAGAAACCGCAAAAATCGCCAAGCAAGCAATCAGACCGAGCACGTTAAAAAGCCCGAAACTGATACCGGCCGTCGCAATCAGCGCCACCTGTGTCGGATGCGTGAACCCGGCTAGGTTACCGATATGTCCGGCGTGTGCCTGAATACCGGCGCACTTGTTGGGATCGACTCCGAGACGCACGGCCGCCGGACCCGTAATCACAGCCGTAATCACAGGCTGCGTGAAACCGGTCAAAGCGCCGATGACGCCGGCAGCAATACCGCCTGCCGTGCACACGCCCGTACCGCCGCCGATCTTATTGCCGATGCGGACAATATCGCGAATGATGACATCCATGAAGCCCGTGGCCTGCATGATGCCGATGAAAAGCAAAATGCCCGTCATGTCGGCAATTACGGGATTTAGTCCGGAAATGACCATCTTGGAGATTGTCATCCCTTCCGCGCCGGCAACCGGGAACCCTGCCACGAGTGCGGAAATCGTGGCGCCGCAGATGGCCGTAATGTAAATCGGGGTTTTGCCCGTAATCATCAGTAGTAGTGTCAATACCATGATAATTTGGGCGATTGCAGAAGCTGTCATCTGTATTTCTCCCTTCCCTCTGGAAACCCGAATGCAACCGGATTTCCGTCGGAACTTTAGTTATTAAGTTACGAACGAACCAATCCTCCGGTTCATTTTGATTTTATATGGAGAAACAGCACAAAACAGCACAAAAGCAGCCCTTGTTCTTTCAAGTCATTGTTTTTAGGGGGTTCTCCGAAAGTCTTATGCAAAAACGCGATAATTTACTTGCAAAAACAAGAACTTAACACAAAAACAGAGAGTTATGAAGGAAGCCGTCGAACCGAGACCCAAAGCCCCGTTCCGACCGCTAAAATTATCATTTCCGAAAACCGCCGAGCAGAGCCGAAAGAGGCGCTGCTTTCTTCTTGGGGCGCATCTCGGAGATGCTCGAAGTCTTTTTCTCCGAAACCTTTCCCGAAGGCTCATAGGGCGCATCGAAAATCGGGTCGTACGGCGCCTTGGGAAGCGGTGTGGCATACGGCGTAACTCTCCCTTCACAATCGGCATCACGCATAGCACGCCGAGTCCGCGCATAGCGGGATTTTTCGGGAATCTCGAAGTCAACTGGTGAAAACTTTTGTTTGGTCAGTTGCTCAATCGCACGGACCGCATGACCTTCTTCTTTAGAGGCCAGCATCAACGCCAGGCCCTTGGCCCCGGCGCGTCCCGTGCGACCGATACGGTGCACGTAATCTTCGGCAACGTACGGAACGTCGAAATTGATGACACAGGGGAGTTGCGCGATATCCAGCCCGCGCGCAGCCACGTCGGTTGCCACAAGAATCTTGCAGGCTCCGGACTTAAAACGCTCGAGCGTTTGCATGCGCTCTTCTTGGGATTTATCGCCGTGAATATCTTCGGCGGCAAGCCCCTCTCGCACCAAGGTACGTGTCAAGCGTCTGCAGACTAACTTGGAGTTCACAAAGACCAGAACGGGCTCCAAGGACGGCTGCGCACCGTATCCGTTTTTCAGAAGTTCAATGAGGGCATCGGACTTGCGGTCCTCTCGGACAGCCAGAAGCACCTGCTCGACAGTCTCGGCAACAGAGTTTTCACGAGCCACTTCCACGTAAACGGGATTGACAAGAAAGTTCTTGGCGAGCTTTTTGATTTCCGGCGAGAAGGTCGCGGAGAACATCAGGTTCTGACGCTTTTTCGGCAGTAACTTAAGGATGCGCGAAATGTCCGGCAAAAAGCCCATATCGAGCATGCGGTCGGCTTCATCGAGAATCACGATTTGGACCTGAGCTAGATTGACCGTTCGTCCTTCGACATGATCTAAAAGACGCCCCGGCGTTGCCGTGAGAATTTCAACTCCACGAAGGAGTTCGGCTTGCTGCGGCTTAATGTCCACGCCCCCAAAAACAACACCAACACGCAGGGGCGTATTTTTGGCATACGCTTTTAAGTTGTCGTTGACCTGATCGGCCAATTCCCGTGTCGGCGTCAAAATGAGCACGCGAACCGGGTGACGAGCCGGAGAAACCGACGTGTTAGCCTCAGGTAAAACTCGCTCTAATGCCGGAAGTCCGTAACCGGCTGTTTTGCCGGTACCGGTCTGAGCCGCCCCCATGACGTCTTTACCCTGCAGAACGGCAGGAATGGCTTTCACTTGGATGGGGGTCGGCGTGACATACCCCATTTGAGAGATGGCCGAGTCAATCCGGGGATCGAAATGAAACGACTCAAAGGTAACTGATTTTTCAGACATGCAAACGCGACAAATGGTAGGCCCAGCTGGACTCGAACCAGCGACCCAGGGATTATGAGTCCCCTGCTCTAACCAACTGAGCTATAGGCCCGTTTATTCGTTGTTTTAAAAGGTGCGTCATTGTAACCGAACGACAACAAGCTGCGCTATCCTATGGGGCGAAATCACCTCTTTACTCAAAGGAGCAGGCTATGGCAACGAACCCTACACGCACAACCTATCTGATTAACAGCGAAGGCGTCCTTGAAGTTAAGAAATTTTCACCGCGCACGTTTGCCGAGGTCCTAGCGGGAGTTCTTCCGAAAGATTGGGACAAAAAGCCCGCAAAACTTGCCAAAGCCGTTGCCGCATCGCCCGACCTACTCACGGTTCTGATTAACATCATGAATAGCTTCGGCGCATTCCTGGCTTTAGAACGTGAAAAGATTGAAAAGTCGCTTGCCAAACGAACCTCGCGCGTGGAAAAGGCATGCCACAAAGCCAAAAAGCCCTTTGACGCCGATGCCCTTAAAAGCGATAACGAAGTGATGCTGCTTCTTAAAACCTTAGCGTTCTTTGACGAGCGCTTAAGTGATTTGGAATCGAAAACCCCTGTTAAGTGGCTTTGCTCTTTAGGCCAAACGGAATTTGAAGCCGTTGTCGCCGGAATTCGTCCCTTCTTAAAAACGCCTGTCAGCGATGCCTGGGTGGCGTTTTCTCCGGATACCGATACGGCTCAGGGACGCGCCGTCGAAGATATGCGCAACTTGAGTGCACAGGCTCTGGATGCGCTTGAATTGGAATTTTGCCTTGCCGATGACGTGAGCCTTCCGCTCGCTGTTGCAACAAACCTGACGGCAAAAGAAGCCAACAAGGTAGCAAGGCACTTAGGTCTTGACATCGCATTTGCCGAAGTCAAACCGAAAAAGAGCCAGAAAATGCCTGTCAAAAAAAACGTGACCGTCAAAAAAGCTTCCAAGAAAGCACCGGAAAAGACAAAGTCTCCTGAAAGCTAGTCCGGACTTGATGGCAAGCCGCTCGGTGAGCCGGGTCTCCGACGAGCGGCTTTACGATTTTCAACCACTGGCTCCGTCCAATTTTGCTTTTCCGAGATTTTGATTGTAGAATGCTCGCCTCTTTTGAGATAAGCGTGCGCCAGTAGCTCAGTTGGATAGAGTACCTGGCTACGAACCAGGGGGTCGCGGGTTCGAATCCTACCTGGCGCACCAACAATTCAGGCTCAGTCGTTTTTATAGCGGCTGAGCCTTTTCTATTCTCCGCCCGACTTTTATAATTTTGAAACCTAAACTCCCAGAGTGATTTCATAATCTAGGAACTTGATTAGAGGGTGGCATCAGCCACCCTTTAATCTAAATTTC
>UQUS01000042.1 GCA_900544335.1 uncultured Sutterella sp.
TGTATTTCCAGTGAAAGTAGGTCACTGCCAGGCTATTTCTTTTGAACCCTCGTTTCCTTCGGGAGACGGGGGTTTTTCATTTTCAGGAACGGATTTTCTTGGATACAATGCCGTAAAGCTTTCAATTGTTAAGCGTGCAATGGATACTCAAGACGATTTCGTTCGAATTAAGCGCCAGTACAACAAGGGACCTTTGCGTAAGGCCCAGATTATGGACGCTGTCGTCAGTATCCTCGGCGAGCCGATTCAGGTTCGCTTCACCACCAAAGAAATCGCTGCAAAAATCGGCGTAAGCGAGGCATGCCTTTATCGCCATTTTTCCGGCAAGGCCGAAATCCTCGGCGAGGTTTTAAAGCGTACCGCACAACTTCTTGACGTGACGCTACGAAGCGCAGATTCGTACCCGCAGGTTACGATGGTCAATCGTGTTTACCTCAAACTGCGGTATCTACTGCTCTTTGCCGAAAAAAATCCCGGATTGACGCGCGTTCTGACGGGCGAAGCGCTTGTCTACGAAGACGCCTCTCTTTCGAGCGGAAAAAACGAAATCCTTCGGAGGGTTCGCGAATCGATTAAAAACTCCCTGGTTCTTGCCTCGGTCAATCGAGAAATATCCGGCACCTTTGATGCCGCAACTCGTGCGCATTTGATGCTCGATTTTGTGATGGCCCAGTGGCTTCGATTTTCGCAAAGCGGCTTTAAGGAGAAGCCGACGGCTTTTTTAGATCAGGCTGCTCCCGTGCTTTTTTCGTTTGCAGGATAACTACGCCAAGTCGTATTCCAGGTCCATGAGACTTTGAATATCGGACCTGGTACGAATGAGTGTCGCCTTATCGCCTTCGACCATCACCTCAGCGGGCAAAGCTCTGGAGTTGTAGGTGCTTGCCATGGAACTCCCGTAGGCGCCGGCGTTGGGCATCACCAGAACGTCTCCGGCCCGAACGGTTAAGCTTAAGTTTTTCGCAAGCCAATCGCTCGATTCGCAGACCGGACCGACGATATCCCACGTGCGCGGTGCGGCGTGTCGAATGACGGCATTAAAAAGCGGCATGTTAGCTTGATAAAGTGCCGGCCGAATCATTTCCGTCATGGAGGCATCGACGATGCAAAAGTTCTTGGGACTTGCGGGTTTAAGATACTCAACACGAGTCAAAAGAAGCCCGGCGGGAGCCACAAGGTGGCGTCCCGGTTCAAAATAAAGCGGTGTTAGTTCGTAGCCGCGTTGCTTCTTTGTTTCCCGCAGCGCCGTCACCAAATCGTTAACACTCGGGGGAGTTTCGTCGGTATAGCGAATCCCAAGCCCCCCTCCGACATCGATATGATCGAGCGGAATCGAAGCTTCGGCTAAGGTATCGACGATATCGAGAATCTTTTCAAGCGCATGAACAAAAGGAGCGATATCGGTGAGCTGGCTGCCGATATGCGCATCGATACCGCTTACGCGAATGCCGGGCAGCGTCGTTGCCGTCTTATAGATGCGCAAGGCCTCGTGATAGGCAATGCCGAATTTGTTATTTTTCAGTCCCGTGGAAATATACGGGTGGGTTTTGGCATCGACATCGGGGTTCACGCGAAAACTCACGGTGGCGGTCTTGCCGAGTTCGGATGCTGTGTTGCTGATTCGATACAGTTCCGATTCGCTTTCGATGTTAAAACAAAGGATTCCGGCTTCAAGTGCGGCGGCAATTTCCCGCGTGCTTTTCCCGACTCCCGAATACACGACAGATGACCCGGCAAGACCGGCATGAAGCGCACGCGTCAGTTCCCCGCCGCTTACGATGTCGGCACCGATTCCGGCGTTAAAGAACTCTTTGACAATGGCTTTTGTGGAATTGGCCTTCATGGCAAAGAAAACACGGTCTTGCGTGCTGCTGACGACATCGACCCAAGCTTTGGCGCGCGCTTTGAGTTCGGCGCGTGAATACACGTAAAGCGGGGTACCGAATTGACGGGCCAGAGCCACGAGGTCACAGGATTCGCAGAAAAGTCGCCCGTCTTTCTCGGAAAGACAGGAGGTAATATAGTCTCGGGAGTTCATGATGGTTGGCGGCTTAATTCGTTTAACGGGTCACATCACTCGGAGCTGTCGGCGCAGGACCCTGACCGACAGAATCGGGTAGATAAAGAGCCCCTTTAAGGCCGCAACCGGACAGGGCGACAATGAGTAAAGCCAAGATAAAAGTCTTTTTCATGGGACTTTTTCTGCAAAGTAAGTGAGAATGCAATTATATGGAAACGGAGTTTCTTGAAAAAGCACAGGTGCTTTTCGATCGGATTGAGCAAGCCGCCGATGGCCTGCCCGTAGATATTGATTCGGAACGAAACGGCAACGTGCTCACACTGGAAAGCCAAACCGGCGAGCAGGTCGTTTTAAACGTCCATGCACCGACATCGGAAGTTTGGCTAGCAAGCCGTGCCGGCGGATATCGCTTTGCCTCCAAAGACGGCAAGTGGATTGCCCCGAACGGCACGCAAGAGTTACAGGAGGCCTTGGAGCAGGCCTTAAGTTACATCTGCAGTACGCCGGTTCGATTTTCTCAGAAGATCTGATCGCGCAGGATGTCGCGGTCTAAATTCTTTTCTCCGACTTTGCCGTTGAGCGGAACATCACGCACGCTTTGATCGATGCTGTCGGCGTAGTAGTAATTGCCGTTAATGAGCACGACGCTCGAAGGTTGAATGCGCTTGTAAGGCGGCTCGTCCACGAGAACATCCTTCATATATTCGACCCAAATCGGCAGAACAAGTCCGCCGCCGGTTTCGCGGTTCCCCAGGGGCTTCATTTGGTCAAAGCCCATCCAACCGACGGCGGCAAGTCGTCCGGCGTAGCCGGCAAACCAAGCGTCATACGAATTATTCGACGTACCGGTTTTGCCGCCCATGTCCGGGCGCTTTAACGCCATGTAGGCCCGACGCCCCGTTCCTTCGCGAATCACACCGTTTAAAAGCGTGTGCATCACAAATGCATTACGCTCGTCTAAGGCGCGAATCTGTTCTTCCCCGGCGGCCGGATTGTGAACCTTCATCACGATATTGCCGTCCTGATCGGTGACGCGGTCGATTAAGTACGGTTTGACGCGGAAACCCCCGTTCGCAAACACGCAATAACCGGCGAGCATTTCCCAAGGCGTTGCGCCGCCCGCGCCGAGCGCTGTTGTCAATTGCGCCGGAGTGCGCGACGGAGGAAAGCCGAAACGAGCTACGAACTTTTGTGCGTAATGAGCGCCGATGGCTTGCATGACGCGAATAGAGACCAAGTTCTTGGATTTTTTCAGAGCGGTTGCGAGCGTCATCGGTCCGTCAAAGCGGTTATCGTAGTTACGCGGCTCCCAAAGCTCACCGCCCGTTAGGCGCGGATCGATGAAAATCGGAGCATCGTTGATAATCGTTGCCGGGTTAAAGCCTTTATCTAAAGCCGCCGAATAAATAAAGGGTTTGAAGGTCGAACCGGGTTGACGCACGGCCTGCGTCACGTGGTTAAACATATTGAGGTAAAAGTCAAACCCGCCGACTAAAGCCCGAACCGCACCCGTGTTAAATTCAGCACTGACAAAGCCGGCTTGCACTTCCGGGGTTTGTGCCAAAGTCCACGTGCCGGCCGGCGTTTTGGAAATGCGCACGATGGCGCCGACCGTTAAATCCGTTGCCTGAGCCTTTTTCTTCCAGTACTTTTTCTTTTGTAATAAGCCGGAAAACTTCAGACTTTCCTTATCGAGCGTCACTTCCGTATCGCCGTCAAGAGCGGCCCGAATTTCTTTGTCGGACACGGCAGTAATGACAGCCGGGAATAGATTCGGGGACGTCGGGGCTTCGGCAAGTGCGAGCGTGATGTCGGTTTTGCGTGTTTCGGGATTGGAAATATCAATCACCGCTGTCGGTCCGCGAAAACCGTAACGCCGATCGTATTGAATCAGATTCTTGCGGACGGCTTCCCAAGCGGCTTTCTGGTCGGCAACTCGAATCGTTGTGTAAACATTCAGACCGAGCGAATATGCTTCTTCCTTGAAGGTGTCGTACACGAGCATACGCGCAAGTTCTGCTGCATATTCGGCATGTAGACCTTCCTCACCCTTTGTGGCCGTAAGGCGACGTTCGCTCGGCTTTTTGGCCACAATCGGACGAGCCATTTCCTGATCGTATTCTTCTTGCGAAATAAACCCGAGTGTCCGCATGCGTTTTAAGACGTAGTTTTTACGCATGTTGGCTCTTTGCGGGTTGACAATCGGGTTGTAGGCAGAAGGGGCCACAGGGAGACCTGCAATGGTGGCGGCCTCACCGATACTCAAATCTTCGATTTCTTTGCCGAAATACACCTTCGCCGCCGAGGCAAAGCCGTAGGCGCGCTGTCCGAGATAAATCTGATTGAGATAGACCTCGAAAATTTGGTCCTTGGTCAGAGTGTTCTCAATCTTGTAGGACATCGCCACTTCGTAGAGTTTACGTGTGTAGGTGCGCTCGGAGGATAAAAAGAAGTTGCGAGCCACTTGCATGGTAATCGTCGAGCCGCCTTGACCGCGACGTCCGGTAATCAAGTTGGCAATCGCCGCACGGGCAATGCCGGTAAATTCGATACCTGAATGCGCGTAAAAGCCGTCGTCTTCGGCTGCCAAAACGGCATTGCGCACAAACGGCGGAATCTCATGCAGACGCAGAAAATCGCGATGTTCTTCACCGAATTCGCCGATGAGGATTCCTTCGGCGCTATAAACACGCAGGGGAATCTTCGGTTTGTAATCTGTGAGGACATCAATCGGCGGCAATTGGGAATACACAACGGCAAAGACAATAAGACCGACACAAATACCGCTGACAAGACCTGCCAGGCCGATTCCGAAACACCAACAGATAAAACGGCTGAGTTTTCCGGCAAAAGAGTTGTTTTTCTTCACTGAAAGCCTGCCTGCGCCGAGCCGTTATCCGTCGGCCGTCGGCGTTGTAATAATTGAGGTTGTCTGCAAAAGAATCCCGCTAGCTTATCGGGCGGGAAAGTAACACGAAATGTTAGCGCATTTCGTGTCCGAATCTTGTTTTGCCGAGGAAGAGTTGGGAAGATTCATAATCTCGTATTGCTGCTGACAAGGAGAAGAGAGCGTGTCAACTGTCGCCTTGGCTGGTGTATTCCTTGACCATTTGAGAAGATTTAAAGAGAAAATGCGTTCTAATCCGAGAGGAGAATCCAGCGAGCAAGTACAATCCCCTGAGTTGCTAAAGCGGTCTGAGGCCTTTTTGGGTTGAAGACGGAAGGGCGTGCTCTCGCCAAGGAACTTTTTCAGTTATGGCAGCAAGAATAGACAGAATAGGCCTATTATTTAATGAGATTCTCACAAGTAGAGCTTGCGAAAATTCCTCGTATTTTGCCCCGATACTCATATCACCGACACCAGAGGCAACGGCAACGCTACGAATGATTGTGGCAGAAGTGACAAAAGAG
>UQUS01000043.1 GCA_900544335.1 uncultured Sutterella sp.
AAAAAGAAACTTCTCGATTCGATGGAGTGGACTCATGAAGAGCCTTGATTTTTCCTGATAAAAAGAACTTTTTCTCCGATTGAGCATGGTAAAATTCAAGGGTAACTCTTAAGACTTTTATTCCCATGAAAAAAGACCTTGCTATCGGATACGACTCATTTTTGGACTTAATCGGCAATCATTGCTATTACGTCGACAAGACGCGCTTTGTCAAAGTCGTTATGCATGATAAGAGCAAGGTGTTGCTCATTACGCGTCCGAGGCGCTTCGGGAAGACGCTTTTCATGGATACGCTCAACAACTTTCTGAGAATTGGTATCGATGGTTCCAGTGATATAACCGAAAGAAGAAGGCTGTTCGAAGGCCTTGAAATCCTTAAAGATGCGGAGTTCTGCAAGACCTACATGTGTCAGTGCCCGACGATTTTCCTGTCGCTTAAGTCGGCAGAGGGGTCTACATTCCAAGAAGCCTATCAGGCTTTTGCGCGCATTCTTGTCGGTATTGCTCGGTCATTTGGATTCCTCTCGGATAGCAAGAATCTTTCTTCGGAAGAATTGCTGGTCTTTAATCGGTATCGGAATCTCGACTACATGCAGAATCCGAAGCATCAGGACTCCGTAAAGGCTTTTCTAAAGAACATGACCGAATTCCTTTCGCGTCATTACGGTCGTCAGGTCGTTCTTCTTATCGACGAGTACGATGTACCGCTTGCGAAAGCCGTGAAAGGTGGTTATTACGACAAGATGCTTCCCCTGATTCGTGGTTTTTTGGGCGAAGCTTTAAAAGCTGACCCGCAGACAGGGAGCGAGAGAGAGCCGTATCTGAGGAAGGCGATTCTGACGGGGTGCTTGCGCGTGAGTAAAGAGAGCATCTTTACGGGGCTTAATAACCTGACGATTAACACGGTTTGGTCGGAAGACTTAAGTTTGGCCGAGGCAATCGGGTTTACGCCGACAGATGTTTCTCAGATGCTCGAATACTACGGCCTTTCATCGCGTTCGGAGGATGTCAAACTCTGGTACGACGGGTACAAATTGGTTGGCAAGGACATTTATTGTCCGTGGGACGTCATTAATTTTGCCGGTCAAGCGTTAAAGAGCGGAAAAGAACAATCGTTTGAGCCGAGAAACTACTGGGCCAATACGAGTAGCAACGATGCCGTACGCGAGTTTTTAGGGTTCCTTGATAAGCAAGATAGCGAGAAAATGCAGACGCTGGTTGACGGCGGCTCAATTGAAATTGATGTCAACGAACAACTCAGTTACGGCGATATGAAGCATCATCGTTCGCAGGATTTTTGGACACTGCTTCTTGCAACCGGGTATTTGACGCTTGTCAATTCCTCTCCGAAGGGCTCTTCGAATACGACCTACGAGGTGAAAATCCCCAATCGGGAGATTCTTGAAACATTTAAGACGAACATTCAAGCCTATTTCTCGGAGAGAAACGAACCGGTTGCATCTTTGGCTCAGGTTGTTGTTGCGGCGTTGCGTGAGGGCAATTCCAAGGAGGCGATGCAGAAAATCAACGAGCTTCTTCGTCGATACATTTCGGTGCGAGATACGGCAAAAAAGGCCCCTTCGGAAAATTTCTATCACGGATTCTTAAACGGGCTTTTTGCGGCATTGGGATCGTGTGTTGATAACTATAAATCCAATGTAGGGGCCGGAGGCGGATATGCCGACATCGTCTTTACGACGGATTTGGGTAGCGACACAATCGGAATTGTCATTGAAGTTAAGTACACGTCGAAGGTTGAGGCTCTGAGAGTAACGGCTTTGACGGCACTCAATCAGATTACTCAAAAGCAGTATACGGAGTACTTTGAAAACTTCGGATGTACCCGTATTTACGCTTACGGCATGGCCTTTTGCTCCAAAACGTGTTTTGTAGGCGGACAGGAGTTTACTCAAAGCGTTCCTTAACCGGACGGGATCCGTTTTTACGGAAACAAAGAGTCATCAATTCGGAAACTGCGGAGAATTGATTGAGTACAAGTTGCGGAAAACTACCTTGACAAACACCGAACACCGAGTTCGAGCAAGGCACGGGCACGCCCACGGTCTTTCTTGCTCTGTGCGTCAGGACAATGGGTGTGCCCAAAGGAATTGATTTAACGATGCCCGGTACGAAATTAGAAAGCGCGAGGGGAGTGTTCTGATTTACCCCTCGGCACCAACAAGCGCGCCGCTTGTGCCAGCAAAACGATTAATAGGGGTGCGGAAAGGCTCAAGGCATAACCGTATCGCTCCCAATACTGTATCGGCGTTGCTAAGAAAAGGCTGAGTAAAAGAGCCAGAAGAGGAAGCGTTGCCATCTGAGCCGGAGCGTTTTTACGCATAAGTGCCAAGAGCGTAATCAGAATGACAAGCCACGTCAAAAAACCTAAGGGAATCGTGGCGTCGTATTGATTGAAGACCGAACGCGAATCGAAAAGGCGGTTTTCCAGAAGGTTTTTTGTCTTGATGCCGTGGTCTTTGGTCCACAACTTAAAGCACCATAAGCACCCCTTCGAAATATTTCCCGTGTCGAACGTAAAGTGAGTCACCGACCAGTAACCGACCGTCAAAAGTTCCCATCCTTCGAAGGAAAGGCGAGGATTTTTCATCATCATCGATGCATAGTTTTTAAAGAAAGCGTTCCGATGTGAGCCGAGGTATCCGGCATTGAATCTGGCGGCCCATTTGAATCGATCGACAAGGCCGGGGGCGTACACGTCCTTGTACTTTTCAATCGGATAAAGGTTGTTCATGAAGACTTTGTTCTCTTCGCTCATGGCGCCCTTGTAGACGACAACACGCGCCATCTGGTTTAAAGGCAACCCGACTGTTTCCGCATACGATTGGTTAATGTGGAGTTTGTTAAAGAGCGGTCCTTGTACGGCAATGGTCAAGGCGGCAAGAACAGACATCGCCCCCGACAAATATTTGGCTTTCTTTTTAAATTCCGGCGTGCGATACCGTAACAGTAAAGCTACGCAAGCCAGAGCTGTAAGCAAGATGACATAGGCTCCGTTGTTTCGCAAGGCACAGATAAAACAGGAAAAGAGACCAATCCAAAAGACCGTTTGGGCATCGATTTGTCCGTCGTGAGAAAAAAAGTCATATAGACGCAAACACAAAACGAAAACAGCACAGGAAAAGAGCGGATCTTTCCACATCGAAATGTTGTTTTGGGCGAAAAACGGTGTCAGGGCAAAGTAGGCAAGCGTCAGAACACACCAGGCGGCGTTAACGCCCTTACTGTGCATCCAGCGTGCGCCCCAAACCATGGTCCAGGCCACAAGGACCATTTGCGAAAGGCTGTAAAGGAAAATGCCGAACGAGACATCGTGAATTGCCATCCCGAGAACAATCCAAATCTTGACCCAAAGCGTGTAGCAAACGGGGTGGTGGTTGTTAAAGCCCCAAAGCCCTTGCGCTTGCATAATCGAAGAAATCGAGTCACCGTAAATAAATCCCGGATACCAAGCAAAAAGCCAGGGAAGCCAACAGAAAACAAGCGCCGCAATCAAAAGCCAGGTCGGTTTTGCCAAAATGATTCCGTAAACCGAGTCGTCATTGGGTTTGAAAAGCGTGGCATATGCGAAAGAACCGACCCAGATGAGAAGGCGGGCAAGCCCCTGGTAAATCACAATCACAAGGACGGCAAGCGCCACAAGGTCTTTAGCCGAATACGCCGTAATGTAGTTTGTGTCGCTCAGTGCCGTAACACCGCCGCCGAGAATGATGTGTTTGGCAAGCACGAGACTTAAAGCAAAAAGGAAACTAAAAGCCCAAAGACTCGTGCAGCGAATCGAAAGCGGATGCCGCAAAAGGAAAAATACCCCGAGACCGAGAAAAAAACTCATTGCCCCGTGAATCGGAAATCTCAGATACTCCCAAATGAGGTGGCCGGAGAGAACAGAGAAAAAGACCAAGAGTAAAAGAGCAAGAGGCTTTCTTTTCATACTTTAAATCCTTTTCGTTCGAAAGAGCACGCGACTTGTCAGAAAGTTCACAATGAGTCCTGCAATCGACCCTAAGGCGATACCGGCAACCGGGTAGGTCTTAACAAAAGGAGAGAGCACGAAGGCGACATAGAAAACACCGATATTGACAGCGCCGCCCAAAACCATATTGGCGTAATACCGACAAAACTCGGATGCGTGCGCTCGAGCGGTAACGTGAAATGTCAATCGGCGGTTCAAAACATAGGTAAAGAGCACGGCTGCGGAAAACGAGAGAAAACGGCTCAAAAGCGTCGGAAAAAGCGTTGCTGTAGCAATAAAAACGCCTGAGTCAACAAGAAACCCTCCGGTCCCGACCGCGCAAAACAGGAAAAAGCGCATCATGGACGGCGCTCAAGAAGGTTTAAGAGCAGTTCGAACTGTTTGCGAGCCGTTCGAGCTTGCCCGTCCAAAACGAGGCCGCACACAAAGAGCATCAGGGACACAACGAAGGCAATCCCCGAGGCAATGAACGTCGGGAGGCGATCGACAAGACCCGTTTGCAGGTACTCGAAGAAAACCGGGAAAAAAAGCGTAAGCGCCACAAGGAAAAAGAGACCGGCCCAGGCAAGAGAAAAAAACTGCAAGGGTTTGTATTCGCGAAACAGATTAAAGATGGTCAAAAGAACGCGTATGCCGTCTTTGACGGTACTTAACTTGGAAAAAGAGCCGACGGGTCTGTCGCGATACGAAATCGGGATGCTCGTTAAAAGTAGGTTCTTGTCGAGTGCGTGAATCGTCATCTCGGTTTCGATTTCAAACCCCTGTGAGATGACAGGAAAGGATTTAACAAAACGCCGGGAAAAGGCTCTGTAGCCTGTCATGACGTCGACAATCGGATCGTCTTTACGGGGCCAGAACGTATTTATAAAAAGGCGGACAAGGCGATTCCCGAAATTGTGCCCGACGCGTTTATTTTCCTGAAAGTAGGTGGTCGAAAGCCGGTCGCCGATGACCATATCGGCATCGCCTCGAATCACCGGAGCAATCATCTCGGGCGCCGCATCAGCCGGATACGTATCGTCGCCGTCAGCCATAAGGTACACATCCGCCTCGATGTCGCGAAACATGGAGCGAACAACGTTTCCCTTTCCTTGGCGCCGTTCTCGAACAACGTGTGCTCCGGCACACCGTGCAATGGCCGAAGTATCGTCCTTTGAGTTGTTGTCGTACACGAAAATCTCGGCCGTCGGGAGTACATGCCGAAAATCCGTAACAACTTTTTCGATGGTTATCGCCTCGTTGTAGCAGGGGATAAGTACAGCGATTTTTGACGGCTTAAGGGACGCGTCTTTTGGGACGGTTTTTGAGAGCTGTCCATATGATTTTAAATCAGAATCCGAATTCTTCGTGGGGGCACATTTCACCGACCAAGTCAAGTAGGTAATTAAAATTTAAAAAAATCTCTGGCGGTTAAGCCATAGGCATA
>UQUS01000044.1 GCA_900544335.1 uncultured Sutterella sp.
ATCCACCGAAGTGATCAGCGGCGCAAGCTGCTGACACAGTAGAGAATCTCCGTCGTTCACGGCGGAGAGAACGTCAAAGAACCACGCAGCCAGGAGCCCCTTCGGGGCGTTCGACGATTGTGCCGATTCGGTAAACGGTTTCGCCCTGGGCTCGGAAAGCCGCTTCGGCCTTGTCGGTATCTTCACGGCTCACAATCACGGCCATGCCGATTCCGTTGTTAAAGACGCGGTGCATTTCATGGCGATCGATATTGCCGGTCTTTTCCAGCCAGTCGAAAATCGCCGGACGCTTCCAAGAGTTCGCTTCAATGACGCACTGGGTATTCTCAGGTAAAACACGCGGAATGTTTTCCAAAAGACCGCCGCCCGTAATATGAGCCATGCCCTTGATTTTGATTTGTTTCATCACGGCCAGTGTTTGCTTGACGTAAATGCGCGTCGGTTCCAGGGCGCGGTCTGCCAAAGTGGCTCCGTCAAAAGGCATATCCCAAGAGGCGCCGGAAACTTCGACGACCTTGCGAATGAGAGAAAAGCCGTTGGAGTGGGGGCCGGAACTTGCCAGTCCCAGGACAACGTCACCGGGCGTGATACTCTTACCGTCGATGATTTCATCTTTTTCGACAATGCCGACGGCAAAGCCAGCCAGGTCGTATTCGCCTTCGGGGTACATACCGGGCATCTCGGCCGTCTCGCCGCCGATTAAGGCGCATCCGGCCAACTCGCATCCTTTGGCAATGCCGGTTACAACGCGGGTTGCCGTCGGGACATCTAGTTTCCCACATCCGTAGTAGTCTAGGAAAAAGAGCGATTTGGCGCCCTGAACGAGAATGTCATTGACACTCATGGCCACGAGATCTTGTCCGACCGTATCGTGGCGATTTAAGGCAAAGGCGAGCATCAGTTTCGTGCCGACGCCGTCGGTTCCCGAGACTAAAACAGGATTTTTGTATTCTTTGCCGATTTCAAACAGGGCTCCGAATCCGCCGATGGACCCGAGCACGCCGGGAATCAGGGTTCGCTTGGCGGCCGGTTTGATTTTTTCAACGAGTTCATCACCGGCATCAATCGATACGCCGGCAGCAGCATAAGACAGTTCCGTCATGGGGCTAATGAGTTAAAAATTAAGAAAAAAATCGAAGATTCGCGGTAAAATCCGCGCTTGTTCCCGAAGGTCGGCGTCATTGTAGCGTAAGCCAATCTTTCCGAGAAACGATTGTAAGACAAGAAAAAACCGATTCATTCTAGATGGATACACCGCAGCAGCTTTCCTTGGCGTTATCGCCGGCCCAGGAGCCGACGCTTGAGAATTTTGTCGTCGGGGACAATGCCGAGGCCGTGGCGTCCGTCCGCGCATTTTGTCAGGGAACGGGGCCGCAGTTTTTGTATCTGTGGGGCGAGCCGGGGTGCGGATGCTCGCACATCATGCGCGCCGTTGCACCGCACCAGAAGCAAAGGATTCCCGCCTTTGACGAAGCCGTACTGCTTTATGCCGTCGATGATGCGCAGGCGCTCCTCGGTTTTGAGCAAGAAGAGCTGTTTAATCTGATGAACGAAGTGCGTTCCCATCCCGGATACCGCATCGTTGTTGCCGGGCACGCTCCGATTCACCAATTGCCGCTTCGGGAAGATATCAAGAGTCGCTTGAGTTGGGGCCTTGTGTTTGAGTTGCACTATTTGGATGCGCAAAGCGCTTTAGGCGAATTTAAGCGCCTTACTTCGGAACGGGGCATTGATTTGGATGAAGCGGTTTGTCACTGGATTGCCGTGCATTGCCCGCGGGATATGCGTAGCCTCAGGCAATTTCTCGACGACATTGATGCGTACGCTATGGAAAAAAAGCGGCGCGTAACCTTGCCGCTTGTGTTGCAGTGGGCATCGGAGAGAGGCGATGAATCTAGCCGTTTTTGATTTGGACCATACGCTTTTGCCGTTCGATTGCGAATGGGTTTGGATTAACTATGTGGCTTCGCACGAAGGCATTGATCCGAAAAAGGCTTTTGCTCCGTTAAAGCCCATGTATGAGGACTACTACACGCGGCATCACTTGGATGCGGAGGCGTTCAGCCGATTCCAACTGTCGTTTATCAGCCAGTTTCCTCGCACCCGGCTCGATTGTTTGCTTTCGGATTTTGTCCGAGAGACCGTGGAGCCTGCGATTTCCGAAGCGGCGCGCGACCTTGTGTCCTCGTACATTGAAAGAGGGGATGCGACGGCGATTTGTTCCGGCTCGTATTCGTACATTGTCGTGCCGATTGCGCGTATTTTCGGGATTCCGGAGATTTTGTGCGGAGAGCCGGAAACCGATGCGGCCGGAAATTTCACCGGACGGCTTGTCGGCATCAACAGTTTCGGGGCCAATAAGGTCGTGTTCGTTCAAAACTATTTAAAGCGCCATCCGCACATTCAGTCCGTCAGTTTCTTTTCCGACTCGCTCAACGACAAGCCGCTTTTTGACTATACGGAAAGTTTGGGCGGACAGTGCTATGCCGTCAATGCGGGAGAAGATTTAACGACCACCGCCAAAAGCCGACACTGGAAAGAGCTCACGCTTTACACGCAAGAGGAAAGAGGTAAGACCGTTTCCATTGCGGATGTTTTGGGTATTTAAGGCATGTTTGATTATGTAAAAAATGTGGTTCGACGACTGTGCGGTCAAACGGGCGTTACGTTTAATAAGACGCCTCGCATCATTGAAAAGTCCGAGCACGGCATCAATCCGAAACTTGTGAGTTGGCAGGCCAAGAAAACGTGTGAGGCCCTGCAAAAGCGCGGGTTTAAAGCGTTTATCGTCGGAGGCGCCGTTCGCGATCTTTTGCTCGGCGTGGCCCCCAAAGACTTTGATGTGGTGACGGATGCAACGCCCGAACAGGTCAAGCGCTCGCAGCGTCGTGCGATTATCATCGGACGCCGTTTTCAGATTGTTCACGTTTTGTTCGGGCCGGAGATTATCGAGTGCTCGACGTTTCGGGCCCTCGATGCCGTCGGAGTTCGAAAGGATGCCGAAGGGCGCGTTGTAAGCGATAATGTTTTCGGCCCGATGTGGCAGGATGCGGCACGACGCGACTTTACCATCAATGCGCTTTACTACGACCCGGTGACCGAGCAAGTTTACGATTACCACAACGGTCTGAAAGATCTTGCGCAACGGCGGCTACGGATTATCGGATTGGCATCGGAACGGTATCGGGAAGACCCCGTGCGCATGATGCGCGCCACTCGGATTGCCGGAAAGCTCGGGCTGAGTATTGAGCCGGCCACGAAAAAGCCCATTATCCAGATGGCCGAGTTGCTTCGCAATGTTCCGGCCGCGCGTCTTTTCGATGAGATGATGAAGCTATTTACCTGCGGGAAGGCTGAAATTTGTCTGAAAGAAATGCGCAAAAACCACTTACTCCATCCGCTCATGCCGGTTCTGGACGTGATTCTGAGCGAGCCGCAAGGCGAAGAGTTTTTGATGCTTGCCATGCACAGAACCGATGAGCGCATTGCCATCGGCAAGAAGATTTCGCCGTCCTTTTTGTTCGCAACGCTTCTGTGGCCGCAGGTCAAAAAACGCTGGGATGCCTATCAGAGTCGCCCGAGAACGACACGCGTCAGCGCGCTTTTTCAGGCTAGCGAAGACGTGGCTGCAACGCAATGCAACGGGCTACTGATCCAAAACCGTTTCATTGTCGATATGAAAATCATTTGGATGCTTCAAGTGCGTTTCGAGCGTCGGACGGGGAAAAACCCGTATACGTTGATTTCGCATCCGAAGTATCGGGCCGGATACGACTTTATGCTTTTGCGTAGTCAACTCGGCCACGTTCCCGAGGAACAGGTGCATTGGTGGGAAGCTTTTGTTGCCGCCGATGATGCGACACGCGAGGCGATGGTCCTTTCGGAGGAAAAAGCCGCCGGAAAGACGCCCGCCAAATCGCGTCGGCGCACCAAGGTCCCTAAGGGAGCGGTTTCGGAATCCGAGGTCGCCGAGGCACTGCAAACACTCGAGTCGGAAAGAAAAGTCAGAAGACCTCGGAAAAGACAGACTCCCCGCAAGAGAGCCGATAAGGGCGAGGTGATTGCCAAGGTGCCCGAGGCGACGGAAAAGACACCGCAATCGGGTTCGCGCAAATCAGTCCGGGAGAAGCGCGTTGTCTCCGAATCTTAAGGAAGCCCCCGACGACTTTGTCACGGCTTACGTGGGGCTCGGTGCGAATTTGGGCGATGCACAAGCGACGCTCCGTGCGGCCCTTTCGCAAATGGACCGCCTGGCGCACACGCGCCTTGTGTCGTGCTCCTCGTTTTATCGAACCGAACCGATTGATTCGTTCGGGGATGACTACATCAATGCCGTTGCCTGCCTTACGACGAAATTGAGCCCCGCAGACCTTCTTTCTTCCTTGCAGGAAATCGAGACGCGTTACGGTCGCGTACGTCCTGCCGGTGTCCACAATGCGCCTCGAACGCTCGATTTGGATTTACTGCTTTATGCCGATTTAAAAAGCGAAGACCCGGAGTTAACACTTCCGCATCCGCGGATGAAAAACCGGGCTTTCGTTCTCGTGCCGCTGTTTGAAATTGCTCCGGCCGGGTTTGCTTCTCTAGACCTGCTGCCCGATGTCTTGCTCCCCGGAGTTTCCGGGCAACGCATCACTTGCGTGACAAAGGCCTTGTTCTTGTCGCCTACAGAAGGAGGCGGATCTTAGGAGTTCCTATGCATTTTCTTTCATCAGTGCCGGTTGTTGTTCAAACGGCATTTCTTCTGGTGCTTTCCAATTGTTTTATGACGTTTGCCTGGTACGGGCACCTTAAAAACCTGGCCGGGTCACCTTGGTATGTTGCCGCCGTCGTCAGTTGGTCGATTGCGCTCTTTGAATATTTACTGCAGGTTCCGGCAAACCGAATCGGGTTTACGGAGTTATCTCTTGCACAACTGAAGATTTTGCAGGAAGTCATTACGCTTAGCGTCTTCGTGCCCTTTGCCGTGCTTTACATGAAGCAACCGCTTAAACTCGATTACTTGTGGGCGGCTTTGTGTCTTTTCGGTGCGGTCTATTTTATTTTTCGTTCTGCCTAAGATCCTTGCAGAAAAAATCAGTATAATTCCGCTCTCACGTGAAAGCCCGGGTGGCGGAATGGTAGACGCAGAGGACTCAAAATCCTCCGCCCTTAAAAGCGTGAGAGTTCGAGTCTCTCCCCGGGCACCATGATTTTCTCCTATGTGAAAGACGAAAAACCTAAACTCCCGATCGACTAGATACATAACGGTATAGAGTCCTCGGGAGTTTTGTTATCCCGATAAGCGTGAGCAAA
>UQUS01000045.1 GCA_900544335.1 uncultured Sutterella sp.
CCGTTCGGTACCAGTTACAAACTTGCTGCCTCGACGAACACAACATTCGTTGGTTTTAACAACGACCGTACTGACCGTGCACTTCGCTATGTTTCTCCGAAGTTCGCTGGCGTTCAGTTCCATGCTGAATATGCCAACATGAATGCAGGAAAAACCGCCTCGACCAAACAGCGTTATGGTGGCGTTGGTGTTTCCTACGCTAACGGTCCGTTCTATGCTGCTGTGACAGCCGAAACGATTCGGATGCCTGCCGGGGTGGCTGGTGATGATCCTCGGGCTTATGGCTTCGCAGCGAACTATGATTTCGGTGTTGCCAAGGTCTTCGCCGGCTACCAGTACGCCAAGGAATCTGCTAACTGGGGCGACCTCAACGCCGGAACGCTGGGCGTTTCCGCTCCTGTTGCCGGAGGTACGGTGATGGCCTCTGTCGCCTATGCTAAGGGTGATGACAGTCACAGTCTCACGACCGGTGCTCTTGGTTACAAGTACAGTCTGAGCAAGCGTACATACCTCTACACGGACGTCGCTTATGCCCAGGAAAAAGCTGCCACGACCAAGGAGAAAACCAAGACAACGCAGTTTAACGCCGGCATCTGCCACAATTTCTAATCAAACACCGTTTGGTTAGTTAGTATCGTAAAGAGTCCCGTTCCTGAACAAGGAGCGGGATTTTCGTATTCACGAATTTAAAAACCCTGCCTCCGATGAAAGAGACAGGGTTCGAAACATTACGACTGAATCAGGAAAGACTCAGATTAGAACTTGTGGACAAGACCGGTAAGAACCGTTGTGGTCTTTGTCTTTGTGGAAGAATCTCCAATTTCGTTCTTAAGTTCCTGATATCCGGCTGCCGTGTAGAACATCGTGCGCTTGGAGAAGTTATAGGAATAGCCAAGACCGAGAGCCCACACCTTTTGCTTGGTATCCGAGTCGATAGTGTTCTCAGCATCCTTGTAAGCTGCGGAGGCGTAAACCTTACCGCCGGCGACAGGGGCGGTGACGCTCAGAACAGAGCCCCAGCCTTTTTCCATATCCGAGCCGGGAACATTATCTTTGCCCATGTCAAAGTACTGACCTTCAGCCATCACCTTGCAGACACCGAAGTCATAGCCGGCACCCAAAGAATAGACCTGTCCATTCTCAGGATTGAGACCGTTACCTAACGATGCATAGTTCTGCTGAGAAGCAACGAATGCCGCATTGAAAGCTCCGTTGACATACTTCAGACCGACGCCGTTGTATCGATTTGTAGAGGGACGTCCTTCGGTACCCGTATCCTTAACGTCATTTTCTTTCAAAGAGTGCATCACATACAGCGACACCCCGGCAAACGTCGGAGACTGGTAGGCGATTGAGTTGTCATAACGCGGAGTAATCTTCAAGAGATCAGACGTGCTCATGACATCACTCCAGCCCGTACCAAAGGCTGCCATATCGCTACCACCGAAGATGGAAAGGGACCCTGTTCCAGATTCCAGCGCGCCGAAACGACCGGCATGCAACGTGCCATAAGCAGTCTTGACATACAGACGACTTTCACGACGGAAAAGTCTGTCTTCTTCCATGGTACCGTTATCCGCCTTGAAGCCGCTTTCCAACTGGAAGCCGACTTCGACATTGTTACCGAGATCTTCTGCGCCCTTGAACATAACGCGAGAGCCTGAATTCTGACCGGCATTCATCTTGAAGGTACGCGTAGTATCGTCTCCCGCTTTCTTGTTCTGGAAGGCGAATCCGAGGTCAACGACGCCGGACACCGTCACATTTGCGGCCATCGCGGAAGCGGCCATCGCAGAGAGCGCGGCAACAGCGATTAATGTCTTTTTCATGATTGAATTCCTTTAATTAAAGTAATCGCAAGCGGTGTTAACAACCGCCTGTTCCCGTCCCGCCGCCTCGTACCCGAATGGATGACGGAGAAATAGGGCGCCGACAAGCGCCCCTCTTTACTGAAAGATCTCACCGTTAGCGATGAGGTAGGGAATTACGGTTCTTTTTTCTCAGGCGGGGGAAGTAGAAGGACTTCGATCTTGGTTTCGTTTTGAGGTTTCACAAAAGAACGCAAAAGATCACGCGTCTTTTCCGTGAAACAGAAGTCGGCCCACTGTTCCATGAGGCGTCTTCGTCGAGAAACCGCTTTAGCTCTGTCGTAGTGAAGATTGTCAATGGCGTGATGTAACGAAAGTTCCGTTAAAGTCCAGTCAACGCCGTGATTAGTGCCCCACGTTTTAAACGTCGCCCGAAAGCCGTGTGTGTGCATGCGACTTCTGGTTTCTTCGTCCACAAACCCATTTCCGTTGGTTTTTAAATCCGCCTCGCAAAGTCGGCGAATCGTTTCCGGAATCAGTCGGTAGTCAAAGCGTTTGCCGTTGCGAGTGGCAAAGACATAAGGGCAAGAGGTAAGGCCTCTTTCTTCTTGTCGCTTTTTGATAAGTCGCAGAATGTCCCTTGCTTGCCGGCTTAACGGGACAACGTGAGAGCCGTTACGGGCCCCGCATTTCATGTTTTGGGCCGGAATTGTCCAAAGCGTCAGAGACTTATTAAAGTCTTTCCACTGCGCAGGATTTGTGCCTTCGCGATTCAGTGATCCGACGACGTTCCCGATGCGTGAGGCTGTAAGAAGCGTAAATAAGAGCGCCAGGGCAGCCGTGCCCGTGCGAAAGGCTTCAGAAAGAATAAGTGCCACAAATCGTTGCACGTCTTTTTCGGCAAGTGCCGGGTGCGGCGTACCTTTAAGCCGGTTGATTGGACGTACAAGAAGCGGCAAAAGAAGCGAGGCCTCTGTAGGAGGCGGTAGCCCAACCGGGTAAAGTCCGCTTGCTCGGCACCAAGCAAAGAACTTAGCGATGTCCCGATGTAATTTGCGTACCGTCGATTCATGAAGCGTTGCATAGGCGTTGTTTAGAATTCGTACCACGTCGCCGGTAAGAACCTCGGACGGTGTTTTGTCTCCGACGGCGGAAAAGACGTGGTTTTCCCCACGCGCCAGTAAATCCTTCCAAGTCTTTTGAGCTCCGCCGCCGCAACGGCTCTTTTCACTTTCGACCCAAAGCGACCACAGAGACCGAATTGTTTTCGGGGTCTCTCGGAAGACAACGGCATCGGCTAAGGGTCCGGTTAAATCAAAGCACGTGGTCAAAATGTCCCTACAAAGGAGCGCACGTTCGCGGGCCTCTGCAAGGGGAATTTTCGGATACGTTCCGATGGTGCGTTTAAAGCGGTTGGTGCGCACTTGAGCCCGAAAGATCCACGAGGCGGTACAGCCGCCTTCTCGTTCATGGACGCTCAAGGTAAGGCCCGGCGTTGCGCCGTCCGTGTAGTCACCTTCCAGACAACTTAACAAGGCAACAACAGCATCGGTAAAGATATTTTGAGACATTGCTCTCTCCTAGGTTGAAATGTCGCGACATGCGACGGGAAGCCACTATTTTTTCGGAGAGAAACAAAACCCCGAGATTTGGGGCTCTCGGAGTTTGGTTAAGCTTTGTGGTGAAGCTTTGGAATGTCTTAAAAGCCACGACGCTTGCGTACGGCTTTAGCAAGGTTTTCAAGCATCGAGGCGGTATCTTTCCAACCGACGCAGGCATCGGTGACCGATTGCCCATACGTTAAGGGTTTGTCGGTAACGATATCCTGACGTCCTTCCACTAGGTTCGATTCAATCATGATGCCGGTGATGGCTTTGTTGCCCCCGGCAATCTGTTCACACAGGTTCTCGGTCACGAGGACTTGGTTGCTGAAAACCTTGTGGGAATTGGAGTGCGAAACGTCAATCATGACGGCCTCGGGGCGCCCAGCCGCTTTAAGCATCTCGCAGGCTTTGGCAATGCTTTGGGCATCGTAATTGGTTTCTTTTCCGCCGCGAAGAATGATGTGGCAATCATCATTTCCCGTCGTGGAAATAATGGCGCTGATACCGGCCTTCGTAACGCCTAAGAAAAAGTGCGGGTAGCGCGCCGCTCCTACGGCATCGACGGCAATTTTGATGTCGCCGGAGGTGCCGTTTTTAAATCCGATCGGACACGAAAGACCGCTTGCTAGTTCCCGGTGTCCCTGGCTTTCGGTTGTACGGGCGCCGACGGCGCCCCAACTGATTAAATCAGCAGTGTACTGCGGGGAAATCGTATCCAAAAATTCCGTTGCCGTTGCAAGCCCCATCTCGTTGATGTCCAAAAGGAGTTTGCGCGCAATGCGAAGCCCCTTATTGATTTGGAAACTGCCGTCCATATCGGGGTCATTAATCAGGCCCTTCCAACCGACGGTCGTGCGGGGTTTTTCAAAATACACGCGCATGATGATTTCAAGGTCAGCGCTCAGTTGATCTTTCAGACTCTTTAACCGACGAGCATAGTCAACGGCAGCTTCGGGGTCATGAATCGAGCAGGGACCGACGATAACGAGGAGGCGATCGTCTTCTTGCCGCATGATGCGGTTTGCGGCCTCGCGTGCGGCGTGAACCGTGGCACCTGCCGCGTCCGAGCACGGGTACTCGTGAATTAAGTGCATCGGAGGCGCAAGTTCCTGTGTTGACTTGACGCGAATGTCATCGGTTGTTCGTTTTTGAGTCATGGTTTCATCCTTTTATTGTGTGTGCTTGATTGGAAACCCCGGAAAAGAAAACCGCCGAGTGTTTCCTCTCGGCGGTTTCGGTGGTGTGTTTGGCGCGCAACTACCCCTTTCGCCGAGGCGAAATAAAGTAGTAAAAATAAAAGCGCGCACAAAGCATTTAAGAATCCTTTCATGAAGCAGGGAAACTCTAACGCAAAAAAAACCTCTTCGCAATAGAGCGATTGCCTTAGATGTTGGGCGAACTCTTAAAGTACCCCCGAAACGAACTTTAATTTGACCCCCTTGGGAGTCAAAAAATGGGGAAACTA
>UQUS01000046.1 GCA_900544335.1 uncultured Sutterella sp.
TCGTTCGGTGTGGGCTTTGCCAAGGGGAACCTCACGATTGACGCTGCGGCGCACTTAGGGGCCGGCAACAAAGGCACATCGGCCGTCGGCGGTAAGGTGGGACTCACGTATCGCTTCTAAGGCGCGTTTCGTAGCTTCGTAATGTAAAGAACTCGGCAGGAGAAATCCTGCCGAGCCGAACCCCGGGATTTCTCGGGGTTTGTGTTGTCGGGAATGTGATTTTCAAACCTAAAGAGGTTTGACTTTTTTCATCGCCTCGGCAAGAGCGGCTTCTTCGGGCGCAAGGTAACGACTTGTCGTTCCGATGGAGGCGTGCCCCATGGCAGTTTGCACCAGGTTAATGTCCATGGTCTTTAAAGCCGTGACGGCAAACGTGTGGCGCAACCAGTGCGTCGAACCGGCACGCAACTTTTCGGCATCGGACGGGCGCTTGACTTCAACGGCAAGAGCCACACTCTCAAAAAATTCACAGAGGGCTTTGTATAGACCCGAGCGAGAAAGCCCCGCCGTTTTGCGTTTTCCGAGGCTTGCAAGAATCGGAGTTTCGGGCGGGCAAAGGGAATGCACCGGAAGGCCTCGAGTGGCCAGATACCGATTGACGGCGTCTTCAGTTTGTTCCGGAACCGGAAGGCGCCGAATCTTGTCACCTTTTCCAACAATTTCGATGACGCAAAGGTCCGTATCCCCGATGCGACGCGTCGTAATCCAACCGGTTTTCGCACCGATCATTTCCGAAGCGCGCATCCCGAGTCCCTTGCCAAGTGACAGGATGACGCGAAGGCGCGCTTTAGCCGCACCGTCTGTCATGGCTTCCAAGTGTTCGGTAATTTCTTCCCACTGACGGGAAGAAAGGGATCTATCGGCAAAAGCCTTGGGGGCTCCTTCGCCCGGAAGTAGTCGAATCTTGGAGGAGACCTGATCGAAGGGGTTGCTCCTTAGGTATCCTGTTTTCGTCAGAAACGTAAAAAGAAGCCGTACGGCTGTCGTGGCCGTTTTGCGACTTGACGGACTTAAGGGTCCGTTAAAGGGGCGCCACGTGCTACTTAAGCGCGGCGTGTTTTTTGGTCCGATCCACGTGGTTTGAGGTAGGTTCCAGGTTTGTGCCCACTCGGCTTCGCTTGTTCTCCCTAACGCTTCGAGCCACCGGTAGTAAAGCGCTGCGTCTTCCGTCCCGACGGAACTTAAGGCTTTACGGCGCTCCATCGTGGCCCAGAGTAAAAATCGTTCGGCTTCTTTTTCATACTGAGCGTGGGTATTGGGATTGGCGGCTCGCGCTTTAAGCCATGCACGCACGGCCGCTAGGTCGTCTTCGGCTTCAAGGAGCGAGGCATCGCGTCCGCGATTTGTCCCGAACTTGCCCGAAAGCGTTTCAGGTAGGCTCATAAGAGGGGAAGGGGTTGTTTCTCGGACCGGTGTCGCAGGGAGCATTTCCTCTTTCGGATAAAACTCGGATGTGATTTCACCGATGTCCGGAGCATTTTCTTTGAGCCAATCGACTAAGCGAACAGCGGTTTCGCGATTGATGCCGGGGACGGCGTGGTACCAAGCGCCTTTGGCGTACGCGATGTGCTCGTAAAGTTCTTCGACGGACTTATCCCCGAAAGTAATGAGCGCATCGATGACGGTCTTACTGAAGGCATCGGCAAGCGCAATTTTCAAAGGTGTCTGTCCGTCGGTGACCACAGCATGTCTCGCAGAAAAGAAAGGATTACATTATCAGGGTAAAATGCCCCGATTGCCTATCTTATATTTTAGGAGAGAACGATGGCTTTGGCCGTGTTTGACGTTTCATTCAAAGGGTTGCTCCGGTCCGGCGCAACATCCGAGGATCGTTCCGTTTCCGAATCCGTTGTCGGTATCGACACGATTCTGACAGCTTCGGCCATGGAGCTATACGGTCGCTTGGTGGAAGCGGAAATCGATGTCAGGCGCAACCCGGGTTCCGATTTGTTCGAAGTCGACTACGGCTTCGGCATTAACCTTGGCATGGCCCGGCGCGCCGCTTTATCGGGTAACGCCCTGTTGATGAACCCGCAGCCGATGATTGTTCTCGATGCCTTGGGGTTAAGAAAGCATGACCTCGCTGATCCCCAGCAAAGCGATGCGGAAGACGGCACGCTTCCCGGTCTTTTCCAGCTTTTGATTGCTCTCGGTGGGCGCGAAATCGACCGCGTCGATTTGCTCGGAGACGTCGTTGACATCAATTGCGGGCGCGATGTCTTTCACGTGAGTTACACGACGTATCGCCTTTTAAGAAACCGCGGCGTGCGCCGTGCGATTTCGGCTTTCGGCGATGCTCTTAAAAACACAAAACTGCAGCGCATTGTGTTTACAAGCCGCACGACGGGCGAAGTGATTGTGGAGCTTGATTCACGGCACATCCTTTCGCTTGCGATGCCCGAGGAAAAAGATGTTCTCCTTATTGACGAAGTGCGCACGATGGCGCTTTCCTTAGCCGGGCCCGTAGCCGGCGTGGACGACACGTGGACGTTCTCGACGGGCTCCCAGATGATCAACATTCGGATGCTTGATGCGAACTTTCAGGCCCTCGTGGATAACGGCGTCTTTTCCCTGTATCCGGGGGACATTTTGATTGCCAACGTGCGCATCGTTGCTCGGCAAACCGCCGAAGGGTTGACGAGCGAATACACGATTCTTAAGGTGGTCGATATGCGCTGGCCGAACCGCCATATCGCGCTGCCGGGTGTTTAGGGATGACTTGTCCGTTTTGGTCGCTTTTGATGGGTTTTAAGGTCGCCGTACTCGGCGCCCTGCTTGCTTTTTCAAGCGTCAGTGTGGCCGTTTTACTCGAGTCGCATAACCTCACGGAACTTCCGACACGGGCGCGGGGTCCGGGCCCTTTTATCCTCGCTGTGGAAATCGATTCGGAAACGGCTCCTTATGCGACAGCCATCGAGTCGACCGTTCGTGCCTTTGTCGCTCAGTTAAATAGTCGCCACATTGCCGTGCAGCGCTTAACGCGTGCGGAAATCGTCGAGCGGGTGCGCGAAGGGCGGGTGGATTTACTTTTAACGACGGCGTCCCTGTTTACGCAAACCAATGCGTTTCGTCCCGTTCTTTTCCCGATTGCCTCTCTCTGGCCGAAAAATGCCCCGAGCCCTTCGGAAGTGGAGGGCGCCGTGTACTTTACACGCGTCACAAACAAATCGGCCCGGCGTGTGGAAGACTTAAACCGTCAGACGCTCGCACTGACGTCGGCGACAAGTTTTGCCGGTTGGTATGTCGCCAAGCGTGACATTTTGCGCCGCGGCTACGCACCGTCGGTCTTTTTTGAAAAAGTCACGTTTTACGGCGACAATCCCTTAAAAGTGGTTCGTGAGGTGGCGGCCTCGCACGCCTATGCAGGCGTGCTCCCTTCGGGGGCTTTCGAGGCACTCGTTGCAAGCGGCCAAATTCGCGCCTCCGATTTTCGGTTTATCGAGGCAAAAAAAACAAGTAAAAACGGCGTTGTTTCCTCAACTGATCGCTATCCGTCGCTTTATCTTTCGCGCACCGAAAGCGTGGATTTGCGTCGGGCCAATCTCGTGCGTGAGGTGCTTCGTTCGCCTCTTATCTCCGAGGCAGGTTTCCGTTGGGCGCCTCCTGCGTCCGACCGCGCCGTCTATGACCTTTTCTTTGATTTGAAAATCGGCCCGTACGAGCAGCCCGGTCGCTGGACGTTCGGTGAGTTTTTCAAAGAAAATCGCATAGCGGTCCTTAGTGTTGCCATTCTCTTTGTCTTAATTGTTTTATATTCGACGATTGTTTCGTATGCCGTTCGCAAGAAAACGCTTCAGTTGCGTCTTGCACTGCGTGAACGTGAGAAAATCGAACGGGAAGCCACGGTTGCACGCGATCGCATCACCAACTTAGAAAGAGCCGGCATGATCGGACAAATGTCCACGATGATTGCCCATGAGCTCAAGCAGCCGATCGGCGCAATTAATAATTTTGCTCACGGGATGCTAAGGCGCGTCCGGCGCGACCAAATCGATAAAGACATTCTCATCAATATTTTGGAAGAAATCGTCAATCAAGGAACTCGCGCTTCCGAAATCGTCAATCGCGTGCGCTCGTACGCCAAGCAAAAAACACCGACGTTGGTTACGTCGGATTTGAGCGTGACCGTGGAACGGGCGATTGAAAACTTCAGGCGCTCTCATCGCGGAACGGCACCGGTCATTACCGATATTTCGCCGTACCTTTGGGCGGAAATCGATGACTGGGAAATTGAACTCGCGGTTTTAAATTTACTTAAAAACGCCAACGATTCCGTCAAAGATATGCTCGATGCCGAGATTCGTGTTCGAGTTTTCCAGTGTGAGCAATTCTGGCGCATCGAAGTGAGCGACAACGGCCCGAAGGTCTCGCAAGAGTACGTCGATCACTTCATGATGCTTTTCATGACCACCAAGGAATCGGGTTTAGGTCTCGGCCTTTCGCTCGTTTCGACGATTGCCGAGCGACACAACGGGCGTCTGATCGGACGCGCCAACCCCACGCGCGGCGTGACGCTCAGTCTGGATGTACCGCGTTCGGGCATTGAGCCGGCGGACGTCTGATTTTTTCTGAAAAAGGTCGAAAAGGGCGGTGGTTTATCCCGAAAATACCCTCAAAAAGGCACTTTTGTCGGCAACGAATCACGTTATCGAAGGATGCGTGCAAATTACCGTAAGTTAGAGCACGTTAGCAAATGATAAGAGAAATTGGCAACGCGAGATGCGAGAAATTCGGGCGGTTTTCCGGGTTTTAACGGGTTTTTGACCGAAAGGCATGGGATTTGAGGCATTGACGTTCTCTCCGCCGTGAACGACGGAGATTCTCTACTGTGTCAGCAGCTTGCGCCGCTGATCACTTCGGTGGA
>UQUS01000047.1 GCA_900544335.1 uncultured Sutterella sp.
AATCGCAAGCGGTGTTAACAACCGCCTGTTCCCGTCCCGCCGCCTCGTACCCGAATGGATGACGGAGAAATAGGGCGGTTTCCCAATCTCTTTCCTGTTGCAAATTTGACCGTCTGTATAATTTCGTCCGTTCTCAATTCCTTGGCCGGTAAAGCCACAGCTCACACATGACAGTTGACATTCATCCCGATTATTTAGTCGGGCAACATCTTTCCGATTACGACTTTGATCTTCCGCAAGAACTTATTGCGCAATATCCGTTAAAAGAGAGAACGGCTTCGCGCCTGCTTCACGTGACAACAGATATCATTGAAGATTTGCATTTTTTGGATGTCGAGAAGCTTCTCCATCCCGGAGATTTACTCGTAATGAACAACACAAAAGTCATCAAGGCTCGTCTTCGCGGTAAGAAAGAAACGGGCGGCGCCGTTGAGGCCATGATTGAGCGTGTTGTCTCAGAAAACGAAGCGCTTTCTATGCTTCGCGCCAGCAAAACTCCCAAAACCGGATCAAAACTTATCTTTGAAAACTCCGAAGGACAAACCTGTACGGCAACGGTTATCGAGCGAGAAGGAGATTTTTTTCACCTGCGGTTTGATGCGGAAGTTTTCAGTATTTTGGATAGTTTCGGAAAGGTTCCCTTGCCGCCTTACATCGAACGCGAGGCAGCCAAAGAAGACGAGGGCCGTTATCAGACGGTTTACGCCTCGCGTCCCGGAGCCGTGGCAGCGCCGACGGCGGGCCTACACTTTTCTAAAGAACTCTTGAAAAACCTTTCTGCTCATGGGATTGAAGAAGCGTATGTCACGCTCCACGTTGGAGCCGGAACGTTTCAACCTGTGAGAGAAGAAAACCTAGAGAACCACACTATGCATTCGGAGTGGTGTGAAATCAGTCCGGAAACGGCTGAAAAAATCAATCGCGCTAAGGCTCTGGGGCGCCGCGTCATCTCCGTTGGCTCTACAAGCCTTCGGACTCTTGAAAGTGCCGCCGATTGTGCCGGACACGTTCGCTCCGGAACCATGGATACGCAACTCTTTATTGCCCCGGGATACAAATTCAAAATCATCGATGTGATGATTACAAATTTTCACCTTCCGAAGTCCACACTGGTCATGTTAGTTTCGGCGATTGTCGGAAGAAATCGTGTTCTTGAGGCCTACAGACACGCCATTGACGAGCGTTACCGGTTCTTTAGTTACGGCGACGCGTGCTTTTTTGAAGTGCCGGAATCTGCGAGGGCAAAGACATGCTGACATTTGAATGTTTGAAAACCGAAGGACTGGCTCGACGCGGGCGCATCACATTGGCGCACGGCGTTGTTCAAACCCCGATTTTTATGCCGGTCGGGACCTACGGAACCGTCAAGGCTATGGCTCCGAATGAACTCGAGGCGATGGGGGCACAGATTATCCTCGGTAATACCTTCCACTTGTGGTTGCGCCCTGGACTTGATGTCATCCGTGCGCATAACGGCCTACACCGCTTTATGAATTGGAACAAACCGATTCTGACGGACTCAGGTGGCTTTCAGGTCTTTAGTCTCGGACAACTTCGCAAAATTACCGAAGAAGGCGTGCGGTTTGCTTCTCCCATTAACGGCGACAGGCTCTTTTTGACCCCTGAAGTTTCCATGCAAATTCAGACGGTTTTAAATTCCGATATTGCCATGCAACTTGACGAGTGCACGCCCTACATGATGGGAGATCGCCCGGCAACGGAAAAAGAAGCTGCCGATTCCATGCGGATGAGTTTAAGGTGGGCCAAACGGTCGCTCACGGAATTTCATAGGCTCGGAAACCCCAATGCCCTTTTCGGCATCGTTCAAGGTGGTATGTTTCCGAATCTTCGTGCGGAATCGCTAGCCGGATTAACGCAAATGCCGTTTGACGGCTATGCCGTCGGGGGGCTTTCTGTGGGTGAGCCCAAAGGAAAGATGTTCGAAATTATGGATGCAATCGTTCCCAATATGCCGCAGGACAAACCTAGGTATCTGATGGGAGTCGGCACCCCGGAAGATCTTGTCGAAGGTGTGAGTCGTGGCATCGATATGTTCGACTGTGTTATGCCGACGCGCAACGCCCGTAACGGATGGCTTTTTACACGTTACGGCAATGTCAAAATCCGCAACTCAAAGTATGAAAAGGATTTACGCCCCATCGATCCGACGTGTGATTGCTACTGTTGCAAGGGCTTTACACGGGCGTATTTGCATCACCTGCAAAAAGTCAATGAAATTCTCGGGGCTCGATTAAATTCCATTCACAACCTTCACTATTACGTTCACTTGATGGCCGAGATTCGCGCGGCTTTGGATGCCGGAACCTTCGAAGCTTGGAAAAAGCAGTTTTACGAAGACCGCGTCCGCGGAGTGGACTGACCAATGGACGGCGTGCGGTTACCCGGGTTTTGGGCGGGAGAAGCTTGTCCGAATCCCTTTCGCACACCGCCGTCCCCATTCCTTATTAAAGCCAAAAAGCATTTCGATGCGCCGGCTGGACTTAATGGACGAGTCGGAGCCCTTGTCTTTGAAAAGAACGGCGCTCTTTACGCACAGTACGCCCTAAAACCGAACCGCACATTGCCGTCCGATTGGCGCGACCTTACTCCCAATCTTTTGTGGCCTTCCGTTTCTTTTGACGGCATTTTGGACACGGAACTTTTTTCTGCAGACGGGACGCCTTTTTCCTTCCGTGCCTTTCTGACAAAGCAGTTAAATGCGTACTCAGCAAAAGACACATTTCACGGCGGGAAGAAATTGGCGTGGTTTAAGGGCCAAATGCTCTTTGCGATGAGAGAGGCTCTTTCTTCGCCAAGTGTCGTACTCCTTAATGCCTTTAACCGTGCCCGAGTGGACGAGCGTCTGGTGTCTTTCGGCGAGTGGCATGTCGGAAATACTGAGATTCACGACGTTCGGTTTAATCAAACTTTTTATGCACCGTGCCATTCGGGAAAGCCTCTTTTAATGCGGCTTCTTGATGGGGTTCCTCTCTCCGAACCTGCAGAGCATCCGATTCCTCCCATTCCGATTCTTTTCGAAGACAAAGACCTTTTAATTGTTTGTAAGCCTGCAAAACTCGCTTCCGTTCCCTCTGTGACAGAAAAGGTCAACTGTTTAAGTCTTCTCGTCTGTGAGCACGGCCCGCTTTACGACATTCACAGGCTTGACATGGCTACGAGCGGCGTTATCGCCTATGCCAAGAATCGGGAAGTTCAAAGCGTCATGCAAAAGGCTTTTCGTTCCCGAAAAGTCACCAAAACTTACGTAGCGCTTTTGGACGGAATCCTCAGCATTTCGTCAGGAGCCGTGAATCTTCCCTTGGGGGTGAATCGCATAGATCGTCCCCGCCAATGCGTTCTTCCGACGACAGCCGGTGGAAAAGAGGCAGTAACACACGTGGAAGTTCTTGAAAATAGAATCTTGCCGATAGGCGATATCGGAACCCTTGTGCGCCTTACGCCTCACACAGGAAGAACACACCAACTGCGCGTGCATTGTGCGCACAGATCGGGATTGGCAACACCGATTTTCGGCGACGTGTTTTACGGTCGGGATGGTCAAGCCGCAGAAACCGGTTCGCGCCGACTTTGTCTACATGCCGAACGCCTGAGTTTTTTGCATCCGATAACAGGCAAATTAATTGAAATCATTTCTGAAAGTGATTTTTAAAGCTTCCGTCCCAAGCAAGATCTCTCTTGAGAAACCCCATAAAATCAACTGAAAAAAGAAAGGAGTTGCGCAAATGCAACATCCGTTCTTCAGAAAAATGCTTGCGTCGGTTATTTATTTCGCCCGCCTCTTGTTTCTATATACAATGGGTCGCGTGGAATAAGGCATTTTGCCTATTCCCTCACAGGTTCCAACCCGTATTGCTCCGTCATCCATTCGGGTACGAAGCGGCGGGACGGGAACAGGCGGTTGTTAACACCGCTTGCGATTACTTTAATTAAAGGAATTCAATCATGAAAAAGAC
>UQUS01000048.1 GCA_900544335.1 uncultured Sutterella sp.
TGTGGTCGCCTTCGTATTTCGCCGCCAGCTGCGGCGGAGCTCCGCTCTCGATTATCAAGACATACATCGAGAATCAGCAGACGCCGAGCTAAACAAAACCGCGCGGCTTATATCTCCCCCTGAAGGACGGAGCTTGACGCCGCAATTTGGTAAAGGGTGCGAAAAAAGCCTGAGAGGCACAGAGTCTCTCAGATCGACTTTTCTTAAGGAGAAATCTGTTTTTTCATAGAAAGGCTCAAAACTGCAAAAGAGAGGGGATGGTGCGTTCCGATTCGTTTCTCGATTGAAAAAAGTGAAGGTTTCCGGCGCGCTTCCTGCCCTCGAGAGTCGCCTAGGGAAAACGTCCGTAGCCAAGTTAATCGCCGACAAGTTCGCGCTTTAAAGTCGGGGTCTTTCCCGAAAGGGCCTCGGGAGGACGCCTATAATTTAACGCGTTGTGTTGTGGGTAGAGCCTAAGGGAGTTACCTTCAAGGGGGAACAATTTCGGTTTTCGAAGACATTTCGAAAACCTTTGCTTTTTTACTTTTTGTTTTAGGTGCAACGATGTCTCAAACCATTCTTCAAAGCGTTCCGGTCGGCAAAAAGGTCGGTATTGCCTTTTCCGGCGGGCTCGATACGAGTGCTGCCCTGCGGTGGATGAAAAACAAAGGCGCGTTCCCGTATGCCTATACGGCCAATTTGGGTCAGCCCGATGAGTCCGATTATGAGGCGATTCCGCGTCGCGCCATGGAGTACGGTGCTGAAAACGCCCGCTTAATCGATTGTCGTCATCAGCTTGTGGCCGAAGGCATTGCGGCGATTCAGTCCAATGCATTTCACATCTATACAGCGGGTCTTCCGTACTTCAACACCACCCCCTTGGGTCGTGCCGTCACGGGCACGATGCTCGTTTCCGCGATGCGCGAAGACGGTGTGAATATTTGGGGGGATGGGTCGACTTACAAGGGCAACGACATCGAACGCTTTTACCGGTACGGGCTTCTCGTTAATCCCAACCTGCAGATTTACAAGCCCTGGCTTGATACTCAGTTTATTTCCGAACTCGGCGGGCGTGCCGAGATGTCGGCGTTTCTTACGGCCCAAGGCTTTGCCTATCGCATGAAGGCGGAAAAAGCCTATTCGACCGATTCGAATATGCTCGGGGCAACGCACGAAGCCAAGGACTTAGAGCAACTTTCCACATCGATGAAGATTGTCGAGCCGATTATGGGCGTGGCTTTCTGGGACGAGAAGGTCCCCGTTGCGCCGGAAGTCGTGACAGTGCGCTTTGAAGAAGGGCAACCCGTGGCGTTAAACGGACGCGAATTCGAGGATTCGGTTGAACTTATGCTCGAAGCCAATCGCATCGGCGGACGGCACGGTCTCGGGATGACAGATCAAATCGAAAACCGCATTATCGAGGCCAAGAGCCGCGGCATTTATGAAGCCCCGGGTATGGCGCTCCTATACATTGCCTACGAGCGCCTTGTAACGGGCATTCACAACGAAGATACAATCGAGCAGTACCACATCAACGGGCGCAAACTCGGGCGGCTTCTTTACCAGGGACGCTGGTTTGACAGCCAGGCCATCATGCTCCGGGAAAGCGCCATGCGTTGGGTCGCACGTCCGATCACCGGCGAAGTGACCCTTGAATTGCGTCGCGGTAACGACTTTACAATTTTAGATACCAAGTCCCCGAATTTAACGTACGAGCCTTCGAGACTGACGATGGAAAAGGGCGACTCGATGTTCACGGCCGTGGACCGTATCGGACAGTTAACGATGCGCAACCTGGACATCACCGATACGCGTGAGAAACTGCGTACGTACGCTAAGACGGGCCTGCTAAGTTCCGATGCATCCACGATTGTTCCGATGCTCTCGGAGAACAAAAAAGAGTAAGGCGCCTTAGTAATCGGTCAAGTCAACCCTTCGCAGGCGGCTTGAAAAGGCGCCTCACGCGAAGGGTTTTTATTCGGGTTTTTGCGATGGATAGTAAACGCACGACACAGAAATCGCCCCTTATGGGCTATGCACGGCACGACGAGGGTGACAGCGTCTACGTGCACGCCGCCGGGCGCGTCAAAACTGACGTTTTCGGCGTGGCGGTCTTTTTAACGCTCGGGTTTGCTTTTGTGGAACTGATCGGGGGTCTGTGGGGCAATTCCCTCGCACTTGTGAGCGATGCCTGGCACATGATTACCGACTCGCTGAGCCTGTTTTTAGCGCTTCTTGCCAATTGGATTGCCACCAAAGGCGCCGATTCGGACCACAGTTTCGGACACGCCCGTGTCGAGGCCCTTGCGGCCTTTATCAACGCGCTTGCCATGCTCGGCGTCGTGGTGTGGATTTTCGTGCAGGCAGCAATCCGTGTGGCCGATCCCCCGCAGGTTCAAGGGGGCGTTGTGATGGGCATTGCCCTCGTCGGGCTTTTGATGAACGTCGCTGTAATCGGGTCGCTTTCGCGCGACAAAAAGAACATGAACACACGGGCGGCCTTGCTGCATGTCGCCGGGGACCTCATGGGGTCGGTCGCAGCCATTGCCGCGGGCGCCCTTGTGTACTTCGGAGGACCAGAGTTTTCCGTGGTCGATCCGATTCTCTCGGTTTTAGTCGGGCTCCTTTTACTTCGGGCCACGTATTCGATTTTTAAAGAATCGGTGCCGGTTCTTTTGGATGCCGTTCCCGAAGGCGTCGATTACAACGCCGTCGGCGATGCCCTGGCGCAAATTCCGGGCGTCAAAGAAGTGCATGATTTACACGTTTGGACGATGGCACCGGGTCATTCGGCGATTTCGGCGCATTTACATACCGATGCGGAAGAAAATTGGGACGCGATGCTTGCGGTGGCGCGCCGCACCCTTTCCGAACGTTTCGGCATCGATCACATCACCTTGCAGCCCGAACGCCGGCAGAAGAGGTCTCCGAATCGCTAAAATGCCTCTACATTTTTCGACTTTTGTGCTCGATCTTCCCTGCTGCGGCAGACCGGGCGGTCAGTTATGCAAGATATTTTGATCAACTGCTCCCCGCGCGAGACACGCGTGGCGCTATTAGAGCAGGGCGTGCTCGAAGATTTACACATTGAGCGCGTCGCCGAACGCGGCATTGTCGGTAACGTCTACATGGGGCGCGTGCTACGGGTTCTTCCGGGCATGCAGTCGGCCTTTTTGGATATCGGCCTTGAGCGCAGTGCCTTCCTACACATCATCGACATCGAGCAGCACCTGCCCGAAGATCAAATTAAGCCGATTGAAAAGATTCTTTCCGAAGGGCAAAGCCTGATGGTGCAGGTCGCCAAAGATCCGATCGGCACCAAGGGAGCTCGCCTGACAACGACGATTTCGCTTGCCGGGCGCAAGCTT
>UQUS01000049.1 GCA_900544335.1 uncultured Sutterella sp.
CTGACTCCGATAGAATATCGTCGTCAAATAACCCAAAATTGAAAACTAAAACGGTCTACTTTTTGGGGTAGAGTTCAGAGATCGGCAGGGGTTTTCAATGACTTCAATCACAACAAAAGCGCACGAGGAGACCGGAAACCCTCGTGCGGCCGAGCCCTACGTTCATTAGCCCCAATTGCCGTTTAAAAGCGGTACTTCATCCCGATACCGGCTTCCAAAGCTTTGGCATACCCCCGCCCTTTCTCGCTCTCGGCATAGGCGTAAAAGGAAAGGTTCTCTCCTTGCGTGATGTATCCGCTCACGCCGCAATAAAAGCGGTTGTATAGAAGCTTATCGCTAAATCGCACGTCGTTTACTGTGACACCGGACCCGGCGAAAAGACTGCCCTTCCAGCCTGCGTGCAAAGCCGCCTGGCCGAAGCGACCGGTTTCGGGTGACGTAAAGTTTTTCCCGAATACACCGCCGAGGCGCCCCGTGAGGCTTTCGTAATCCTTTTGCCGAACTTTAAGCCCGTTGGAAAGCACACAATCTTTTCCTTGTACCGCAAAGTACGCCAATTGCGCTTGCGGCTCGAAAAATACGTCATGTTCCTCGCTTACGGTCATAAGGCGCCCGACTTCGATTGAGGCACCGTACCCGGCATTGCGATAAGAACCCTTCACACCGATACCGTCCAGCATCACGGTCGTCAGGTGTTGGTGGCTCCGACGGCCGCTTACGACAAAATCGGCATAGCCTCCGTTTTCGGCGCGATACGCGGCATACAAATCCAAGCCGTAACTATGTGACTTGCCTTTAAAAACTTCTCGGTCCATCTTTTGGCGATTTTCGGCATAAGCAAAATCACCGCCGAATAACCACGGGCCGCTTGCATGGTCAAAGCCGACATTCAAGCGATAGGAGGTTTGCTTAAACCGCATCCCTTCAAACCCTGTCATGCGGTCTTGGGCAGCAACGGCACGCACCCAAAGTCCGTCATCCTCATCACGCCGCACTTCTCCGAGGCGCTTACGTAGATCCGAAAGGGTGCTTACGTATTGCATGCCCTGCGAAGCAAGGCTTGTTAACGCTAAAACGGCACGGGCTGAATTGGAATAGCCCGGTCCAGGAGGATTCGGATCAGGATCGGGTGTCGGGCTGGGGCCTTGCGTACGGTCAAGGTACCAGGTGGTCTTGTCACCTTCTCTTGTCGATACCAAATCGTAGCGGTACACCCCGAACTCCGCCGGGCCGTTTTCAAGAGCAAATGTCGCATCCCCTTGCAGAGTATCAATCAAGCTTCTAAGAGACGCATCCGTCGGCTCATGGCCCGTTGAGCGCAACCTCACCTTGTGGCTTCCGGTCCCGGTATCTGCCGCCAGATGATCCGTGATGTCTCGACTCTTATCGACACGCATCGAAAACAGACCGCCCTCGCCCGTCAGATGTTTAACTTCCAAGTTCACGGCAAAGGGGATATCACTCTCGATGCTTGACGGACTGTGTCCCAAAATGACGTTGCCGTTATTAAGATGGATCTCTCCCTCGAGCCTATTGTCATCGGGAACATTCCACGTCGCCCCGTTAAAGAAACGTAGGTTCGTTGTGCCCGGAGAAGCCGGTGCATCGGTTGTGCCGCTTAGCGTGAGTCCGGTGAAAAAAGACTCGGGCGTCATGAAATTGATATCGATTAAAGAGAGGCGATCGGACGGGGCATGTCGACCGTACGAGAGAAGATTGTTTTCGATCTTCACATGTACGTTTTCAAGTCTGTCGTGATTGACCAGAATCGTTCCGCCGTTTAACGCAGAAAGCGCATAGGCTTCGGAACTTGCGTCCGTTGTTCCCGAAACACAGGGAACCCCGGCTTCATTGACAGAAGCGGCAATGTTGTTGACGGTTAGCCCTCTTAAAAACCGAATGACCCCGTCATCGTGGGCCTCGGCTCCCGCGGCGTACGCAGAGACGGACGGATCGGAACTCTTGACGGCAGCTCGAATGTCCGTAAGACGCGCATCACCCCGAACAATAATTTCAGGCGTCCCGGTTTCTTCAGAAGCAAGACCGGATGTGTAAAGGCCGTAGACTTCTGCCCCTTTCTCTGTGCTTGGGTTTCGGGCCACCATCATAATGTCATGCAATGCGACTACTTTGCCCTCGTCCCCCAAATTGATTACCGATGCCGCATTGCGTTGCGACCAAACAGAGTTGAAACCGCGATTTTGCACGCCGTAGAAAACGCCGGAGCCGACGGTTGCCGACAGGCTGACATCGACGTTGCCGCCCACTGTCGCATCTGTCCGTTCGGGAAAAAGAAACGACAAATCAGCCGGCTTATCGGGACGGTTGATGATGACCTTTCCCGTTAAATCGCCCGTAACTGAAAGCGATTGTCGATCATCATTCTCTGTGTATTGGTAAAGACGTATGACTCCTTCATCTGAATAAAGGCTCCTTACATAGAGAACAATGTTGAGGTTCCCGTTTACGGTAAGTCGGGTTGCCGATTTTCCGTTGCTATCTTCATTAAGAATGACGCCTACCTCTCCGGAGTACGACTCACTCCCTTGGAAGATATTGAGCGTTTGGTCTCCCGACCCGTTTCGGAAAAAATGTAAAGTTCCTGTCCCTTCCAGAACGACGGCTGATTCATTGGAAGTGTTGAGTCTCGGTTCATCGACGGAGAGCGTTAAATCCTTGTTATCCGCCACTTCGATGAATAACTCATTGTTCAACTCTCCAATTTCGCACACCTGTCGAATCTCGGAAATCTGTCCGAAAGCATTCTCCCCATCCGGACGTACGGTCACCGTTCTTGCGTCGACGGATACAAGCTGGTTGGAATCCCCTCGGACTTCGATTCCGGTCCTTCCGGCTTTAATCGTGATGCCGTTCGGAGTCGGCCTTTGACGGGGGGGGCACATTTCACCGACCAAGTCAAGTAGGTAATTAAAATTTAAAAAATCTCTGGCGGTTAAGCCATAGGCATA